>JAWKJK010000010.1 GCA_041393815.1 Candidatus Nanopelagicales bacterium | reverse complement strand
ACCACAGGCAACGGGGGTGGGGGCGCGGGCGGACCGAGCAGGGGGCCGCGGGCCTGGTCGCACCCGACCTCAACGGCCCGCGCCAGCTCGCGCTCGCTCGCGACGCCGTCGGCCACGACCAGGATCCCCGCGGCATGGGCGGACTCGACCGCGGCCGCGATGACCGCGGCCCGGCCGACGTCCCGCGGATCCCCGTCCGGGAGCGCCAGCGGTCGACGCAGCGCGACCGCATCGGCCAGCCCTCGTCCGATCACCACCGCGAGCGCGTCCGCGGAGTCGATCCCGTCGACGCAGGCGCGGACCCCCAGGGCCCGCAGTCCGGACAGCCGCTCCACGGCCCGGTCGTCGAGATCGACGAGTCCCTCGACGGGCAGCGCCAGGACCAGCTGCCGCGCGGCCAGCCCGCTGTCCGCCAGCACCCGCTGGACCCGTTCGCCGAAACGTGGGGCGCTCACCGCCGCCGGCGAGACGCCGACCGTCAGCGCGACCCCCTCCGGCAGGTCCGCCACCGCCCGGCACGCGGATCGCAGGACGAGGTCGTCGATGTCGCGGACCAGGCCGGATCGCACGGCCTCGTCCTCGTACTCCTCCGGCCCTACCACCCCGTGCACCGGGTGCTCCCACCGACCGACCGCGTGCGCACCCACCACCGCGCGATCGGGCAGGGACACCTGCGGCTCGAGGTGGGCGACGAACTCGCCCGCGAGCACACCGGGGTACATGTCCGCGAACAACGTCGCCCGCCGGCCGACCGGCTGCGCCGGCTCCGGGTCGAAGACGGCCGCGCGGCGCATCCCGTGGGCCGCGGCCTGCTCGAGCGCGATCTCCGCACCGCCCACGAGGTCCGCAGCGGTCGGCCGGTCCAGCAGGGCAGCGACGGCCAGCCCGACGCAGGACCCGACCGACACCGGGGGCAGGTCGGCCAGCGCGACCGGCGCGCTCAGCGACTCCATCAGGTCCCAGGCCCAGGCCGAAGCCGCCTCGTTGTCCGCCGCCGGCACGGCGACCTCCAGCAGGAAGCCGTCCTCCCCGTACGGCTCCACCCGGTTGGGGCCACTGGCGGCGGCGCGCAGGCGCTGCATGAGCACGTCGGCGACGGCCGTGGCCACCTTCGGCCCGAACCACTCGGTCAGCCGGGAGTAGCGGTCGAGGTCCACCCGGGCGACGCCCACGGTGGTGGGGTCGTCGGCCAGTTCCGCCGCCACCCGCGCCGTCACCCGGTCACGCGCCGCCAGTCGGTCGCCGCTACCGGGTGCGTCCACGTCCGCCACCGTAGGCGCCCAGGTCCGGGGGCGCCTCACGACCGGGCCGCGATCACCATCTGAAATCCCGACCCTTGCCCCGCGCTCCCCAGGTCCGGTGAATACCTGCATACCGCCGTCGACGCGCGACTGGAGGGACGATGGACGACGCCACGCGGGTGGACTTCTACCGGCAGATGGTCCGCATCCGCACGTACGAGGAAGTGATCCGGGCGAACTACCACGCGGACAAGGCACCCGCGTGGGACATCGGCGCGGGGCTGATCCCGGGCGAGATGCACCTGGCCGCCGGTCAGGAACCGGTGGCCGTGGGCGTGTGCGCGCACCTGCGCACGGAGGACGCCGTGACCGGGCCGCACCGCCCGCACCACCTCGCCCTGGCCAAGGGCGTGGACATGAAGAAGATGACCGCGGAGATCTACGGCCGCGAGGGCGGCCTCGGCCACGGCCGCGGCGGTCACATGCACCTGTTCGACGCCGAGCACCACTTCTCCTGCTCCGGCATCATCGCTGAGGGCATGCCGGTGTCGGTCGGGCACGCGATGGCGTTCTCCCGCAAGGGAACCGACAACGTCGCGGTTGCTGTCGCCGGTGAGGGTGCGGCGAACCAGGGCGCGTTCCACGAGTCGCTCAACCTGGCCGCGCTGTGGAAGCTGCCGGTGGTGTTCGTGATCGAGGACAACGACTGGGCGATCTCGGTGCCGCGCGACCACTCCACGTCCGTGCCGGACAACGCCGATCGTGCTGCGGCGTACGGGATTCCGGGCGAGCGGGTCGAGGGCAACGACGTCGAGGCCATCTTCGATGCGGCCGGTCGCGCGGTTGCCCGCGCCCGGGCCGGCGAGGGCCCGACGCTGCTGGAGATCCACACCGTCCGGCTGTGGGGCCACTTCGAAGGTGACGCGCAGGCGTACCGAGGCGAGGAGCTCGACCACGTCGACGAGCGCGACCCGATCCCGGCGTACGAGGCCAAGCTGCGCGCCGACGGGCTGCTGGACGACGACAAGGTCGCCGCGATCAAGGCCGAGGCCCAGGCTGAGGTCGACGCCGCGATCGCGTTCGCCACCGCGTCGCCGGAGCCCGACCCCGCCCACCTGACCGAGTACGTCTTCGCCTGAGGGAGGAGTGCCATGACCGTGACCGAGGCGCCGAGCACGACCCGGCGACTGTCCACCGCCAAGGCCCTGTCCGAGGGCATCGCGCAGGAGATGGCGCGTGACCCGGGTGTCTTCGTGATGGGCGAGGACGTGGGGGCGTACGGCGGCATCTTCGGCTCCACCGGCGGGCTGCTCGAGCAGTTCGGGCCGACCCGCATCATCGACACGCCGATCTCGGAGACCGGGTTCATCGGCGCCGGCATCGGCGCCGCGACCGAGGGTCTGCGACCGGTCGTCGAGCTGATGTTCGTCGACTTCTTCGGGGTCTGCTTCGACCAGATCTACAACCACATGGCCAAGATCCACTTCGAGTCCGGCGGCCACGTGAAGGTGCCGATGGTGCTGATGATGGCCGTCGGCGGCGGCTACAACGACGCCGCGCAGCACTCGCAGTGCCTGTGGGCGTCGTTCGCGCACATGCCCGGGATGAAGGTCGTGGTGCCGTCGAACCCGTACGACGCCAAGGGCCTGATGATCTCGGCGATCCGCGACGACAACCCGGTCATCTACATGTTCCACAAGGGTGTGATGGGCCTGCCGTGGATGGCCAAGAACCCGCGCTCGATCGGGCCGGTGCCGGAGGAGGCGTACGAGGTTCCCATCGGCAAGGCCAACGTCGTGCAAGAGGGCTCCGACGTCACCGTGGTGACGCTGTCGATGTCGGTGCAGCACAGCCAGGACGTGGCCGAGAAGCTCGCCGGCGACGGCATCTCGGTGGAGGTGCTGGACCTGCGCTCGCTGGTGCCGCTGGACCGTGAGGCGGTCGTGGCGTCCGCGTCGAAGACCGGCCGGGTCGTCGTGGTGGACGAGGACTACAAGTCCTTCGGCATGTCCGGTGAGATCGCGGCGACGCTGGCCGAGGGCGGGGTGTCGCTGTCCGCGCCGTTCACGCGGGTCACCTACCCGGACATGCCGGTGCCGTACGCCCGCTCGCTGGAGCAGGCCGCGCTGCCGACGCGGGCCCGCATCGAGGCCGCGATCCGGTCCGTGGTGGGTGCATGACCGACATCGTGTTCCCGGTGGTGTCGAAGGAGCCGGGGTCGACGGGGGTGGTGGCGACGTGGTTCTCCCGCGACGGCGAGGCCGTCGCGGCGGGCCAGGTCATCGCCGAGCTCCAGGTCGACAAGGTGTCCTACGACGTGGAGGCCCCGGTGGCCGGCGTGCTGCGCACCCTGGTGGCCGAGGAGGCCGAGGTGGTCCAGGGTGACCCGATCGCCCGCATCGAGTAGGCGGCCCGCGTCCTCTCGTCGAGTGCTCGCCCGTGGGGGTCCCGGGACGGTCCGGAACCCCCACGCGGCAGCACTCGACGTGGGGGCGGGCGGTGATCGCCGTGCCGCTGGACCGCTGGTGGGAGCATGGGCGCGTGGATGCCGTCGTGCCGGAGGAGGCGCTGGCCGCGCTGCGTGCCGCGGGCGCGCGGTTCGTCCTGCTGTTCGGCAGCAGGGCTCGCGGGGACGCTCGACCGAACTCCGACCTCGACCTGGCTGCGTGGTTTGTCTAGCCGGTGCCGGCCGCCTTTGAGGTCCCGATGCCGCCGGGCGTCGACCTGCTCGTGCTCAACGACGCGCCGCTCGAGCTCGCGGGCCGCGTCGCGATGGAGGGCGTGGTGGTCGCTGACGACGACCCGGTCGCCCGCGTCCGGTGGCTCGCTCATGCGCGCAAGGTGTACGCCGACGAGCGCTACCGGTTCGAGCGGGCGCATCGCGAGTTCGCCGAGGCGGTGCGCCGCGGTCGATGAGACCCGCGTCCTCCGGCTGTTGCGAGGAGTCAACCGGATCCGCCCCGGCTGACGGCTGACGCCGGACGCCTCACGGCACTCCTGTAGGCCGGTGCGGGACCTCCCCGGCGTTCATTGCTCAGCTGTTGTCGTTTCGGGGCGCCGGAAACGACGACAGCTGAGCACTCGCCGCATCGTGGGGGCTTCCGTACGCGGGCCGGCGGGTCTAGCGTCCGCTCGTGGCGCGGACAAGGACGAGGACGGCGGCGGTGTCGGGTGCGCTCGCGGCGGTGACCGCCGGGGCGCTCGTGGTCGGCATCGGGGTGGTCGGTACCGGGGTCACCGGGGCCCTGGCGGTCCCGGCGGCGGGGGGCGAGTTCACCGTCTCCGGCGTCGGCACCAACAACCAGATCGCGCCCGGGCCGGACGGCAACATGTGGGTGACGCTGGACTCCGGGGGCAAGGACGTCGCGCGGATCACGCCCGCCGGTGTCGTCGACGAGTTCGACGTGTCGAACGTGTCCTCGCCGACCGGCATCACCGCGGGACCCGACGGCAACCTGTGGGTCACCCAGTCCGGCGGGGTCGCGCGGTTCTCTCCCGCGGACCCGACCACCGGGACAGCGACCCCGATCGCGGACATCGCCGACCCGCGCGCGATGACCGTCGGCCCCGACGGCAACCTGTGGACCGCTAGCGGCGACAAGGTGATCCGCATCCCGCCAGGGGCGCCGGCCACGTTCCAGTCATTCGGGGCCACCGGCGTGCAGGGCGCGCGCTGGATCGCCGCCGGTACGGACGGGGTGTGGGTCGCCGACTTCGGCGGCTCCCAGGTCGTGCATGTGACCACCGCGGGCGCCGGGACCGCGTACCCGACCGGCGCCGGCGGCGGACCGCAGGGCGTGGCGTTCGGCGGGGGCCTCGCGGGCTACGCCGACCCCGGCACGACCCCGCAGACCGTCGGTCGGATCGCTTCGGGCGGTACCCCCGCGCCGACGTCGGTGCCGAACACCGACCCGTTCGGGATGACGTACGGGACGGACGGCGCGTTCTGGTTCGCCCAGTTCCTCACCGACTCGGTCGGCCGGCTGGCTGCCGACGGGACGGTGACGACGCTGGCGCTACCGCCCGGGTCCGGGCCGCGGCAGCTGTCCGCCGGACCGGGGGACACCCTGTGGGTCACGCTGGACACCGCCGAGAAGGTCGCCCGCATCACCGGCGTGACCACCGCGCCGACGGCAACGAGCGCCACCGCCGACCAGGCGGCCACCTCGACCACGACGACTGCCACCGCGACGTCGTCGACCACGGCTACGTCGACGGCCACGGCTACATCCACCGCGACCGCCACCCCGACGCCGACCGCGACGAAGCCCCCGGTGCCCGGGACCACGATCACCACGGGTCCGCGCAAGCTCGTCCGCACCACCAAGGCCCGCACGAAGGTGGTGTTCCGGTTCACCTCGAACGTCAGTGGCGCCACCTTCCGCTGCCGGCTCGGCTCGGCGCCGTTCCGGTCCTGCACGTCGCCGAAGGCCTACCGGCTCAAGCCCGGCCGCTACACGTTCAAGGTCCGTGCTGTCGCGGGGGGCGTCCTCGACCCGACCCCGGCGGTCCGGAAGTTCCGCATCGTCCGCCGCTGACGGGCGCGCGGCGAGGCCGCGCGGGATCTCAGCCGGGCGTGCCGTATGTCGCCGCGCTGGCGAACTCGAGGACCACCACGTCCTCGTCCCCGGTGTTCCATGCGTCGTGACCGGGCGGGATGTTGTAGGCGTCGCCGGGTCCGACGTCGCCCTCCGACCCGTCGTCCAGGACGACGTGCATGCGGCCGGAGACCACGGCCCCGACGTGGTGGGCCTGACAGGTGTCGGTGCCCACGACGGGGCTCACGCACTCCGACCACCTCCACCCGGGCGCGAACGTGAAGCGGGCGACCTTGGCGTCGCCCACCTGGACCATCTCGACGGTGGTCTTGTCCATCCGCCGGACGTCGTCGGCAGCGTTGAAGGACTTCGACTCGAGAACGTTCACGGTTGCCTCCTTGTGCGACCGCCCCGTGCGGCGACGGTACGCCCGGTTCCGTTCGGGTCGTCGAAGCGATCAGGCGCCGCGCGGGAAAGCGGCTGGGCCGCAACGCAGGAGCGCCGCGAGTCCGTACGCCGAACGCCTTGACACCGTCTGTCCCGGCGGGCTCAGGCGCTGGTCCGGCGGTGCGGATGTGGCTGACGAGCCGGGTGGGGTCACGGGGGGCGGCGCCGCGCCGCAGTGCATGAAGAAGATCCCCCACGCCTCGCGTGCGGGACCCCTTCTCGGATCCCCCCCCACCCGCGGCGCCGACCCCTCGTCGGCGCCGCGAGCGGCTGGGGGAGTGTTGCGTCTACACGGTGTTGCTGGACGTGAAGTTGCTGGCGCCGACCACGTTGTAGGCGGACACCTTGTACTGGTAGCTGGCTCCGGTCGGTGCGTTCGCGTCGAGCCATGAACTGGAGTTGGCGCCCACACTCGCGACCTGCACCCAGGCACCCGGAGTGCCGCCGGAAGGCGTGACCGACCGCTGGATGACGTAGCCGGCTGCACCAGCGGTGGTGCCCCAGCTGACCCGGATGCGGCTGCCGGTGCGAGCCGCCGTCACGCGTGACGGTGCCGAGGGTTCAGCAGCACCCGGCGTCAACACCATCGCGGAGTACGAGCTGGCGGTCGTCTGCCCGAAGGCGGCGTCGTAGCCCACAGTGTTCTGACCCACCACCCGGAAGCCGAACGGCACCCCCGCCGATCCGGTCGTGGTCCAGACGAGGGGTCCCCCGGAGCCGTTGTTCTTGACCAGGGGCGACACCTTGGGCGCACCGACGTTGACCCAGTCGGTGCCGTTGCTCGTGCGCTGGAGCACGTACTGGGTCTCCGCGATGGAGTTGTCCGTGGACGTGATCGTGTACCGAACGTTGTTCCTCCCCATCGGTGTGGCATCGATCGTCGGGTCACTGGGATTGTTCGGCGGGACCGCCACGGCCTGCGGCCGCATCATGTCCATCTCCTCGTGGCTGAGGATGTGGCAGTGCCACACGTACTCCCAGCCGAAGTTCACGAGATCGTTCGCGATGCCGTTCGTCATCGGCTGCCCGTCCGGCAGGACGTTGTTGAAGCCGGCACCCGCGCCGCTGGCTCCCACCGGCATCATCGGGCTCAGCGGTCGGATGGAGTTCGGAACCTCCCACGGAAGGTCCGGCTTCACCGGCCGCAGCGCGACGATGGTGTCCTCCAAGGGAGACATCCGGACGGTGTCCTTCCAGCCGTTCTCGTTGGGATCGTTGGGAATGATGATGTTGTCCCACGTGACCCGGTTGATGACCTGCACGTCGTACAGGTGGAAGTGGATCGGGTGCGTGTCGACACCGTTGTGGGTGATCCGCCACAACTGCGTGCCGTCCGCGTCATTGGTCATCGGCTTGACCTCGACGCTGGTGTCCGGCTGGCCGTTGGCGTCGTAGGCCACCGGTGCCGTGGGCAGCTTCTGGGCGTTGATGACCTCGGTCGGGGGATTCACGTACGGGTAGAGCGTGACGTTCTGCAGGCCCGGTGTCGGTGGCTGGGCCTCGATGCCGAGGTTGGCCTGCATGCGTCCGAACACGTCGAACGTCGTCGCGTTCATCTCGTCGTGGATCGCCTTCGGCTGCACGTCCAGCTGGAAGTTGCTGGTGAAGTCGACCTTCTTCGGATTCGCCGGGTCGACCGTGTACTTGGTCGACAACCCGTCGAACTTGAAGTACTGGTTGTCGTTCACCCGGACCTTGCCGTCGCAGTTGTGTGACGTGCTGGTGATCACCTGGTTGCCTGCCGCGTCCCCTGCGGAGACGTTGCAGTCGCTGGCGGCCGGGAACCTGGTCCCGTAGGCGGAGTTGTACTCGGCCTGGCCCACGATCTCCGGGTTCTGAGCCGACTCGAAGACTCCGCTGCCGTCCGCGTGGTGCTTGAAGGCGTTGCGGAGCTTCGTGATGCTGAACGGCGCAGCGGGGGTTCCGGCGATCTTCACCTGCATCACGGTGCGGGTGTTGGGGCCGTACCCGGGCAGGATCGGCGGTGCGCCGACAGGACGCATGTCCGGAGCGCCGGTGTAGTAGTCGTACGACGCGACGCGGGCGGGGAACGCCGCCGGAGCGTCGTTGTACAGGATCAGCGTCTGGCCGGCGAACTTCGAGAAGTCGACGACCACGTCGGCGCGCTCGGCGGGGGCGACCAGCAGGGAGTGCAGGTCCACGTTGCCCACGTCGAACCGCGTCGGGTCGATGATCCACGTGGTCGGCTGCTGCCCGTCGATGACGGCGGGGGACGGCAGCCAGCCGCCCTCGTTGGCGTACTGCACCCAGTCCGGTCCGTCCGTGCTCGTCACGCCGTCGGCGAAGGTCTTGGCCGGCGTCGGGAAGATGTTCGGGTCGGTCTGGGCCGCGGCCACCTCGGCCGGGTTGAGCCGCACCTCGGTCGGGTTGCCGTTGGGGCCCAGCTGGTTGGGATCGGCCTTGTACCACTGCAGATTGAAGAAGCGGTCGTTGGCCGCGTTGAGGATGCGGAAGCGGTACGACTTCGGCTCCAGCGTGACCGTCGGGTACGCGACCCCGTTGACCGTCGGGGTGTCGTTGAACTGCTCCATGCCCGCCGAGTTGTTCGGCGTGCCCGGGATGAGCGCGGGCTCGCAGAACGGGTCGGTGTCGTACTGCCACGTCGACGGGTCGTCGAGCCGGCAGTTCGGGTCGAAGTACGGGTTGTCGATCGGGCCGTAGACCGTGTTGGCGGCCGGTGGCCAGAACCAGGGTCCGTACATCCAGCGGCCGAAGGCACTCATCCCGGACGGGTCACCGGGGTTCTGCGCCGGCATGTACACGTGCTGGTACCAGAACTGTCCCTTGGTGCCCCAGCGCGACGTGTCCCAGGTCGGGTCCTGGCCGTAGTTGAACTGGCCCGTCGGGTCGTAGTAGCCGTTGAACATCTGGTCGTCGTCGGGGACGAAGGTGCGGTCCTGCACGACCAGCGGGATCTCGTCGCCGGGGAGGGTGCCGTTGCCCACGAGCTTCTTCTCGGTCTTGTCGCCGATGATGTAGCCCGCGGCCTCGCCCGCATACACGTTGAGGCGGGTGATGCCCCACGCGTGGTCGTGGTAGAACATCAGCCGCGCGCTCTGCTGGTTGGTGTAGAAGAACGTGGAGCACCCGTCCCTCTTGACCGCGGGGTCGGTGTAGGTCGGGTCATCACAGTTCTCATCAGCCATGTCGGGCACTGCCCCGACGCTCACGCCCTCGGGCCAGTCCGTGGCCTCGTTCGCGGGGGTGATCCACTGGTGCGGGGTGCCGTCGCTGATCCACGGGGAGATGCCGCCGTGCAGGTGCAGCGTCGCGCGGTTGTCGGTGAAGCACTCCTTGGGCGTCGGTAGGCCGTCCCGGTTCGCTACCTCGCACGCGGGGTTGCGGATGTCGTCGTACACGGTCCCCTCGTCCGCGGGGAGTGGCATGCCGGTCGGGCCGTCGCCGGCGCCCATGAAGGTGGTGTCGACCGGCATGAACAGGTCACCGGCCACGCCCGTGGGAAGCAGGTTGCGGAACACGATCCGGACCGGCTTGTCCTTCTCGGCGGCGATGACCGGGCCGAGCCACTGCGGCGACGTGACGCCGTAGGCCTGCTGGCCGTTGATCGTGACCGCTA
This sequence comes from Candidatus Nanopelagicales bacterium, assembly GCA_041393815.1. Taxonomy (NCBI): domain Bacteria; kingdom Bacillati; phylum Actinomycetota; class Actinomycetes; order Candidatus Nanopelagicales; species Candidatus Nanopelagicales bacterium. The sequence goes on along the minus strand of JAWKJK010000010.1, from coordinate 19,481 downwards.
CGCGAGAGCCGTCGAGCATTTCGTTGTATAGCGCGAAGTGCTGGCTCTTGCCCGGGAAGGCGGCGACGAACTCAGGAGTCTCGATCTGGACGTAGCCGCGCACCATGGTCTGGGGCAGGTCGCTCGAGAACGAGGTGCGGTACTGCACGAGCCCGATCTCATACTGGTCGGTCTTGGCGGTCTTGCCGCTCAACACGACGTCCTTGCCGACCACGGGAACCGCGAGCGGCAGCGTCTTCTTGCTGGGATCACAACCTGCGGCCGAGGACGGGTCACACAGCATCGGTAGCTGGTCGATGAACTTCTTCATCCCCTCCTGCAGGTAGCCGGCTCCGTGGTTGATGACCTGGATCCCGGTGATAGCCCCCGCCTCCACAATCGCCGTCGCGGCGGCGTCGACGCCCCCGCCGTCGGGGTCGGAGATGGTCACGGTCGGGGCGCTGGTGTAGCCGGAGCCCGGAGCGTCGGTGTAGACCGCCGACAGCTTCAGGGTCGCGGTGGCCGTCGCGGGCGTGGTCCAGGGATTGCCGTCCTGGTCCAGCAGGATCGGGTCGTTGGCGGTGCCGTTGCGGATCACCACGCCGGGCGCGGTGATGTAGCCCGAGCCCGGGTCGTCCACGATCACCGCGTCGATCGAACCGTCGGCGTTCAACTTGGCGTGCCCGACGGCCTGCTCGCCGTCAGGGGAGTCTGGCCAGTCGAAGTCGACCGTGGGCATGGTGTAGCCCAAGCCGGGGTCGGACAGCGTGACGGCGTCCACGCCGCCGGTGCCGATCGCGGTCGCGCCGCTGCCGCCGCCGCCGGTGAGCGTCACCACGAACTCGGAGTAGCCGGCACCGGCCTGGATGCCGTCAAACGCGACGACCGCGCCGCTGTTCGTGCTCGTCGCACTCGCCGTCGCGCCGGCGCCGAATCCGTCTCCGCGGCTGTCGGTGATGATCACGTTCGCGCTAGTCAAGACGGTGTCCCCGGGAGGGCTGAAGTAGCCGCTGCCGGGGTTGGTGACCTGGATGTCCCTGATCCCGCCCGCGACCGGGTCCACCGTCGCCACCGCGGTCGCGCCGCTGCCGCTGCCGACTGCGGTGGCCGTGGTCTGCCCCGGGGTATAGCCGCTACCCCTACTCACCAGTCTGACGCCGTTGATACGGCCGCCGTCCTCAAGTTGCCGGGGAACGCCGTACGCGCCGCTGCCGCTGGGGCCGGAGAAGAGGATCTGCGTCCCGGGGTTGTAGCCGCTGCCACCGTTGGTGACTCGCGCGTTCGCGATTTCACCCGTCGCCGCGACGGTGACGATGAACGTGGCTCCCTGGCCGGGCGGCGCGATCTCGACGGTGGCCTTGGGCAGGGTGAAGGGGCTGTTGGCCCAGTTGGGCCAGGGCCCGAAGTAGTGCGGGACACCGGGAATGTCCGTGGGCGGTGAGGCGGCCTGCGACGAGGCGCCTCCCAGTGAGATCTGTCCGGCCATTGCGGCGACGAGGGCCAAGGCGGACACGGATATGAGCACCCTGTTGCGAGACAGGCGCAGACGATGACTATTCACTTCTTCAGCCCCCCAGTGGCTGCGAGCCGGCGTAGCAGGACGGCTCGTGAGGTACGACCCCCGTACCCCGATGGGGTAAACCTCCTCGCTCGGGCCACGGGCGCAGCACCCCCTCACGGCCCCTCTTCTCGGGGGCCAAGGTCCCGCGGCCCGTCATCCGAACGGTTGCCGCGAGGTGATTCACCGGTCCGCGTAGCATCGGGCGACGTTGAGTAGTCGGACGGACGCTGGTCGGCGGCAGGTGCGGGTCGAGGCGAGGGAGTTGCGTCATGCGAGTGTGCGCCGGGGAGGGGACCCGTTGCCGCACAGCCTGAATCGGGTCCGTGGACGTCGCGACCCTGCCGTCCTGCTCGCGGTGCTCGTCATCCTTCTCGGCACGTTCGTGCTCTCGATCGCGCTCGCCGCTCCGGTGCGGGCCGACGACGCCGCCGGGGTGACCGAGGTTCAGATCGACCCGCAGGACCCAGAAGCACCGCCCGGCGCAGAGATTCCCTTCCGCCTCACCTACCTCAACGGCAACGGTGACTCAGTGCCACTGGCACGCAACGAGTACGCGATCGTCGAGACGGACGACCAGGCCTCGTTGCTCCGCAACGGCACGGAGATACTTCCTCGAATCCGACTGACGTCCGCGGACCCGCAGGAGGTCTACCTCACCGTCGCCGGCACCGCGCCCACCTTCCGGCTCGGCGTGGCGGTGTACCGCAACGGGGTGGTCGTCGCGACAGACGTCACGACGGTGACCGCGGAAGGGGTGACGCGAGCCGCCGAGGACCTCGTCCAGGGCATGTCCAGCATGGGGGAGGGCGCTCTCGGGCCGCAGTTCACCAACGTCTCCGGTGTCCAGGCGGCTTTCACCGCGGCGGTCGCCGTCCTGATCATCGCGTGCCCCTGCGCCCTCGGACTCGCGACGCCGACGGCACTGCTCGTCGGCACCGGCCGCGGCGCGCAGATGGGCGTGCTGATCCGCGGCCCCGAGGTGCTGGAGAACACCCGCCGCATCGACACCGTCGTGCTGGACAAGACCGGCACCGTGACCACCGGCCGGATGGAGCTGGCCGCGGTGGCGGGTGACGGCGCCAGCGAGGACGAGGTGCTCGCGCGCGCCGGCGCCGTCGAGCACGCCAGCGAGCACCCGGTGGCCCGCGCAGTGGCGGCGGCAGCGGCCGACCGGACCGGCGACCTGAGCCCGGTGGCGGAGTTCCGCAACGAGCGCGGCCTCGGGGTTCGCGGCCTCGTCGTGGGGGAGGAGACGGTCGTGGGCCGGCCGTCGTGGGTGGCCCAGAGCCTCGGACTCCCGGCCGCGGACGCCGCCTGGCTGGCCGGTTTCGTGGACGAGTGGGAGTCCCGCGGCGCGACCGTCGTCGCGGTCGGCTGGGGCGGCGCGGTCCGCGGGGCGCTGGCGGTCGCCGACGCAGTACGCCCCACCAGCCGTCAGGCCGTCGCCCAGTTCCGCAAGATGGGCATCGAACCGGTCCTCCTCACCGGCGACAACGCCCGCACCGCCCGCGCCGTCGCCGACGACATCGGCATCACCGAGGTCATCGCCGAGGTCCTCCCCAGCGACAAGGTCGACGTCGTACGCCGCCTGCAGGCCGACGGCCGCGCGGTGGCGATGGTCGGCGACGGCGTCAACGACGCTGCCGCGCTGGTGCAGGCCGACCTCGGCATCGCGATGGGATCCGGGTCCGACGTCGCGGTCGAGGCCAGCGACCTCACCCTCGTCCGTACCGACCTGATGGCCGCCATCGACGCGATCCGGCTGTCCCGCAAGACGCTGCGGACGATCTACGGAAACCTGTTCTGGGCGTTCGCCTACAACGTGCTGATGATCCCGCTCGCCGCGGTCGGGCTGCTCAACCCACTGCTCGCCGGCGCGGCGATGGCCTTCTCGTCCGTCTTCGTGGTGGCCAACAGCTTGCGGCTGAGGCGGTTCCGCTCCATCACCGCAACCACCGGGGCTGCCGGCGGCGGGGCCAAGCCGCGTAGCCGCGAGCCCGCGTCCGTCTGAGTCGGGCCGACTCGGAGCCGTCCACGGCACCGCCCCCGTCGTCGTGGTGACGCGGGGGCGGTTTCGGGTCCGAGTCGGCCGCTTGTCCGGCTCGGCCCTTCCCTCAGATCTGGCAGGAGCAGCCGGAGCCGCTGGTGTCGCCGCAGTCGCAACTGGTGGCCTCGGCCATGGTGGTCCTGCCTCCGTGTCTGATGCTCGTGGTGGGAGGCTGCCGCGGCCGCCCGGCGGAGCGCCAGGGCACAGGGTCCCGACTTCGCCCGGGACGGAGGTCCCGAACGGCGGCAGCGGTCAGCGGCCGATCCACAGCCACACGAGCAGGGTGGCCAGCGCGATCAGCAGCACGATCGGCACGAACACGGCGGAGATCCGGTCGGCCAGCCGCTGCACCGGCGCCTTGCCCGACTGCGCCTGCGCCACCAGCCGGGCGATCTGCGCGAGCCGGGTGTCGTCGCCGATCCGCGTCGCCTCCACCACCAGGCGCCCGTCGGCGTTGACCGTGGCGCCAGTGACGTCGCTGCCGGGCTGGACCTCGATGGGCACGGACTCGCCGGTCAGCAGCGACTCGTCAACCGCGCTGGTCCCCTCGACCACGACCCCGTCGGTGGCGATCCGCTCCCCGGGGCGGACCACGAACCGGTCGCCCACCAACAGCTGCGACACCGGGATCCGGGTCTCGACCCCGCCACGCAGCACGGCGACGTCCTTGGCGCCGAGGTGCAGCAGGGCGCGAAGCGCCGCCCCTGACCGGCGCTTGGCGCGGGCCTCGAACCACCGGCCGGCCAGGATGAACACCGGTACTGCCGCCGCGACCTCCAGGTAGATGTCCGGCATCCCGGTCTCGACCCGGTCGAACGACGGCAGCAGCGACTCTTCCATGCTGTAGAAGGGAACTCCGGCGCCGCCGAAGAAGAGCGCCCACGCGCTCCACAGGTACGCGGCCAGGCAGCCCATGCTGATGAGCGTGTCCATGGTCGCGGTCCCGTGCCGCAGGTTCAGCCATGCGGCTCGGTGGAACGGCCACGCGCCCCAGAACACCACCGGGCTGGCGAGGGCGAAGCACAGCCACTGCCAGTAGGTGAACTGCAGGGGCGGGATCATCGATAGCAGCAACACGGGTGTGGCGAGCGCCAGCGAGCCCCAGAACCGGGTCCGCAGGTCCTCCACCTCGCGGTCGCCTGCGATCTCCGCGGCCGAGCGCTCGTCCGTGTCGGTCGTCTCGGGCTCCGGCGGAGCGGGGGGCAGCGCCTCGTACCCGGTGTCGTGGACGGTCTTGAGCAGGTCTTCCAGCGTGACGGTCGGCGCGAACTGCACCGACGCGGTCTCGGTCGCGTAGTTCACCGTGGCCGTGACGCCGTCCATCTTGTTGAGCTTGCGCTCGATCCGGTTGGCGCACGAGGAGCAGGTCATCCCGATGACCGCCAGGTCCACGCGCTGGCTGTCCGCCCCGGTGTCGATGCTCACGCCGTCCTCCTCGCCTGCGGCCCGATCGTACGTGTCCGCCGACCGAGCGGGCCAGGCGTGCCGCGTACGCTCCGCGCATGACGCGGGTCCGGGGGCTGCGCGCCCCCGCACTGGCCCTGGCCGCATTTGCGGCCGTCGTCCTCCTCGGCGGGTGCACCAGCGACTCGACGACCACGGGCAGCCAGTCGCCGTCGGCCGCCACGGCCGCCGCGTCGGAGTCCGCCTCCGCGGAGCCGTCGGCATCGTCCACGCTGCGGGTCGGCACGGTGCCGGAGTGGTGCGCGGCGTACGTCGACGTCACCGGGGTCCTCGCTCAGGTGGGTGCCGACCCCGCCACCGCGGACCAGGCGGCCGCGGTGCTGGACGACTTCTCCGCGCTGTGGGCCCAGGCCGGCGACCTGGGCATCGTGTCGGTGGAGGAGGTCGTGGCCAACCAGCGGACTGTCGAGGCGCTGCGCGGGGTGCTGGAGACGTACGCGGCCGGGCTGGCGACGGATTCCCCCGAAGCGCTGGCGGCGCGTGAACAGCTGACGACCGTCACCACCGAGGAGCAGCTGGCACTGGCCACCTCCGCGGAGGAGGTCGCGGCGGCCTGCCAGGTGCAGGAGAGCGGGGCCCCTGCGGAGAGCGGGGCACCGGATGAGGACGGGGGCCCGACCCCGTAGGGCCGGACCCCCGTCTGGGCGACCCCCCCAAGGGATCCGTGGATTCTGCAGAGGATCCGTGGACTCGTCGCCCGCTCGTGGGAGCCCCGTCACATGGAGGCGGACTCCATGTCCTCGGACTCCATGCCGTCCGACTCCATGCCCTCGGACTCCATGCCCTCGGACTCCATCCCCTCCGAGCTCATGTCGTCGCTCATGTCGTCCGACATCGTCGGGACCGGCTCGGGCGCCTTGACCGTCGCGTCCACCGTCACCGACGTGCCGTCGCTGAAGGTGAGCGTGATCGGGACGGTCTGGCCGACCGTGAGCGTGGGGTTGATGAGCATCATGTGGTAGCCGCCGGACTTCAGCTGCAGCGTGCCGCCGGCCGGGACCGGGATGCTGGCGACCTGGGACATCTCCATCGCGCCGTCGACCATCGTGGTCTCGTGCAGCTGGGCCTCCGACGCGGCGTCGGACGGGACGCTGGCCCCGGTCAGCGACACCTCGGCGTCGGAGGAGTTGGAGACGAGAGCGAAGGCCCCGGTCCGCTCCGGGAGCGTGGGCTCGTTGATGTAGGCGTCGGTGACCGTGATGGGTCCCGCCGCGGCGCTGCTGCCCGACGACGCGTCGCCGGACGAGCAGCCGGCCAGGCCGACGGCCGCGACGAGCGCGGCGCCGGCGACGATGGCCGCGCGGCGCTTCGGCGCCGACCTGCGGTGGTGAACTGACACAGGGTGCCTCTCGAGAGCGTGGCCCGCACTGCGGGGGAGGTCGGTCAAGTGCCGACGGCTCCGTGCGGGCGCGGATGGACGGGCGGCCCGGGTGTCGACGGACCGCGATCCCGCAGGGTCACGCTCTGAGGTAGCGCGCGGTGGCCAGTGAGGCGCACCGTGGGGTCACCCCCGCGGGCCACGGTCCGGCGAGTGCCGGGACCGGCGGTCCGCGACGGCGCACCGAGAAGGCCACCAGGGCCGAGCGACCGCCGATCGGCTCCCAGCCGACCGGGTGGGGTCGGGGCGGCGCGGGGGTCGCGTCCACCGCGACCCCGGGCCGGCGGCGCAGCGGCGCCAGCAGCAGGGTGACGACGGCGAGGACGGCGTCCTCGCCGTACCGAAGGGCCACCGCCGCCACCACGACGGCAGCGACGTGGGCCAGGAGCATCAGGCCGGACAGGCCGACGGCACCGTCCAGAGCGGAACCCGACGCACCTGCGTCAGGCATCGTCGCGGCGGCGACCGGCGAGGACGAAGCCATGCCGGGCATCGGCACCTGCGTCCCCGGCATCGCCGTCCCCGGCATCCCCATGCCGGCGTGGTCGTGCGCTGGGGTCGCCGTGCCCGTACCCGCGTGCATCGGCATCGACGCCTCGAGCACGTAGTGCAGCAGGACCTGGGTCGCTGCGAGGAATGCGAGGAGACCGACGACGGTCCACTCCCGACCGGACAGCGCGATCCCGAGGGCCACCGCGACAACCGTCGCGACGGCAAGGGTTCCCAGGGGGATGTGGCCGCCGGCACTGCCGTGCGCTCCCACGGACAGCCCCACGACCACCAGGCCGAGGACCGCGCCGCGGGCCGTACGCAGGGCAGGTGAGGCCGCGAGCCGGTCCCGGACCTGTCGGTCGGCGGGGCCGGCTCGCGGACTGCTGCGCGTGGCCAACATCGCGCTGCGTTCCCCCCAGTGGAACGGCCGGCGGACTGCCGACCGCGACCCCCGTGACACAGTGCCAGCGATCGCCCGAGCGGGGGATCGGCCGTTCGATCCATTGTCGGGGGGACAGGCGACCCATGTCGGCGTCCCCCCGGAGTGCGCTCGGGCGGGCCGTTCGGGGCCGAAGGTCCCGGGCCCGGCTGGGCCGAAGGGACGCTAACGCGGGGACGCCGGCTGTGGGACCGTCATCCCCGTGGCCCTGACCTCGAGGGACGCCGGGGCGCGTTCCACGACCCGCGTGACCGGCATGACGTGCCGGACGTGTGAGTCCCGGGTGGAGAAGGCCGTCGGGCGGATTCCCGGCGTGGAGAGTTCCCGCGCCTCCTCCGCGAGGGGCCGCGTCGAGGTGGTGTGGGCGGGTACCCCCGACCTCGAGGCCGTCGCGGCGGCCGTGGCCGGATCCGGCTACGCCGTCGGCCGACCGTCCTGGCTGAACCGGGACCGGGCCGTCTGGCTCACCGCGGGGGTGGCCGTCCTCACGGTCGCCGCGCTCGCGGTCGTGGCGCAGGCGCTCGGCTGGTCCCGGCTGTCCAGCGGGGTCGGCGACCTCGAGGCGGGCGGCCTGGGCGTCGTGCTGCTGCTCGGTCTGGCAGCGGGCGTCTCGAGCTGCATGGCGCTCACCGGCGGACTCGTGCTGGCGGTCTCGGCTGCGCACACCGCACGGATGGCGCGCCTGCACCCCGATGCGACCCCCGGCACGTTGCAGCGGCTGCGACCGGTGATCGTGTTCAACATCGGCCGCGTCGTCGGCTTCGCCGCTCTCGGCGCGATCCTGGGGGCGCTCGGCGCGAGCCTCACCATCCCCACCGAGGTCCTGGCCGTGATGATGCTCGTCGTCGCGGTGGTCATGGGCGTGCTCGGCGTTCGCCTGACCGAGCTCTCGCCCCGCATCGCCGGCTGGTCCCCAACCCTGCCGTCATCGTGGAGCCGACGACTCCGGTTGCAGGACAAGGCCGAACGCGGCTACTCCGATCTGCGGACGGCACTCCTCGGAACCGCGACCTTCTTCCTCCCGTGCGGCTTCACCCAGGCCGCGCAGATCTTCGCCCTGTCCACCGGGTCGCCCGCGTACGCGGCCGCGGTCATGGGCACGTTCGCCCTGGGCACCGCACCCGGTCTGCTGACCCTGGGCGGGCTGCCGGAGCTGCTGCCTGCAGGGAGGCGCGTCCCGGTGCTGCGCGGGTTGGGCGTGCTCGTCCTGCTCTTCGCGTTCCTGAACGCGGCCGCGGGGTTGCGCCTCGCCGGCATCGACCCGCTGCACCCCTTCGGCGATCCTGCCGTGGCCGGCGCCACCACCGTGACGTCGAACGTCGAGGTCACACCGACCCAGCAGGTGCTCCATACCCAGCAGGTGACCGACGGCTACCTGCCGGTGCAGTCGGTGGTCTACGCCGGTCTCCCGATCCGCTGGGTGGTGGACTCGTACGATCCGCAGTCGTGCGCCATCGCGCTGCGGTCGCCCGCGCTCGGCGTCTCCGTCAACCTGGTCAAGGGTCCCAACGTGATCGAGCTGCCCGCCCTGGAGCCGGGACGCGTCGCCTTCAGCTGTTCCATGGGCATGTACGGCGGCTACATCACGGTCATCCCGCGACCAGAGGCCTGAGCCGGCCGCGAACGACCACCCATACCGGGGTAGCCGGCCGTCAGGACACGGCCAGCGGCCGGCGGCGATCTGCCGTCACCAGGGATTCACCTGCTGTTCACTACGCCCGTGGACGTCGGGCTCATCATCGCCATCGGGCTCGCGGTGGCGTTCGCCCTGACCAACGGGTTCCACGACGCGTCCAACGCCATTGCCACGCTGGTGGCGACCCGGGGTGCGACGCCGGGGCAGGCGGTCAGCCTGTCCGCCGTCTTCAACATGGCCGGCGCGATCCTGCTGGGGACCGCCGTCGCGGACACCATCGGCGGCATCGTCACGGTGCCGGACTCCCAGATGGTCGTGGTCGTCGGCTCCGGCCTGTTCGGCGCCACTGCGTGGAACCTCATCACCTGGCGGATGGGCCTGCCGTCGTCGTCCGGGCACGCCCTGGTCGGCGGCCTGGTCGGGGCGGCCATCGCCGACGGCATCCTGTCCGGGTACGGCGGGCTGCAGTCGGTCAACTGGGGCGGGTTCGACGGCTGGCACCCCGACGGGGTCATCGGCACCCTCGTAGCCCTGTTCATCTCACCGCCGCTGGGGTTCCTGTGCGCGTTCCTGCTGCTGCGGCTGCTCCGGGTGGCGTCGCGCCGGTGGACCCAGCGATGGCGCGGCCCGGTCGACGGGGGCGGCTGGGTGGCCGCATCGGCACTGTCGTTCAGCCACGGCGGCAACGATGCGCAGAAGGCCATGGGTGTCATCGCTGTCCTGCTGCTGGCGACCGGCAAGACGTCCGAGCTCGTCGTCCCGCTGTGGGTCAAGGTCGTGACCGGGTTGGCCCTCACGCTCGGGACCGCGCTGGGCGGGTGGCGAATCGTGAAGACCATCGGGCGGCGGATCTTCTCGCTCACCCCGATCGACTCCTTCGCCAGCCAGACCTCGTCGGCGTCAGTCATCTTCGGCGCGTCACTCATCGGAGCACCGGTGAGCACGACCCAGGTGGTGGCGTCCTCCGTGGTCGGGATCGGCGCGGGCCGACGCCGGTGGCGGCACGTGCGGTGGGAGATCGTGCGCGAGATGGGCATCGCCTGGCTGACGACGATGCCCGCGGCGGCGGCGCTGGCCGTCGCCGTCCTGCTGGTATGGAGGCTGGTGTGATGAAGAACGGGCGCGGCCGCTGGTTCCTGCCGCAGACACCGGACGTCATCGGGATGCTGCAGCGGCAGGTGGAGCTGACCGCCGAGGGCATGGCGGCCTTCGCGGCCTGGGCGGCGGGGGAGGCGGACCGGGCGAACGAGGTGCGCGAGGCCGAGCACGCCTGCGACGAGGTCCGCCGGACACTCGTGGACGCCGTACGCGAGGCCTTCACGACGCCGCTGGAGCCGGAGGACCTCTTCCAGCTCAGCCACGACCTGGACCGGGTGATCAACGGCGCGAAGAACACGGTGCGGGAGTCCGAGGCGATGGCCTTCCCCCCGGACCAGGCGTCCGCGGAGATGGCCGTGCTGCTCGCGGAGGGGGTGCAGCACCTGCGGGCCGCGTTCGACCATCTCGACGGCAAGAAGGACAAGTCCGGGACGCTGGCCACCGATGCGGCGTCGGCCGCGGTCAAGAGCCAGCGGCGGCTGGAGCGCGTCTACCGGCAGGCGATGAACGTGCTCTCGGAGAGTACGGACATGCGGGTGGTGATCGGCAGCCGCGAGCTGTACCGGCGGATGTCGTCCATGTCCGACGACGTGGTGTCGGTGGCCGAGCGGGTCTGGTACTCCCGGGTCAAGGAGTCCTGAGGGACCCGCGCGACCTCATCCGGAGATCTGCGCGATCCGAGGGGCGACCAGGTCCCGGAGCAGGTCCTCGTCGGGCTTCCAGTCGACCGGGACCTGGACGGTCTTCTTGTTGAGCTTGTAGTCAGCGAGCCTCGGTCGGAACTCGTCGAGCACGCCGCCCCAGGGCGCGATCAGGATGTGGTTCTTCAGCACCATCACCCCGAACACGTACTGGTCGCCGAGCTTGAGCATCGGCTGGTTCCAGGCGATGACCGTCTCCAGGTCGGGGTACGCGTCCGTGATGGTGTCCAGGATCGCGTGCACCGTCGTCCGCTTCGTGCCGTCGAAGGGCGCGAGGTAGTCGTCGAGGGTGTCGAAACGTCGGGAGCTGGTCGAGCCGCGGGCGTACATCACCAGCGCGTTCGCGTGCGCCTGGCTGAAGCCGTGGTTCTCCCGCAGGAACGCGATCTGATCGGGGTACTTCCGGTCGGCCACCGTCTCCATCTGGTCGAACCAGTAGGACATCGGTTGCCCGTACCGCTTCTCGATCGCGGGGAAGTAGGAGGCCCGGTCCGAGCTGGTCGCCATGGGCGCCGATGCTAGGCCTCGGGGCCACGCCCCTGGGCTGGATCGCCGCCCGGGGTCATCATGGGGGCATGGCCTGGTCTGGCGCCCTGCCTCCGGGACCGGAGGACCCGCGCTGGCGTGACGGGCGACGGGACTGGATCTGGCACGCCGCCCAGCAGCGCTGGCTGTACGCGCCGCAGCCCAGGCTCTCCGACCTGCGGCCCGCGTCGGACGCCGCGGTGCGCGGGGTCACCGTGGCCGCGACCGTGGCGCTTGTCCTGCTGATGGTGCTGGTCGTCCTGGCCTTCTGAGGGAGCCGCTCCCGACGGAGGCAGGTCGGGGCCGGCCAGTGGGCCGTCGCCGGCGCTCAGCCCGCCGCGCGGTCCCGGGCCCGATGCTCGGCCGCGACCTCGGCCGCGACCGCGTGCCCGTCCGGGCTGCCGGTGACCGCGGCGAGGAAGTCCTCGGCGGTCAGGCCGAGCAGACGGCCCGGCGAGACGGCTGTCACGGTCGCGGTGCGCGGGACCGCCTCCAGCAGCGCGATCTCGCCGAACGCGGCCCCCGGCCCCAGGGTCGTGGGCCGGCGCGCGCCGTCCACCGTGACGGCGAACTCCCCCGCCGCCACGACGTAGAACTCCTCGCCCTTGTCTCCCTGACGCACGACGTCCGTCCCTGCCGGGACCTCGCGCCAGCGGGCGTTGCGGGCGAGCCGCTCGAGCTCGTACGCGGGCAGCACGGCCAGGAACGGCACCCCGCGGAGAAGAGCCGTCTCCTCCGGCAGGACGACCGACCGCGCGTCGAGCCGGCGGACCAGGCCGACGACGGCGAGCGCCAGCAGGGCGATGCCCACGCCGAAGGGGACGAAGGCACCGGCGGCGGAGAACCGGTCGATCAGCGGCGGGGCGACGGCGGCGCCGAGCGCCACGCCGATCAGCGCGGTGCCCTCCTGCACCGCGAAGACGCGGGCCAGTACCCGGTCGTCGGTGCAGCGCTGCAGCAGGGTGCGACCCCCGACCATCAGCAGGGCGGAGCCCAGGCCCGCCAGCGCGAGGGCGGCCATGGCGGGGGCGAGCAGGGCCAGCACCGCGACCACCGCGACACCCACCCCCTGCACCAGTCCGCCCACGACGACGGTGGGCGTGAGTGTCCGGCGCACCGACACCGCCGCGGCGACCGCTGCGCCCAGGAGCCCGCCGAGTCCGAGGGCACCGATGAGCAACCCGGCGCCGGACTGCCCGAGGCCGAGGACCTCGGTCGCGTACGAGATCCCCAGCAGGTCCAGTGCCCCGCCGAGGACGAAGCGGGTGGCCAGGACGAGGAGCAGGGCCAGCGCGGCCCAGTCGCCCCACAGCGCCCGCAGGCCCTCGACCGCGCTGCGCCACCCGCCGGGCTCGGCGGCTGCCTCCTCCGCGGCGGGTCGCCCCAGCCCCAGCCGAAGGCACAGCGCGGCGGCGACCGCCGCCGCCACGGTGGACCCGGCGAAGACCAGCCACGGCCCCACGGCCTGCACGCCGATCCCGGCCAGCACCGGACCGGCGAGGAACGCGACCCCGTCCCCCGCGGAGGACAGCGAGTTGGCCGAGACCAGGTCCTCCGGGCTGCGGGCCAGCGGCGGGAGGGCGGCGAAGTGGATCGGGCGGACCACCGACAGCGCGATCGTGAGCGTGGTGGACGCCGCGACGACCACGGTCACCGGTGCCGACGCGAGTAGCGCCACCATCGTGGCCAGAGCGGTGATCGCGACGCCGAGGTACGACGCCGCCAGTGCCGTGCCGCGGGACCACCGGTCCCCGACGCCGGCCAGCAACGGGCCCAGCACGACCGCCGGAGCCAGCTGGACGACCGCCACCACCCCGGCCAGCGGGGCACCGCCCTCGTCGAAGGCGTACAGGATGATCGCCAACCAGGCGGCGATCTCGACCAGGCCGTAGAGGACGTAGGCGACCAGGGTCCGGCGCAGGCCCCCGGGGTTGCCGAGCGCGTGGAGCGTCATCGGAAGCCGGCTCATCCCGTTCCCTCCGCCTGGTCGGCCAGCTCGTCAGCCAGCTCGTCAGCCGCGTCGGCCTCGGCCTCGGCGCCGGCCGAACGGAACAGTTCCGCTGCGCGCCGGGCCAGCATGACGGCCGCGGACCCGTCGCCCCGGCGCCGGGCCAGCAACGCCTGCGTGTTCGTGACGTCGGCCTCGGCCAGGGTGTTGCCGGTGGCCCGGGACAGTCGCAGCGAGTCCTCGCAGTCCCGCTCCGCGCCGGCGAGGTCGCCCAGATGCATCCGCTCCCAGGCCCGGTTGCCGTGCGCGATGCACCGGCCCACCGGGTTGCCCGCCACCGTGAACGCCTCCAGCGCCGCGTCGTAGGAGGCCGCCGCGTCCCGGTGATCCCCCTCGCCCGACGCAGCGAGGCCGAGGTTGACCAGGCAGGCGGCCTCCTCCTCGACGTTGCCCGTCCGGCGGGCCTCGCCGAGTCCGAGCGTCAGCACGCCCCGGGCTGCGGCCGGGTCGCCGGCCCGCTGGGCGATGTCACCCAGCAGGCGGTACGCGGTGACCGTCGCCCTCGGGTCCGCGCGCACCAGGGCGAGCGCGCGCTCGGCGTGGGCGCGGGCCTCGTCGAGGTCTCCGTCCACCATGAGCACCCACACCAGCTGCAGCTCCAGGCGTCCGGCCAGGAGGTCGTCCCCCGGACCCGCCGCCAGACCGTGCAGCGCCGCCTCCCTGGCCGGGCCGCGGCGCCCGAGCAGGCCCAGGACCCACGACCGCTCCAGGTCCAGCACCCGGGTGTCGACGTCGGCGGCCCCGGACACCCGGTCCAGAACCTCCAGCGCGGCGGCGTACTCGCCGGCGCGGCGCAGGGCGCCCGCACGGCCCGCCACCGCCGCGACCCCGGCCCCGGACTCCTCCGCCTGGGCGAAGGCCGCCGCGGCGCCGAGGTTGTCGCCCTGGAGCTGACGTACCTCGGCCAGGTCGACCAGCAGGTCGGGCAGCGCGGGGTCCACGGGTTCCCGGCCGGCGGAGTCCACCGCCCGGGCCAGCACGGCCTCCGCGTCGGCGTTGGCGAACAGGGCCCGGGCCGACGCGGCCGCGGCACGCAGGTGGGGCAGCGCGAGGCGGCGCGCCCCGGCCTCGTACAGGTGGTGCGCGACGGTGGCTGTCACGGTGTCCGGGGCACCGCCGAGCAGCGCGGCGGCCTCCGCCGCCAGCACGTGGACCTCCCGCCGCCGTCGCCGTGGCATGCGCTCCAGCGCGACCTCGCGGACCAGGCCGTGCCGGAAGCCGTACCCGTCGTCGAGCGGCACCATGAGGCCGGCGTCGACGACGCGCTCCAGTACGGCCCGCGCGAGGTCCGGCGGCGTCTCGAGCACCAGGGCGGCCCGGCGTACGGACATCGTGTCCGCGATCACCGACACGGTCACCAGGGCGTCCCGAAGGTCCTGGGGGAGACCGTCCACCTGCGCGGCGATCACCGCCTGCACCGTGAGGGGAAGGTCCTCGGACTGCATGCCGGGGCGCAGCCGCCACCGCCCCTCCTCGCCGATCACGTCGCCGCGGTCGAGCAGGGCCTGCACCAGCTCGGCGGCGAACAGCGGGTTGCCGCGGCTGCGCTCGGCGAGCACGTCCCGCAGTCGTGCGTCGATCGGTCCGCCGAGCAGGTCCGACGCCAGTTCCGCGACCGCGCCCGGGCCCAGCGGATCCAGGGTCAGCAGGGTCGGTGGCGGTGCGCCGGCGGCGGTCAGCACCGCGACCGCCTGCGCCTCGTCCCGCCCGGTGACGACGAGCAGGACCCGGTCCGCGGGCGCGTAGACCGCCAGGACGCCGAGCAACTCTCGGGTGGCGTCGTCGGCCCAGTGCACGTCCTCCACCACGGCCACCAGGCCGGAGGCGTGCGCACGGTCGCGCAGCGCAGCCGCCACCGCCGCCCGCACCGTGGCGCGGGCCCCCTCCGGGTCCGGTCCCGGGTCGGCCAGGCCGGCCGGGGCCTCCTCGGCGGCGAACCAGGTCGACACCGGCTGGTAGGGCGCGGTCATGGCGTACGAGGCGGCCGCGCCCGTGAACACGGGGATGCCCGCCGCGGCCGCGTCCGCCGCCAGCTGCTCCACCAACCGGGTCTTGCCGCTGCCGGCCTCGCCGGCGAGCACCACCACTCCGCCCCGGCCCGCGGCCAGCCCGCGCAGCGCCTCGTCGAGGGCGGCCGACTCGCGCTGGCGCCCCGCGAGCACGCCGTGGGTGCGGCCGCGGGACGCCAGCGGGTCTCCGACCGCGACGAGCCGGTGCACCGAGAGCGGCTCGGTCCGGCCCTTGACCGTCATCGGCCCGAGGTCCTCCAGGACCACCGACGTCCCGGCGAGCTGCGCGGTGGCGCGGCCGACGTACGTCTCGCCCCGGGGTGCCAGGGACGACAGCCGTTGCGCGACGACCACCGCCTCGCCCAGGACGCCGTAGTGGCCGCCGGTGCCGTCGCCGATGGGGCGCGCGAGGACCGGACCGGAGTCGACGCCGATGTGCAGGGACAGGCCGAGCGCCTCGACGTGGTGCGTCATCTCGCGTACGGCGTCGTGCATCTGCGCCGCGCACCGCAGGGCGCGGTCGGCGTCGTCGTCGTGGGCGACCGGCGCGCCGAAGAGCGCGAGCAGCGCGTCGCCGACGTACTTCTCCAGCAGGCCGCCGTAGCGGTCCACGACGGTCGTCAGCGCCGACAGGACCGGGTCGATGACGCGGGACAACTCGTCCGGGGGCAGGCTGGTCGCCAGCCGGGTGAAGCCGGACACGTCCGCGAACAGCGCCGTCGCGACCCGGTGCTCCTCCGGCGGAGCCGGGGTCGGGTTCGTCGCGTCCTCGCCCTGGGCGGACGTCATGGCGGGGATCAG
This sequence comes from Candidatus Nanopelagicales bacterium, assembly GCA_041393815.1. Classification (NCBI taxonomy): domain Bacteria; kingdom Bacillati; phylum Actinomycetota; class Actinomycetes; order Candidatus Nanopelagicales; species Candidatus Nanopelagicales bacterium. The sequence continues at coordinate 3,343 of JAWKJK010000010.1, read as the reverse complement.
TGGTACGAGATGGGACAGACGGCGCTCTCGACGTACGGCAAGCCGTCCGGCGGGGGCAGGGCGCGTATCCGCGCCGACGAGCCGGGCGTCAGGCCGTGGTCCATGGCCCACGCGTTGACGTAGCCGTCGACGTCACGGATCAGCTCGATGCCCCGGACCACCACCTGACCGCGGTCCGACGCTCGCACCCGCACCGCCTGCGGGGGCGAGTCGCAGGAGAGCCGGTACGCCTCACGCCGGATGTCCGGCGCCACCGTGATCCACCCGGTCCAGTCGGGGTAGGGGCTGCCGTCGTCGCCCACCACGGTGACGGTGACCGAGATGGGAGCCGCATGGACGGTCCTGAGCGGCTGTCCGTTCGGGCCGCGGTCGCGGACCAGCTGGTAGGTCGGCGGGGCCGTCACGACCAGTTGCGCCGGCGTCGGCGCGATGACGCTGACCTCGGCGGATCCGCGCCACCCGTCGGAGCCGCCGTCGCCGGCGGGCAGCGCCGACGCGCGGTGCGCCTCCAGTCGCCAGGGCACCCGGACCGTGGTCGGCTCGGCCGGGAGCTGGACGCCATACACGCGCAGCCGCAGCAGCTGGCCGCGCGCGCAGGTCACGCCCGGAACGGTCAGCAGCCAGCCGGCCGAGGTGCGGGTCGCCGTCTGCGGGACCCGCCCGGGGACGGGCTGGCAATGGCCCCGTGGCCGGTAGCCGTCGGAGAACGTGGCCGCCGGGCGGACCGTGAACGCGCCCGCCCGCGCCCGCTGGAACACCACGCCCGGCGCCAGCACCGCTGCCTGCGGGCGCACGACGGGGACGTCGAAGGCGTCTGGCAGGAGGACGCTCAGCGTCGCGGCCGTGACGCGGGCCGGTGCCCGCCAGCGCATCTCGACGTCGGCGCTGGTCCCGGCGACCAGCGGCAGCAGACCGGGGCCGGGCGTCGGGGGGCCGAAGTCGTCGAACTGCGGGTCCAGCCGTCCGACGCGCAGCGCGGAGGGTGCCGCTGCGAGGCCCGCGACCTCCGGTGAGGTCCGCTCCGGTGCTGTCGATGCGGCGTGCGCGGGGCCGATGCCCGTCAGCGACGCGGCCAGCATCAGCGCCGCGGCCCCGCCGGACAACGCTGCCCGCGCCGACGCTCCCCACTCGTACGCTCGCGACCGGGACATGGCCACCCCCCGCTCCTCCACCGGGCCGTGCCCGCGCGCGGATGATGGCACGCGCGGACCGTCTCGCGGCACCGTTGGGGCGAAACAGTTGCGAGGATCGGCCGAACGGGGTGGGGCGCGTCGCCCGGCGACCGGCCGGCAGGGCGGGCGCGTCCAGGTGACCGGGCGCGGGGTCGAGCCGCCGACGGCCCATCCCGCCACGTTGGTCGCGGTGACGAAGATGGCCGCGCCGGAGGCTCCGTGGCGTGGAGCACCGGCGCTTCGTTCGGTGCCGCTCGTGCCAGAGTGGGTGCCGTGTCCCCTGTCTCCAAGAAGCGCAAGCGCCCAGGGCGACGGGCGGTGAGCCCTCCGCCGGCCATCGCCGATGCGGTGCTCAGTGCGTTCGCGGAGCGGCTCAACGATGACGGGCCGCTGCAGTCCGAGCTGCTGCTCTCCTACCTGCTGGGCATGGCGTGGGCGGGCTCGGAGTGGGGGCGGACCGAAGCGGCCGAGGCTCTGGCGGAGGAGGTCATGCGGGCACCGCTGCGTGGGCACCCCGCCGGTGGGCTGGCGCTCCAGACGATCGCCCGAACAGGGCCGGCATCGGCGCGCCAGAAGGCCCGCCTGCTCCTCGAGTCAGGCCGGTCCGCCGGGGCCACGGGGTGGCGCCTGCCCGAGTGGGCCGATCGGATCGGGACCGCGGAGCTCGGGCGCTCCGCCATCGCCACCGACGTGTACGGCGACCAGACCTCCTACTACCTCGGGTTCTCCTATCCCGGCGTCGACCGTCCCGAGCCGCACGTCCTCGTCGTACTCGTCGACTACAACCTGCACCTGATCAAGGACATGTTCGTACGGGTGGGCTCTGGCTTCTTCGAGCTCCTGGAGGAGATCCAGGGACAGGACGACGGCTCGACTCTGGGGCCGATGGACCCGCAGGCCGCGTCCGATGACCTGTGGCGGCATCTGGACGTCACCGACCGCACGATCGGGGAGGTCTTCGGCGAGGAGTCGGGGGAGACGCGCTACCTGCTGGCGGCGAGACTGGACCGTCTGCCCCCGCCCCGACGGGACGTGGACGACGTCCCCGAGGTGACCGTGGCCGAGCGCGACCGCATCGTCTCGGCGTTCATGAGGACGAAGGCGGTCAAGGAGCTCCTGTCCGGGGAGGGAGTCCCGGACGCCCCACCCGGGCGGGATGGCGTCCGGTACATCGCGCGGGTCGCCCTCGACTACGCCTGCGACTACGGCGTCGGCGACCCCCTCCGGTGGAGCCCCATGGCCGCGGAGCTCTTCCTGACGGACTGGGCTCCCCGCAAGGTCCACTGGGAGGCCGAGGACATTCCCTGGGTGCCCGAGGTACTGGACGCACTGGTCGGCTACTGCGGGGCGAAGAAGGGCCTCGACACGCGGTGGATCGAGGAGACGCGCGCTGCGGTCGAGGAGTTCGGCGGCGACTTCCTGATGCTCGAGCTGCAGGGCTCCAGCAAGGGACCCGCAGGCCAGATCTTCGCGTCGATGCTGGCTGACGGGGTGGACGTCACGGATGACGATGCCGTACAGCGGTGGATTGCCCGCTACAACTCGCTGCGGTAGCCGGAGGTCGGCCTGGATGTCGGCACGATCTCACCACGCAGAGGTCGCGCAGGACGTCGTGTCAGGCGAGAAGTCAGGTTGTTCGGTACGCGTCTGCGCGTGCAGCGACAGCGAGGACGATCACGACGTGCTCCGCGTCGTCGATCCGGTACAGGATTCGGTAGGTGCCTCGACGCGCACTGTGCCGATCGTCGAGTGAACGCATCAGCTGCTTCCCCACCCGGCGAGGGTTCTCCGGCAGCGGGCCGCTGATGGACTCGTGGGCGGCGAAGGCGACGGTCTCGGGCAGGTGCTCGGCGAGTTGTCGGCGTGCAGTGGCGGTGATGGCCAGCCGATCGGGGGACCCGTCGCTCATCACGCGCCGCGACCCGTACGCATGGCTTCAGCCACGGCGTCGGCCGACTCGACCCGCCCCTGGTCCTCGTCGTCGGCGGACTGAGCCAGCTGACGCAGGAGGTCGGTGTCGGCCAGGCGCCCATCATCGTGGCGAGCCCACCGTGCGGGCGCCACCGTACTCGCGTCGCACGCCCGGCGCCCGGGGTGCCTCGCGGTGCGGAGAGAGGTTGACGAGGATTCCGTTGTGCGCACAATTGCATTACGAAGGAGGCGTCCATGTC
>JAWKJK010000009.1 GCA_041393815.1 Candidatus Nanopelagicales bacterium | reverse complement strand
GGCCATCCCCGGGCCGCCCGTCATGGACGAGCAGACCAAGAGCCTGGTCGAGCGACTCATGTCGCAGGGGTTCGCCACCGGCCTGTTCTTCACCACCGACGACGCCCACGCCGCCTACGCATCCCTCGTCGCCAACGGCGTCGAGGTGACCGGCGAACCGACCGAGCAGCCGTACGGCATCGACTTCGGCTTCCGCGACCCGTCCGGCAACTCCTACCGGGTGTCGCAGCGCATCCCCATGGGGTGACAGATGGCCGCGCCGCCGACCCGCGGACTGCCGCGACTCACGCCACCTCCTCGTAGGCGGCGTCGCAGTCGAGCTCGGGCGCGGTCTCGCCGGTCCGCTTCCCGGTGATGTCCGCGACAAAGGCGCCACCGCCGTGGACGTAGACGCGCTGCTTCCCCGCGAACCCGTGAGGGCCGTCGAGCTTGAGCGTCCAGTTGCCCTCGCCGAAACCATCGCGCCACGCCGCATTCCATTCCCCGAGCTCGTTGACCGTGCCCCAGGCCACCCCGCCACCGGACCACGGCCACCGTGCGCACACCACGCGCATGCCGCTGTCCCGTACCTGATGGATCTGCATGCCGTTGCCGTCCCAGGCACCGGTGCTCCAGGTGGCGTACCAGTGCCAGGTTCCCGACCACGCACCCTTGCCCACGACCTTCAGCCGCGCGTACGTCGGCTGGGCCTTGAGCACCAGGTCGCCGGTGGGCACGACCGTTCCCCTGAAGTAGAGGTCGGTCGCCTCGAGACCGGAGGGGATCACCACCTTGACGAGCATCGACGCCTCGTCGTCCCGCCGGACCCGGTCCACGACGCAACTGACGACGGTCTCGTCGATCCGGACGCAGCGCCGGACGCCGTCACGCTCGGCCATCCGGATGGTCGCGTCGGCAAGATCTCGCCCGAACTGCAGGCGGAGGCGGGTCACTCCGCCAGGCAGGGGTGCGGCGTCCGTCAGCACCTTGACCCGGATGAAGGCTGCATCCCCGGCCACCAGCGGCTTGAACGGCGGCGTGCGGTCGGTCGTTCCGCCCAGGTAGCGCACCATCTCGACCTTCGTCTGCGTCGAGACGGTGATCTTCCGGACCGGGGCCACGCTCGGGGCGGCGACCGCTGCCTGCGGGACGGACGCGACCAAACTGAGGCCCAGGATGGTTGAGACCAGGCCAGCCAACGGAGGACGAATGCGCCTCACAACGCCAGGGTAGTTCTGAGTCCGGTGGCAGTCACCGGGTCCTTCGTCGGCCGCCGTGTGACGGCTGAACACTCAGCCCTGACCGCTCGCTCGCTCGCTCGTGCGGAGCCTGTCACACGGAGGACCGTGGGTCGGCCGGTTCGACGGTAGCGAAACCGGGCGGCCGGTCGGTGGGCGCGTGGTACATCCCGGAATCGCTGCGCCGCAAGAACTTTCGTCGGACTAGGGGTTGTGCGCGGGCACGGCCCGGGGTAGACTTCGTACACTTGTTCGGACGGGGGGATCGTGACACCGCAGCAGTTCGCGCAGACGCTGGACCGGCTGCGCACCGACATCACCGCACTCGCCGACGCCGGGCCGGATGACGTCCCCGCGGTGCTCGCCGCGGACGCGGCGGTGGTGCTGGCGCAGTTGGTCGCCCGGGCCGAGGCGGTGCTGGCCGGTATGGAGCGCCGGGTCGAGACCTCCGCGCTGTGGGCCCACGACGGGGCCCGCTCGGCCGCGACCTGGCTGGCCCGGCGGTCCGGTGCCTCCCGCGGGGAGGTGACCGCGCGGCTGACCGCGGCCCGCCAGTGCGAGCAGCGGCCCGAGTTCGCGCCGGGCTTCGCCGCGGGTGAGATCCGGGTGCGTCACCTCACGCTGCTGGCCTCCGCGCTGGAGGGGCCCGGTCCGCAGCGGCGGCGCCGCCGCGAGGCGTTCCCCGCCGTCGCCGACGCCTTCGCCGCCGTCGCCGGGGCCACCGGCCCGGCCCGGTTCGCCCGCGAACTGGCCCGCTGGTGCGACGCCATCGACCCCGACACCGCTCTGGAGGACGAGAACTCCGCCTGGCACGACCGGCACCTGGTCTTCACCGAACTGGGCGGCAGCGTGCTGTTCCAAGGCTCCCTGCCGCTGGCCGAAGGACGGCTGCTCAAGCGCCGCTGCGAAGCCGTCGCCGCCCACCAGCGCACGGCCGAGGACACCAACACCGGGGCACCCCGCCCCGGCCGGCCCGCCCTGCTCGTCGACGCCCTGTGCCACCTGGTCGAGGTCGCCGCCGCCAGCAACGCGGTCCCCGCGATCGACGGCGTCCCCCCGCAGATCCTCGTCATCGTCCCCGCCACCGACCTCGGCCACGCCTTCGCCCCGGCCGGCGGCTCAGCCGACCACCACCCCGCCGGTCACGCAGACGGTGAGCCGCCCGGCAACCCCGGACCCCAGCCGCCCGCGCCGACCGACCGACAACCGCCCGACCGGGCCCGAGCCCACGCCCCGGTCCTGCTCGGCAACGGACACCAACCCGCCGGCATCACCCCCACCGCGGCACGGCGGCTGGCCTGCGGCGACGCCGAGATCCGCCGCCTGCTGCTCAACGCTGACAGCGTGGTGACCGACCTCGGCCGCACCCGACGCATCGCCACCCGCGACCAACGCCGCTACCTCCTGCTACGCGACGGCGGCTGCCGCTTCGCCGGCTGCAGCATGCCCGCCGACCGCTGCCACCCCCACCACCTGCACCACTGGGCCGACGGCGGACCCACCGACACCGCCCAGATGGCCAGCCTGTGCACCCACTGCCACCACCTCGTCCACGAAGGCGGCTACCAACTCACCGGCAACCCCGACCACGACCTGACCACCCTGCGCCCCGACGGCACCGAACTCGGCACCACCCACCCCGCACCCAGCCCCACCCTCCTCGCCGTGTGACCGTAGCCGTGTGACGGCGACGGGGCAGGCGTATTCCCCGTGGGAGAGCCGGGTTGTCATGCCCTGGTCCGGCGGACACGCGCCACCAACGATGGACGCAGGACTCGACGCAGATGCCAGGGGGACGTCATGACGATCGCACGGGGCCACGCAGCCGACCACGAGCTGGAGCGGCAGGTGCGCGCCGCGGTGCAGGCTGCTCACGACGCATTCGAGGCCCGCGATGTAGAGGCGACGGTGGGCGCCTACGCCTCCGACGGGCAGGTCACCGCCGCGCCCGGGACCTTCCGGGGACACGAGGAGGTCCGGCGGTCGCGCAGTGGGCCGTGGAGAGCAGGCCGGTTGCCTTCGGTACGGGACACCGGCGGCACCGTGGTGCACGGTCGCACCGTGATCTGGGAGGGCGAGATCAGCGAGGAGTACGACGGCATCGCGTACACCTACCCCATCGTCGAGATGCGTGGCGACGACGGGCTCGCCCACCGGGTCGCAGCGAAGGACTCCACCTCGTCCCGCAGGAAGGGGTCATCGGCCGGGACGGGCTGCGCCCCCCAATCGGGGTCGCGGATGAGGAGCGCGTGCACCGAGGTCACATGACGGGTCGTCCAGGCACGGACCCGTTCCTCGTGCAGCGCGCGCACATCGTCCGTCGGGTCCGATGGTCCAGCCGGGCCGAACAGGAGGAAGCCGACCAGCAGGCCCAGTGTCATAGCCAGGAAGAGGGGTACCGCGCGAGCGAGCCAGCCCCGCCCCGTGTGCGACGACCACGGACTCCGCCCCCAGCCTCCGCCTCCACCGTGCCCGGAGGGGAACCCGCGGGTCCGGGGAAGGGCTCACGTGGACCGTCGATCAGAGCCCCCGTTGCAGGGCCGCGCAACTACGGCTATGCCACCGCGGCCGCGAAGGACGCGTAGAGATCGCCGGGCAGTGCATGCTGCAGTTCCCAGGTGATCGCCATCGGTCGCTCTCCCACGTGGCCGCGGTACGCCGCTGGACCGAGGAACCAGAAGGCACGCTCTTCGGCGCGCAGACGGCAGAACAGCAGAATGGCGCGGCCGTCACGCTCATGGAAGCGGTAGCGCAGCCCGGTCCGGCTGTCCTCCCGCGTGGCCGACTGGCTCTCCCAGTGGATCAGCGTGCGGCTGATCGCGAAGTCCCGGTAGCGGGTCGTGGGCGAGAAGGAACCTCCGGTCTTGTCGAGGGTGAATGCGAACAGCTCGGCATTGGCTTCTCGCGCCTCGTAGACCCCGCTCTGCCACGCGGCCACCTTGGCCCGGGGTGCGAGGCCCATGGCCGTGAGGATCTCCAGCCGCGTGTACCTGGCATGGACCGTCAGCGGTACGTCGGGGTGCGTAGCGAGCGGCAGGCCGACGTGGTCGATGCGGGCCTCCAAGACGTCGAGCAGCTGCCGAATGTCGGCGCGCACCTGGGGGTGCTCCCAGAGCAGATCGAAGGCCGACTGCAGGTCGGTGTGCTTGTCGATCACGCGGTCCGCCACCTGGGCGACCAGCATGTGCAAGGAGCGACGAGTGCGCTCGTCCAGGTGCCGGACGTCGGGCACGTCAGACGCCAGTAGCGTCCTCCACGCTTCGATCCGCACCCTGTCATCGACATGGAGCAATCGCCCCACCGCTCGGCGCAGCACCGCCTCGTGTGGTCCGGCTGGGAGAACCGGCGCACCCGCTTCCTCGGAGAGCTCCGACCAGCCGTGGCCGCCGGCGTAGACATCCTCCAGGTCGAGTCCGGACTCGCGCAGGAACAATGCGAGGTCGATCTTTGGACGGTCTCGTCGAAGGGACCGCAGCTCCTCGACCTTCGCCGACCATCTCGACGGCAGCGCCTCTCTGAGGCTGCGCAGGACGATCTCCCTGGACAGACGGTCCAGCTGCATCGAGCACCCGGCCGGGAGGAACGGGAACTGCTGTCGGACTTGGCTCTCGACGTCTCGACGTGAGCCGCCAAGCAGCGCCCGGAGGGTCCGGTCGAAGCGGAACTCCCGGCGGTGGTTGCCGACGAAGTCCAGCAACGTGCAGACCGACTTGCCCTCGGCGCGGCGGAGCCCCCGTCCGAGCTGCTGCAGGAACAGCGTCGGACTCTCGGTGGGGCGCAGCATGAGGACGGTGTCAACAACGGGAACGTCGACACCCTCGTTGAACAGGTCGACGGAGAACAGCGCCCGCACCCGCCCGGTCGCAAGGTCCTTCAGCGCCGCCTCGCGCTCCGGCCAGGGCGTGTCACCCCATACCGCGACGGACGGGATGCCGTGTCGGGCGAACTGCTCCGCCATGAATCGTGCGTGCTCGACGCTGACGCAGAAGCCGAGGCAGCGCATGGTGTCGACGTCGACGTGGTCGTTCAGCTCCTTGACCACCAGGCGCGCCCACGCCTGGGAGCTTGTGTACGTGTTCGTCAGGGCCGCCACGTCGTAGCCCGTGCCGCGTCTCCACGGGACACCTCGCAGGTCCGTTCCATCGTGGATGCCGTAGTAGACGAACGGAGAGAGGTACTGCTGGTCTACCGCGTCCCAGAGCCGGAGCTCGGCAGCGATCCGGCCGCCGAACCAGTGCAGTACGGGCAAACCGTCGCTGCGTTCAGGCGTGGCCGTCAGTCCGAGGAGCTCCACCGGCCGGAGATGATCGAGCAGTCGCGCGTACGACGGTGCCGCTGCGTGGTGGAACTCGTCGATGACGACGACATCGAAGTGGTCGGGTGGCAGGGCATCCAGGTCGGCGGCGCGCAGGCTCTGCACCGAGGCGAAGACGTGGTCAAACCGCGTCGGCCGCGACCCGCCCACCCACTTCTCGCCGAACGAGGCATCACGCAGCACATAGCGGAAGGTGGCCAGGCTCTGATCGAGGATCTCCTCCCGGTGCGCGACAAAAAGCAACCGTGCTCGCGGTAGATCATCAGCGAGCCGGGCGTAGTCAACGGCCGCCATCACGGTCTTGCCCGTGCCCGTTGCTGCGGCCAAGAGGTTACGGTGGTGTCCCTGGGCGCGCGACACCTCGATGAGCTCGAGCAAGCGGTCCTGGAACGGCAGTAACCGCACCTCGATGGGGCTCAGGATCACCCGCGGACCGTGGTCCCGTCCGACCGCTCGTTCCTGCTCCCGCTCGAAGGCCTCCGACGCGTAGTCGACGAAGTCCCCGCTGGCCCAGTAGCTCTCGAAGACGGCGACGAACTTCGCAACCGCGTCGGGGTTGCGGGCCGCGGACAGACGCACGTTCCACTCCAGGCCCGTGGCCTGGGCGGTCTGGGTGAGATTGGACGAGCCGACGTAGGCCGTAGAGAACCCGGATCGGCGGTGGAAGATCCATGACTTCGCGTGCAGTCGGGTGGACCCGGTGTCGTACGAGATGCGGATCCGCGCGCCGAGGTCACGCAACTCGTCCAGGGCCGCTCGCTCGGTGGACCCCGTGTACGTCGTCGTGAGGATCCGGAGCGGGCGACCGGCCTCGACGTGGCGACGTAGCGCGTCAAGGAGCGGACGGATGCCGCTGCGGCGGATGAACGCCATCACGACATCGATGGCGTCAGCAGACTCGATCTCGGCACTGAGCTGGCTCCACAGCGACGGTTCGCCAGGCGCGTTGGTGAGCAGTGTCGTATCCAACAAGGGGATCAGCGGCTCGCCAACGTCAGCTGGACGGCCATCCGGTCGTACGCGTCGGACAGCCCGCAGCACCTCCCCGGGGGGCGCCGGCCGCTCGTCATCGAACTCCCGTTCCCGGTCGAGCAACTCACCCAGGCGGTCGAGCAACGCGCGCGCGACGGCGATCCCCGCGTCGACCCGCTGGTCGTCCCCGACTCCGGCGATGGCCCGTTCGAGCTGCCGGGACAGATGCCACGCGATCCGGTCCGGCGCCTCCGCCGGGCGGAGCCCAGCCACCCGAGCCACCCCGTCCGGGTGCGTGCCCAAGCGTCGCCGGAGCCCTTCGGTCACCAGCGACTCATACAGCCCCGGATCCAGCTCCCCCACGGGCCATCACGCTACGAGATGCGGGTCCGCAATGCCCGTGGTTCCCACCGCGTGGTCATGACGCACTGGTACCGACGTTCGCGTTGCCGGCATCCGGTTCGGCAAGGACACCGCGGGCGGTCGAACCGCTGCGGGGCCAGGTCCAGGCGAGCCCGACGACCGTGAAGGTGAGAATCACCTGAGGGCGCCGGTGTGCAACGGATGGAGCGCTGCATCGACTCGATTAGTGTCCTGCGCGAGACGCCGCCCCGGGTCGCGACCGCGGGAGGACGTCAGAGCCAGCCACGCTCGCGGGCCTGTCGGGCAGCGGCGGTGCGGTTGGTGGCACCGAGTTTGCGCATGGCCTCGGACAGGTAGTTGCGCACGGTGCCCTCGGACAGGTGCACGCGGGAGGCGATGTCGGCGTTGGACAGGCCGTCACCTGCCAGGCGCAAGACTTGGCGTTCCCGGTCGGTGAGCGGGTCGGGCTCGCCCCAGGCGTCCGCGGCGAGCGTGGGGTCGACGGCGCGCCCGCCCTGATGCACGGTGCGGATGGCATCGGCGAGCGTGGCCGAGGGGGCGTCTTTGAGCAGGTAGCCACCGACACCAGCGTCGAGCGCCCGGCGCAAGTATCCGCTTCGGGCGAAGGTGGTGAGGATGACGACTCGGGTCGGCAGCCCGCGTCTGCGGATCTCCGCGGCGACGTCCAGGCCGCTGCGGCCGGGCATCTCGATGTCAGTGACCAGGATGTCCGGTTGGAGGGCCTGGACCAGGCGCAGCGCCTCGTCCCCGTCGGCCGCGGTGCCGACGACGTCGATGTCGCGCTCGAGTTCGAGCAGTGTGCCCAGGGCGCCGAGGACCATGCGTTGGTCCTCGGCGAGCAGCACGGCGATGCTCATCGCCGGGCCGCCGCACGGGGGTCGACCGTCGAGGTGGGGATTCGAGGCAGCGTGATGCGCACCATCGTGCCGCGTCGGTCGCCTCCGGAGCGACCCGTGCGACGGGTGACGTGGCCGCCCAGGGCGGTGATGCGCTCCCGCATACCGGTCAGGCCGGAACCGTCCGACCCGGAGGCGCCCCGCCCGTCGTCACTCACTTCGAGCCACACCTGCTCAGACGTGGCGTCGGCGCGGATGGTGGCGTGGTCGGCGTCGGCGTGGCGGACAACGTTCGTGACCGCCTCCCGCAGGGCCAAAGCCAGGGCCGCCTCGTGCTCGGCGGGGAGGACAGGGAGCTCGATCGTGGCCTCCACCTCGACGCCGGCCGCCGACAGCGCGCGGCGTGCGTTGGCCAGCTCCGCACCGAGCCCCTTGGCGCGGTAGCCGGCCACAGCCGAGCGCACCTCGGCCAGTGCGGTTCGCGCAGTCTCTTCCACGTCACGCACCTCCTGCTCCGCCCGGTCTGGGTCGGAGCGAACCAGCCGCCCCGCGAGCTCCGACTTCACGACGACCACCGACAGCGTGTGGCCGAGCAGGTCGTGCAGGTCGCGGGCGATGCGCTCTCGCTCGGCGATCGTGGCCAGCCGCTCGATCTCCTCGTCCGCGCGACGCAGTCTCGCCTGCGTTCGCTCGCGTTCACCCTCGATGATCCCCGCTGCCCCGATCACCAGGACGAACACGAAGATGGGTGCCACAGCGACGAGTCGCCACGGCATGGGCACCGTGGAGATCAGGAACATCACCCCGGCGAGCCCGGCCAGCATGGCCACCACCACGACAGCCCGCCTCACTGGGGAGAGACGTCCGGCGAAGGCGGCGGCGTACACGACGAACACGCCTGCCCCGGCATTGACCAGGGTCCCCACCGCCCCGAGACCAGCCATCGCGGCCAACAGGAGCATCAGGCGTCGCTGATCCCGCTCGGCCAAGCCGGCCCGGTACAGGGGCAGGAAGGCCGCGACCATCAGCCCCGTCCAGGCCCAGTCCGCCGCGGTCGTGTCGGGGTCGAAGGCGGGTTGGAAGACCAGCGCCCCGAGGTAGACCAGCCACAGGTACGGCGCGTACCGGGTGATGGGGTGGTTCACCGCGGCCCTCGTCTCATCCGTAGGTTCGTCCCTCGTCGCGACGGAACCCCCAGGCTGCCACGACGAGGAACAGGATGGTGAAGCCCAGCACCGCCGCGGCGTGCACGACGGGCGACCCGCCCTCGGATGCCCCGATGGTGCCCAGCGCCAGCTGGACGAAGTGATACGGGGGCATGGCAACCGCGACCGACTGCACCACGTCGGGAAGCTGGGCGATCGGGATCCACAGCCCGGACGCGAACGCCATCGGCAGCCACACCAGGTTCAGTACTGCTGGGGCGGAGTTCGGTCCGACCAGGTAGCCGAAGGCCAGGCCCATCGCCGAGAACGGCAGTGCTCCGGCCACCAACGCCAGACCGACCGCCGCCCACTGGCCCATCGCCAGACGCACCCCTCCCAGGGTTGCGGCGAGGGTGAACATGGCCAGCACGATGATCGCGGCGACGGCCAGGCTCATCAGCACCTTGGCCACGAAGTACGCGAAGGGCGGCATCGGCGCGACCCGCTTGAGCCGCATCCACCCCTGCGCCCGCTCGACGGCGACTGACACCCCGAACCCGAACAGCGCCGCACCGATCACGCCGAACGCGCCGTACGTCACCAACATGTACGTGGTGACCCCGACCCCGCGTGCCTCCTCATCGGCGAAGGTGATGCCGAAGATCACGTAGAACATCAGCGGCAGCGCTACCGTCGTGGCCGCGAAGATGGGAAGCCGGACGAGCTTGAGGAACTCCTGCCAGGCCTCGACGCGGTACACCCGCAGGACGCTCCCCACGGTGCGTCGGCGTCGCGGGACCTGCGCGGACGCGGTCCGCTCGGTCGTCAGGGTGGTGCTCATGCCGCCTCCTTCGTCCGGTGGGTCAGGGTGAGGAACGCGTCCTCCAGGCTGGGTTCGGTGACCGTCACTCCCGACACCGACGGGTCCCGACACAGCAGTTCGCGCAGCACCCGTTCCGGTTCGCTGACCAGGAGCACCAGCCGGCTGCCGTCCCGCTGGGCCTGGTGCACCCCGGGCCAGCCGGACGCCTGCTCTGCCCCGATGCCGGACTCGGCGGTGATTCGCCGCCCTGGCACGAGCGACTTGATCTGCGTCGGAGTGCCCTCGGCGACCACCCGTCCCTGATTCAGCACGACCACCCGATCGGCCAGCGCATCGGCCTCGTCCAAGTAGTGGGTCGTCAGCACCACACCACGACCCGTCGCGGCCAGATCTCGCAGCGTCGCCCACAGGACGCGTCGTACCTCGGTGTCCAGTCCGGTGGTCGGCTCGTCCACGAACACCAGCCGCGGGTTCCCGCACGACGCGATTCCGAACAGCACCCGACGCTGCTGGCCGCCGGACAAGGAGCCGAAGAGCCGATCCTCCAGACCGTGCAGCCCGGCCGCCTCCACCACCGACGCGAACGGCAGTGGGGTGCGGTAGTAGCCGCGGAACGCTGTCAGCAGCTCCCGCACACGCAGCGTGTCCGGAACCCCCGAGGACTGCAGCATCACACCCATCTGCTGGCGTGCCACCAGATCCCGCGGATCGCGTCCGAACAGCCGGGCGGTTCCACGGGTGGGGGTAGTCAGCCCGGTCAGCATGCCCAGCGCCGTGGTCTTGCCAGCACCGTTGGGGCCGAGCACTGCCAGCAGCTCCCCCGCCCGCACGGTCAGGTCGACATCCGTGACGGCGTGCACCGCCGTCCCACCGGTCAGGTACGTCTTCGAGGCGCCGAGAAGCTCGGCCAGGGCGGCACCCGGCGCCTCCTCGTCTGTCGGTCGCTTCGTCATGCCTCCACGCTCCCGCGCGGCTCACGCACCGCGTAGTGACCCCGAACACCGGATCCCCATGACAAAGGTCAGACCTGCTGGTCCGCCCTCGACGCGCCGGGCCATCTGCGGCGCGCGGGCGGCCCGGCCATCCCGGTCGGCGCAGGCGCGGATCAGTGGGCCACAAGCCAGTCGCCCGGTCCTCGCGCGGGGCGACCCCGAACGTCCGGAGGTACTTCCGACTGAATTGGGTCGAGCTCCGGTAGCCGACGTCGAACGCGGACTCGGTCACTGACCGACCCTCGTCCCTGATGCGGCGACGGGCCTCGAGCAGGCGCAGGCTCTCGTGGTACTGCAGCGGAGTGGTCGCCGTCACCTCCTTGAAGTGCTGGTGGAAGCTCGACGTGCTCGTCGCGGCGACCCGAGCCAGCTCGGAGATCTCATCCGCGAGGCTCCGAATCGTCCCGACGTCGAGGCGGACGACGGCGACAAGGTAGGGGCGCTCGGACGACGCCTCACCGAGCGTCCCGCCCTGGACGAGATGCTCGCCCAGCTGCGGCCCGGAGACACCGTGGTGATCTGGCGGCTGGACCGGTTGGGCCGCTCACTTCGGCACCTGCTCTACGTGTTGCCGACCTCAATGCCCGCGGCGTCGCAGTGAGGTCGCTGACGGAGTCGATCAACACCTCCACCCCGGTGGGCGGCTGGCGTTCCACGTGTTCGGGGCGCTGGCCGAGTTCGAGCGCGACCTCATCCGCGAGCGCACCATGGCGGACCTGGCAGCGGCGCGTGCCCGTGGCCGCAAGGGAGGCATGCCGACCGTATGGACAGCGGAGAAGCTGGCGACCGCGACGGCGATGCACAACTCAGGCGGGCACGACGTGTCCGCGATCGCCCGGGTGCTGGGCGTCAACCGGGCATCGGTCTACCAGGGTTTCTCGCACAGGACCGCAGCCAGGCCCAAGGAGGTGGACTGACCCGGGTGCTGTTCGCCATCCCGGCACAAGCGAGCCTCGGCGCGCTACGGCTTCAGTTCCCCGCGATGCGGCCCCGGTCCGGCCGGCCCCCAGTTGTCGGCTCCGGGGCCGCGTGACTTGTTGCTGCGCATACCCCAGGCACCGCCGAAGCCGTACCACGGCTGGGTCATGGCGTTGCGGATGGGCTCCTTCCAGGCCTGCCAGGTCTTGCCGCGCCCGGTGTAGTCGATGAAGCCCTTCCTCTCGGTGATACAGGAGTTGTGCATGTCCTGCCCATGGGAGTCCGACTGCGGGTAGCTCGCGTGCCCGCCGAGCGCAGTGAAGACCATGAAATGGCCCGCCTCAGCGTCCAGCGTCGTACCGCTGCCGGCGTCCATCTCCAGCCCGGAGAAGGCCCGGGTGTCCGGGGTGCAGTAGTGCTGGAAGTAGTCGACCTTCACCGCGGCGAGGTCGGAGCCGCGCAGGTGCACCGCCACCCGCTCCCAGTCACCCTCGTGGATCTCGCGCAGTGGTCCGTACTTCCAGTCGTTGTGCGGGTAGAACAGCCAATACACGATGTACGGGGTGCTCCCGCCGTGGAACTCCGCGTACATGGGCGCGGTGGTGCTGCCTCTGCGGGCCTTGGTCGAGTTGCTGTGGTCCAGCACGTACCCGTACGGCCGCTTAGACGTGATCTGCACCTTCGACGGGGCCTGGTTGACCGGCCCGAAGGTGCACGGCAACCCCAGTGGCGTCCTTGCGGGATGCGCCACGGTGTAGGCCCGCTTCCCCGCCGCCGTCCCCAGCCGCGACGCCTGGGGCTTGGACTCCATCAGCGTGGGGGTGCACTCGGCCGCCAGCCGCCCCGGAGAACCCTTGCGGGGCACCGCGTAGGTGCCCTCGAACCGCAACTTGGACTCGGAGATGAACTTCCCCGGATCACCCGCGAACAGCTTCTCCTTCGGGTGGAACCGTACGGTCGGGGCGTAGAAGTCCACCGGATCCACCAAGACCCGGTCGGGGCTGTCCGCACCGATGGAGCCACACTCCGGATGCCCGGGAACCGTCACGGCGACAGCGCCGCGCTGCCACCCAGGAGGGCCGCCATACGTCAACGTGGCCGAGTGGACCGCGCCCGACCCGGTCACCGCCTTCTGCGGCCCACCAGACCGACCGAACACCACCCGCACCGGCCACCCGGCACCATCCAACTTCGCGGTCCACCGCACATCACGCGCGAACTGATTCCCCGTCCCCGGCAGCCACTCACCCGACAACGTCACGGACTTCGGGCACTGGCCGACGGGCTCTCGGCGCAGGTCGTAGGTGACGGTGAACTCGTAGGCCGTGTAGGTGTACGGGGGGGAGGCGGTGGGGAAGTTTGCCAGGCCCCAACTGGTGGTCCCGACCAGGTGGGCTGGGTCCGGGTCGGTGTCAATGAGCGGGTCGATCGCCTGGCCCCCGAACCCGACGTAGAACGACAGTGTGTCGTTGCCCGCCGTCAGTTCCTGGGAGGAGAACGGGGGGCACGGCTGGTAGTGATCCGTCGTGTTGAACTGAACGAACTCCGGGGTCAGGTAGACCTGGTCGGCCTCGCGGTCCTCCAACCGGACCACGTAGCCGCCGATGTAGCCCGCGCCCCCGTCAGCTGAGTCCACGGCGCCCTCCGAAGAACCGCTGTACGTCCAGGAACTCGTGTCCGTCGCCGCACCACCGCCGTTCTCGCACGGCACGGTCACCTTGTCCGACATCTCCACGGTCACGTCGGCCCGGTACGTGTTGTCCCCTCCGGGCGAGTACGCGCCCGCAGCAGCCAGGTTGGAGTAAGTGCCCTTCCCCGTTCGTGTCGTGGTCGAGTTCGCGCGAGCGATCGTCTCCACGGAGGCGATCGACATCGACCCGTGCCACGGTCCCCACTGGGTCGCCGCCCGCGTCGTCGGCAGATCAGCGACCGCCGCAGTCGCCTGCGGCACCACCGCGACCACGGGCACCAGCGCCGCCGCCAACACCACCGCCAGCACGCGGGCCCCGACCATGCGCCGCTGAATCCCAGTCGACCGCATTACTCCCCCAGCCGTCCCCAGACTCTCCTCAGCGTCACACCGTAACGAGGAGACGTGGCCCGAAGGTGCCAGTCGGCATGGTCCGAACGACCGAATCTCCAGCCTGTGGGCAGAGGATTCCGGCGAGCCGGTGAAATGAATGCCCTGCCGTTTGCGGCCGTCCGAATGTGCGTGGTAGTTGTTCTGCCACAACGACTTATGGGACAATGGGAGGGCCAGGGAGCAGTAGTACCCCGGCATGGTGGTCCCAGGACCCGCCCCGTGGTGGCGGCGAGGGCCACCGTGGCACATCGAGGCGTCCCGATCCGGACTCGATCCGGGCGGGACGGTTCTCGCGTTCTGAACGACCGATTTCCCCGCTTCACCCTTCTGCACTTCGGCCCGTCGACCCCCTACTCCCCCGCGAGGGGCGCCACCGCGGCGAGCGTGCGCACCGTCGCCGGCAAGACCCACGCCGACGGGTTCGTACTCGTGATCCACACCGACGCCCCCGGCCACCTGCCACGTCGCGACGAGGTCGCCCGCTTGGTCGACGACCTCCGCAGCACCGACATGGTTGTGGCGGACACACTGCTGGTCCCGGGACGGCCGCTGGTGGTCCTACCTGTGTGACCTTGAGCCCGCCCGACCACCGGCACTCCCCGTCTGGCCGGAAGGACGACTGTGGAGGCGCAGCGGGTCCGCACGGGCGGGCCCGCCGGGGCGGGCAGCGGTCAGGCCCTAGTGCAGGAGTACCGGCCACGGCGCGACCTGGCGCCCTCGCCCGACGCGGTCGCCGCCGCCCAAGGCGTCCTGGCGCTGCCAGCGGCGGACCGGGCGCGGACCGCACTCGACGCCGTGACGGCACTGACCCACTGAAAAGGGGATCAGGCATGTGACCTACGAGAACACTGGCGCGCCCGAAGGGACTCGAACCCCTAACCTTCTGATCCGTAGTCAGATGCTCTATCCGTTGAGCTACGGGCGCAGGTCGTGTGACCGCTGGCGAGCATACCGTGGCCGCGAGCCCCCGGGAAAACCGCGCGCGCGTCGAACCCTGGCCAGATCCCGGCGCCGCACGCACACTGGACCGCATGTCCGGCGAGGACCCGGTCCCCACCCACGACGCCACGCTCAGCCGGCGAGCCCTCCTGGGCGGCGCAGCCGGCGCCTGTGCACTG
The DNA here is from genome assembly GCA_041393815.1 of Candidatus Nanopelagicales bacterium. Taxonomy (NCBI): domain Bacteria; kingdom Bacillati; phylum Actinomycetota; class Actinomycetes; order Candidatus Nanopelagicales; species Candidatus Nanopelagicales bacterium. The sequence goes on along the minus strand of JAWKJK010000009.1, from coordinate 110,252 downwards.
CTGGCCGTGGGGCTGGGGGAGGCGCTCCTCGCCGACGATGCCGAGGCCGCCACCGGGGTCACCCGACTGCCCGACGGCCGGGTGCAGGTGCAGGTCGGCAAGGTCCGGGCGCTGCGCAAGGTCGGCGGCTCGGTGCTGCTCGGCACCGTGAAGGGCGTCCCCACCGCTGTCGTCCGGACCGCGAAGTTCCGCTATGCCGTCCTCGACCTGCGGTGCACGCACCAGGGGACGACGGTACGGCGCACCAGCAGCACCTGGACCTGCCCCAACCACGGGTCCCAGTTCGCCCTCAACGGCACCCTGCGCCGGGGACCGGCGGAGTCGGCACTGCGCAAGGTCCGGGCCCGCCTGGCCAACGGCGTCCTGACGGTCGGCTGATCCCCGCGAGACACCACAAGGGGCCCTCCGGAAGCCGCGGAACCCGACCCTTTCTGGAGTCTCGCGGCGATCATGAGGCGGGCCGTGGGGATCGCACCCGGACGCGCCGCGGCCCCGGGGCGGCCGGAGCCGTCCACCGGGGCCGGGGATCGGGGCGGAGGCGGCGGGATTTGAACCCGCGAGGGGATTTGAGTCCCCAACCCGCTTAGCAGGCGGGCGCCATAGACCGGACTAGGCGACGCCTCCCCGCCGGCCCCGGGATCGCCGGGACCGGCGGCGCAAGGGTACCCGGATCCGACCGCCGGCCCGAATCCGGCACCGGGCTAGGACGAGGGCATCCCGAACCACACGTACGCGGCCAGGGCCGTGCACAGGATGGCCAGCACCAGCGCCACCCACGGCACCCCGGCGCCGAAGACGACCGAGATCACCACCGAGGCCCAGAGCAGGACCATCGCGACGAGCGACATCCACTTGGACACGACGATCCGCGAGTCGTTCATGCGTGGCATCCTGCCCCGGCGCACGGCCGGGGGACCTCACCACCCCCCGACCGGGGCGAGCAGCCGCGGGAAGACGTCGAAGTTCGGCGCCCCCAGCCCCGAGGCCAGGTCGTACCCGGTCTTCGCCTTGCAGCAGCCCACGTCGTACACGTCGTTGGACGTCTTCACGATGTCGTACGCGGCGCCGCGGTCGCGCGCCACCACGTCGTACATGGCCGGCGCGATGTGCCCGTACGCGGGCCGGCCGGCCAGGCGCTCCATCGCCACCCAGGTCGCCAGCGCGGACGCGAACAGCGGCGTCGCGGCCGAGGTCCCGGCCACCGGCTGGAACCCGCCCTGTGCGTACACCGGCCAGCCCGGTCCGAACGAGGCGTGCATCGCCACGTCCGGCAGCGTGCGGGTCTGCTGGCGGATGCCGAAGCGGGCCTGCCACCACGGCTGCTCGTACAGCACGGAACGACCGCCGCCCCCACCTGCGTACACCGCCTGCGCAGGCTCCCCGGGAGGGGCGCCGTTCACATTCACCTGCCGCCAGGTGACCTCACGGGCCCGGGAGTTGTCCTTGTTCAGCACGATCCGAGAGCCCCCGATGGACGTCACGTAGGGGCTGGCGGAGGGGTAGTCCACGGTCGGCGCCCGCACCGTCCCGCGGGTGGCCTCCACGCAGTCAGAGGAGCCGTCGTCCCCGGAGGAGATGGCTACAGTCGAGCCGACCAGACCGAGACGCACCAGCACCGAGTCGAGCAGCGCGCGCCTCACCGCGGTCAGCCCCTGCTCCGCGAGCAGCGGCTCACACAACCCGTACGAGACGGAGACGACGTCGGGCTGCTCCGCAAGCCCGAACACGCTGGCGAACGTGAGGAACCAGGTGCTCGGTGACTCCGGTCCCTCCACCACGCTGACCTGGCTGCCCGGCGGCAGGATCGCCTGGGCGAGCTGGGTGTCGAGGTTCCCCTCCAACCCGGCGGTGAGTGCGCCCTTCATGCCGTCGGTCAGCACGTTCACGAAGCGACGTCCCTGCGCGTCGAAGCACTCCGCGGAGGCAGCCAGCGCCGACGGGGACCAGCCGACCCCGAGCTCCACGATGGCCAGCCTCGTGGCCCGGCCCACCGTCGCCGACCGGGAGAGCGCGTCGATGCCGTAGGCGGTCATGAGCTGCTGGTACGAGTAGGAGTTCGTGGCCTCGGCCGCGTCGCAGCCGTCGACCCAGGTGCCCTGGTTCGTCGGCAGCGGCCCAGGCAGCGGCGCGGCCCGGTCGGCCGACTTCCGGATCGTGATCCACTTGACGTACTCGCCGAGGAAGGTGCCGTTGGACGCCTTCATGACCCGGGCCGGAGGCTGACCGAAGGTCCGGTACAGCCGGACCTCCAGGGCGGTCTGATCGGTCAGGTTGCGCTCGAGCACCCTCATCAGGACGTCCTTGCCGGTCCAGCGCTTCCACTGCCGCGCGGTGCCGGTGATGCGCATGAACAGGCCGGTCTTGTCGAGGGTCGCCTTCATCCCCGCCGCGGCTGCCTGCCGCTGCACCGTCGCGACGTGCTGCGCCTTGGCGCCGTACGTCTGGACCACCTCCGCCCGACTGGGGAACCTCCGGTACTGGGACGACGTCGGGTCGCTGACCCGCTGGAACGCGGCGCGCGCAGCCTTCTCGTTGCGGCTCATCACCAGGTAGAAGGTGACCCGCGCATCCCGGGGGGCGGGTCCCCATCGCGACTCGAGGGCCCGGTCCTCCGCGGGCACCGACGACGCCGCGGTCGCCGGGGTCCCCGCGACCGCAGTACCGGACACGGGTGCGGCGGACTGGCCGGGGAGCGAAGCCCCGGCCGACGCCGGCATCGTCCCCAGCAGCGCTACGGACAGCGCTCCGGCGGTGACGGCGATCAGGGCCCTGCTCGATGTCGTGGTCCTCATGCGGGCCAGGCTGCACCCGTCAGCGGCCGTGATGCGCGCTGAACACCCGGGCCCCGCCGCTACTCGGCGGGACCCGGATGCTCGTGGCGCCGGTCGGCCCTCAGCCGATCAGCCCCCCGAAGGCGGTGACGAAGGGGGTTCCCCCGAAGTAGGAGCCACTCACCACGTACATCGTCTCGTCGATCAGCACCGGCTGGGTGGGGTAGTCCAGCCAGCCGTTCTGCGTCCGCGTGACGTGCACCGTGCCGCCGTCGACGACGGCGAGGGTGCCGCGGCCGGCGTTGACCGCCACCCAGATGCGTCCGGCCGGGTCGAGCGTGATGCCGTCCGCCTCCCGCAGCTTCGGGTCGGTCACGACCAGCTCGAGGGCGCCGTGATCACCGTTCGACTGGATCGGGATCCGGTAGATCGATCCGGTGTTCCAGTTCGTCACCAGCAGCCCGCCAGCGGAGACCACGATCCCGTTCGCTCCGATGGTCGGGTACCGCTTGTGCGGCGGCGCCGGTGCGAGCTCGTCGGCCATGAACCACAGCTCCGCGTCCGTTGTGAGTCCGGTCGTGGAGCCCTTCCAGACCGCCCCCCACAGGCTGTCGGTGGCGTAGATGTCGGTGCCGTCGACGACGAGCCCGTTGGGGAAGGCGTAGGCGGGCAGCGTCATGACGGGCACCGCAGTCCCGTGCTCCGGCACCCGGTACACGGCCGCCTGGTCCCCGCCATCGCCGGTGAAGGCCGCCGCCACGTAGACGCGGCCATCAGCGGCGACCGTGACGCCGCTCTGCATCCCGTACTTGCCGACGTCGATGTCTCCGAAGGGCTCGGTCTGCCCGGTCACCGGGTCGACCGCGACCAGGCGCCCCAGATTGGCGGTGCCTTCTCCGGCCATGTTGGTGTTCCAGTCCGTGACGCTGACCAGCAGCCTGCCGTCCGGCAACGCCGCCATGCTCTCGGCGAAGGCCCCGTATGTGCCGCTGCCGAGATCGGCCGTGACGATCGCGGCCGACGTCGGGTGCGGCCCGGAGGCCGGGTTGGGCTCTCCCACGGCCGAACCGACCGGGACGACCAGCGCGAGCGCTGCCGCGGCGGAGACAGCCACCAGGCGCCGCAGAATCCTCTGTGCGTGCATCTCGCATCCCCTCTCGTGTGCTCAGATCGACGGCGACTGGGACGCGATCAGCCGGTGACCGTGTCCTCCGGCCGGTTCTCCCAGCCGTTGGTCGGCAGCCGCAGCGAGCTGTACGCCGCGATCCCGGCCTCGCGCACGGCCGCCAGCGCGGCCTTGTCCGTGGCGATGGCGGTCGCGTCCGCGCCGGGCACGGTCTGCTCCAGCAGGTCGGCGACGGCGGTGGCCAGCGCGGCCACCGGCTCGACGGCCTGGGGCGCGCAGTCCGTGGCCAGCTGGGTCAGCTGGGCCATGGCCTCCTCGATGGCCGGGTAGTAGGTCGACGAGTCGTTGCTGGTCCCGACGTTGAGCGCGACGTAGTGGATCTTCGTCGTGAGCGTCGTGGACACCTTCGCCATGTCGTCGCAGGTCACCGGGGCGACGGGGGCCGCCGACTCAGCAGGCGACGACGGTGCCGACGACGGTGCCGACGACGACGGTGACGCGGGCGTCGACGAGGACGGGGCACTCGACGTGGACGAGCCGCACGCGGTCAGTAGGGCCACGAGTGCCACGGCCGCGGCGAGCCGGGTGGTACGCATCTCACACCTCTCCTCTGAGCGGTCGGTCACGCGGACTGACGCGGCAGGAAGAACTCCAGCGGGATCCCGTCGGGGTCCCGGAAGTTCAGGTGCCAGCCGAAGGGGGACTCGGCGATCTCGGACCGCTCGACCCCCTCCTGGACCAGCAGCTGCTCCCAGGCGTCGAGCTCGGCCCGGTCGGCGACGACGAAGCCGACGTGGTCGAGCCCGGCGTAGGTCTGGGTGAAGCGGTCCGGACCCACGTCGGGGTCCTCCCGCAGGTCGATGGCCTGCCCCTGCGGGGACATCAGCACCACCATCGGTGCCGGCTCCGTCATCTCGGCGACGACGGTCAGCCCGAACAGGCGCACGTACCAGTCGGTGCTCGTCTCGATGTCGCGGACGCTGAGGCCGACGTGGTGGATCACGGGACTGGGCATCGGGTCCTCCGATCGGTTGCTTCCTTCACCTCGAGCGTCGTCCGCCGCCGCCGTGCCCGGATCCGGGGGACCACCCAACTTCGGACCCCGGGCCCACCCCAGCGACCGGGACCTTCGGCCCTGTGCGGATCGGTGGGTGACGACGGACCGTCGAGCGTGTTGCTCGGTCGGGCGGGGGAGATCGGGCGCCTCGACGACCTCCTCGACGGGGCGACCCACGGCCACGGGGGCACCCTGCTGGTGGTGGGCGTACCCGGCATCGGCAAGACCGCGCTGCTGGACGCCGCAGCGCGCCGCGCCTCCCGCCGCCACGTCCGGGTGCTTCGCGCCCGAGCGGTCGAGGGTTCCGTGGACCTGCCCTTCTCACTCGTGGAGGACCTCCACGTCGCCGCGGGGCAACAGCGGCCCGCGGTGTCCGGAGTCGCCCAGCACGCCGACGCCCTGACCGACCTGCTGGCGTCCCTGTCCCGGTCCGGACCGCTGCTGGTGGCGGTCGACGACGCGCACAACGCCGATCGCGGATCGCTGGCGGTGCTGGCCCGGGCGCTGGGCCGGGTGTCGTCGCTCGGGGTGGCGGGCGTCGTCGCGGCGCGACCGCAGCCCGGCGTCGGGGACACCGTGGCCGCGTGGCCCCGGGTGGAGCTCCACCCGCTGTCCGACGATGCCGCGACCGCCGTCCTGCGCTCGGTCCTCGGCGCGGACATCGACCCCGGGGTCGCGCAGTCGCTTGCCGTTGCGCTGCAGGGGCTCCCGCTCGCGCTGCACGAGGCGACCCGGCTCCTGACCGCCGACCAGCTCGCCGGCCGGGCGCCGCTGCCGGACCCGCTGCCGATCGCCCCGGCGCTGATGTCCGCCTGGCTCGGAGTCGTGGAAAGGCTGCCCGACGCGAGCCGGCTGAGCCTGGTGGACCTCGCCGTCGCCGGTCCCCGACCGGACCTGGTCGCGGCACTGGCCGACCGGGGCGGCTGGGGCCCCGATGACCTGGACGCCGCGGTATCCGCCGCCCTCGTCACGCCGGGGACACCGCCCGAGTTCGTCCACCCCCTGGTGCGTGACGTGGTCCTCCGCGGCGCTCCGGCTGCGCTGCTGCGCGACCGCTACGCCGTCGCCGCCGAACAGGCCCGCGCGTTGGACATGCCGCCCGCACTCGTCGTCGGCTTCCTCGCGCGCAGCGTGGTGCTGGCCGACGGGCTGGTGGCGGACGCGGTCGCGGAGCAGGCGGAACGAGCCGAGTCGCTGGGGTACCTGGACGCGGCGTGCCGGGCCTGGGCGATCGCGGCGCGGCTGTCGGTGACGTCGGAGGAGCGGGTGGACCGGGCCCTGCGGGGGGTGCGGCTGGCCGCGCGCTTCGATCTCGGGGTCGAGGGCATGGTGCCGCTGCTGGACCTGCTGGCCGGGGTGCGGCTGGACCCCGAGGCGGCCGGGTGGGTCTCGTGGCTGCGGGCGGTGCAGCGGGCCGACGTCGACCCGGGCGCCTCACTCACGGCCCAGTGGGCCGCCATCGACGAGGCACGGCGCACGGCACCCGCCGTGCTTCCGGTCCTGTTCTGGGACGCCGCGATGGCGGCGTGGACGCTGGGGCGGCCTGATCTCGGCCTGCGCGCCGCCCGGGAGGCGGCCGAGCTCGATCCCGACCCCGGTCCGGCGGGCAGTGGCCGGCCGTCGCCACCGTGGACCGGACGGGCGCTGCTGGCCGCGGCGCTCATCCAGGCGGGTGAGGTCGCCGACGGCGTCGCGTTGCGCACCGCCGTGCTGGCCGAGGCCGCCGCCGTCGACCCCCAGGGGATGGACCGCGGCGCGCTGCTCGACGCCGTGTTCCTCGACGACCTGCTGCTCGACGACGGGGCTGCCGGCGCACACCGACTGGCGGTGGCGGAGGACCGGCTGGCGAACGCCCCCGAGCCGCTGTCCTGCCTGTGGGGGATCGAGGCCTGGCGGGCCCGCGCCGACGGGGAGTGGGAGGCGGCGAGGGCGCTGCTCGCCCGGGCCCGACCGCTCGCCGACTCCTCCGGTGCCTCCGGCGCCTCGCGGGGGTTGGCCGCGCTCGCCACCGAGCTCGCCGCGGCCTGCGCCGACACCGAGACTCTCCAGCGGGAGGCACAGGCCTTGCGCGTGCTCACCGACCGCTGGTGCGACCGGCGACGCCGCGCGACCCACGACCGTGCCCTCGGCCTGCGGGCGCTGCTGGACGGCCGGCTCGACGAGGCTGCGTCCCGGCTGACCGAGGCCGCCGACGTCGGGTTCCTGGGCCGGGGGCTGCGCGACGGCGTCATCCCGGCCCGGGTCGACCTGGTGGAAGCCCACGTCCGGCGCGGCGACCCCGGCCGCGCGGGCGAATGGCACGACCGGGTCCGGCCGCTGCTGCAGGCCTTCGGGGGGCCGCTCGCGACCGGCCTCGCATACCGGATCGACGCACTGGTCGCGCCGACCGTCGAGGACGCCGACGCGGCCTACCGCACCGCCCTCGCCGCGCACGCCGAGTCCCCCGAGGCCTTCGAGCACGCGCGGACCCTGCTGCTGCACGGCGAGCACCTACGTCGGACCCGTCGGCGGGGCGAGGCGCGTGCCGCCCTGGCGCAGTCCGCGCAGCTGTTCGCCCGGCTGGGTGCGTCCCCGTGGCGGGCGCGGGCGGAGGACGAGCGACGGGCCTGCGGAGGCGATCCGGGCACCACGTCCGCGGGCTCCCTCGACGACCTCACGCCGCAGGAGCGCGCGGTGGCGCTGGCTGTGTGCGCGGGCCGGACCAACCAGGAGGCGGCGGACTACCTGTCGCTGTCCCCACGGACCGTCGAGCACCACCTCAGCAACGCCTACCGCAAGCTCGGCGTACGGGGCCGGGCGAACCTCGCGCGGGCGCTGGGCCGGCAGGAGGCGCCCACCGCCTGACGCCGACGGGTGCGCTCCCGGTCCGGGCCCGCGTCTACTCGGTGCGGTCCGAGCCGAGCAGGACGAGCAGCCGGGTGGGGTCGTGCCGGAACGACCGGTCCGCCCAGCTCAGCCCGGCGACGGCGATCGCGAGGCTGACCGCCAGGCCCACGACGACCCCCAGCCAGTCCTGGCCGGTCAGGCTGCCCAGTGCCTCCCCCAGCACGCCGACCACCACCAGCACCACCACGATCGTGACGAACTGGGCCAGCGTGGCCATCAGGATCGCCGATCCCGAACGCTGCCGGCCCGCACCCAGTCGTACCGGGAACCGCACCGACAGGACCGCGGTCAGCCCGAGGACGGCCGGCACGGCCACGACCAGCAGCGCCAGGCTCAGCCACAGGTCGCCGTACTCGGGCTCCTGCAGCGACACCACAACGGCGAGCGCCACCGCGGCGGGGACAGCCACCGCGGCGTTCGCGAGGAACTGCCCGGTCAAGACCCGTGGCATGCGTGCGCCGGTGAGGACGTACTGGGGCAGCGAACCGCCGTCCACCCCGAACGCGTTGCCGTTGGTCTGCACCAGCGCCCAGGTCGCCACCAGCGGTGCGGCCAGCGGGGCCATGACGTCGGGGAAGAACCCGGTGCACAGCTGGTAGCCGAGGAACAGCGAGATGCCGATCGCGATGAGCAGCTCCTTCACGCTCTCGGGGGAGCGGAAGAACGCATAGCGCCACTGCTTCGCGGCCGACCCGCCGAGCGGGCCGGCGGGCACCAGCCACTCCAGCCACCGCGGGATCAGGTCGAACGAGCCTGCTCCCACGGCCACCGTCGACTCGCGGGCCGAGCGGCCGCCGCCTCGGACCACGCGTCGCCGCAGCACCCGGGCCCACAGCCAGAGCAGCACCGCGACCCACAGCGCCGCGTACGCCAGCAGGCCGAGGGACAGCAGCCAGGTCCCCTGGGTCGCCTCGATGGCCGCCTTGCCCGCGGCCCCCGGCGGGATGAGCGCCACCAGGTTCACGTCGGACTGGAAGGACTGCTGCGACGCCGTCCCCACCAGCGCCGCCGTGATCGGGCCCGCCGCGTACGCGAGGGCGACCACCGCTACGCCCGCGAGGATGGCCAGGTCGCGCCCGCGGCGCGAGTTTATGGCGGCCACGAGGGCCGCGGCGGCCATCCGGGACGTGGCCGCGCAGAGCATGACGAACACGACAGCGGCGACCACGATCAGCACGCCCGACAGAACGTTCACGCCCGGGCCGGCCAGCGGGGTGAGCCCGACCAGCAGCGTGCCGAGCGCGGCAGGCCCGACCATCGCCGCGGCGAGCAGGCCGCGCACCTGCTGGCCGTACGTCAGGGGGAGCAGCTCGAAGCGGGCCGGGTCGATCATCGGGTCGCCGCCGCCACCGGCCACCAGCGGACCCACGATCCAGAGCACCCAGACGGCCGGCAGCGCCACCAGGTAGAGGGTCATCACCTGCGCGACGTCGGACTCGGTCCCCTCGCGGGTGGCGATCCACGCCAGCACGGGGAGCAGGGACCCCAGGCCGAGGGACGCCAGCCAGCCCACGACGTACAGGACGGCCGCCCCCGGGGAACGGCGCAGCGCGTTGGCCTGCAGCTGCAGCTTCAGCCGGACGAAGACCCCAACCATCCCAGGCTCCCCTCGTCCAGGTCACGGCCGCCGACGAGGTCGAAGAACGCCTCCTGCAGGCGCTTGCCGCCGGCGACCTCGGCGACCGTGCCCTCCGCCCGCACCGCCCCGTGGTCGATGATCACGATGCGGTCGCACAGTCGCTCGACCACGTCCATCACGTGGGAGGAGAACACGACCGTGCCTCCGGCCGCCCGGTGCCGGTTGAGCATCTCCTCCATGACCTGGGTGTTGACCGGGTCCAGGGAGCCGAACGGCTCGTCGAGGATGAGCACCTTCGGCGCGTGCAGCACCGCCGACGCCAGGCCGATCCGCTTGGTCATCCCGAGGGAGTAGTCGGCGATGAGGGTCCCGGCATCCTTGTCCAGGTCGAGCACGTGCAGCAGGTCGGCCGCCCGGGTCCTCGTCGTCTGCTCGTCCATGCCGCGCAGCATCCCGACGTACTGCAACTGCTCGGGGCCGGTCAGCCGGTCGAAGAGCCTCGGGTTGTCGGGGACGAAGCCGAAGTGCCGCTTGACCTCGACCTCCTCCGCCCACACGTCGATGCCGTCGACGGCGACGGTGCCCGAGTCGGGCTTGAGCAGGCCGGTCGCCATCCGCAGCATGGTGGTCTTGCCGGCGCCGTTCGGGCCGCAGATGCCGAAGAACGAGCCGGCCGGGATGGTCAGCGACAGGTCGTCGACGGCCCGGTGACCCCCGAAGGACTTGGTCAGGCCCGAGCAGACCAGCGCGTCGCTCACCGCGTGCCCCGCGCCCGCCGGCCGGTCATCGCTACTTCTCCATCCACACGAGCACCGCGGCGACGGTGAGGAAGGCCGCGCCCACGACCTCCCACCAGCCGAGGCTGTCGGTGACGGCGGAGAAGACGACCGAGGCCCACATGATGATCACCGCGATGATCATCAGCCACTTCGCCCAGGCCGGTCGGTAGTGCGTCTCGGTCATGGCAGTCCCCGTTCCTCAGGGCGGGCGCTAGGCCCTCACGGCAGACGGTAGCGACCTACCGGTGCCGGATGCGCGCTACGGCCGCTCGAACGGCTCCTGCACCGGGGCGGTGGGCGCATTGAGGCGGGACCGCTCGAAGGAGTACGTGAAGTAGACGACCAGGCCCACCGCGAGCCAGGCGCCGAAGACCGCCCAGGTGATCGGGTCCAGCCCGGCCACGAGGAACAGGCAGAAGATGACGCCCAGAATCGGGGTCACGGGGAAGAACGGCGTCCGGAATGACCGCGGCAGGTCCGGCCGGGTCCGCCGCAGGGCGATGACGCCCACGTTGACGATGGCGAAGGCGACGAGGGTGCCGATGCTGGTGGCCTCGGCCAGCTGCCCCAGCGGGACGAACGCGGCGAGGATCGAGATGATGACCGTGACGATGATGGTGTTGGTGACCGGCGTCTGCGTGCGCGGGTTCACCCGGGTGAATGCCTTGGGCAGCAACCCGTCCCGGCCCATCGCGAACAGGATGCGAGTCTGTCCGTACATCACGACGAGCACGACGCTGAAGATCGACACAACGGCGCCGAGGGAGATGAGCGCCGGTGCCCAGGTGGACCCGGTGACGTCCTTGGTGATGGTGGCCAGCACGGCCTCACCGCCACTGCCCTCGAACTGCTCCCACGGCTTCGCGCCGATCGCGGCCACGGTGACGAGCAGGTAGAGGATCGTCACGATCACCAGCGAGCCGATGATGGCGATGGGCAGGTCGCGGCGGGGGTTCTTGGCCTCCTCACCGGCGGTCGAGGCGGCGTCGAAGCCGATGTAGGAGAAGAAGACCTGGCCCGCGGCCGCCGTGACGCCGGCGAAGCCGAGCGGCAGGAACGGGGTGAAGTTGGAGCCGTCGAAGGCGGTGAACGCCACCGCGCAGAAGAAGAGCAGGATGCCGATCTTCACCACGACCAGGATGGTGTTGGCGGTGGCGGACTCGCGGGCCCCGCGCAGCAGCAGCACCATGCACAGCACCACGACGAGGACCGCGGGGATGTTGAAGATCCCGCCGTCCTCCGGCGGGTTGGCCAGTTCGGCTGGGATCGACAGACCGAAGTAGGACAGGAACTCGTTGAGGTACTGGCCCCAGCCGACGGCGACCGCAGCGACGGAGACGCCGTACTCCAGCATCAGGCACCAGCCGACGATCCACGCGACGACCTCGCCGAGGGTGGCGTACGTGTAGGAGTACGACGAGCCCGACACCGGGATGGTGCCGGCGAGCTCGGCGTAGGACAGCGCCGAGAACGCGCAGGTGACGGCCGCCAGGACGAACGACAGGATGACCGCCGGACCGGCCTCGGGCACGGCGACGCCGAGGATCACGAAGATCCCGGTGCCGACGATGGACCCGACGCTGAACATCGTCAGCGCGAACAGGCCCATGCTGCGCTTGAGCTCGCCGTGCTCGGTACTGCTGACGATCTCGTCGGCCGGCTTCACGCGGAACAGCTGGCGCACGAGGGTGTCCTGGGCCATCGGATCCTCCTCGGCGGGCCGGAGGGCCCTCCTGCCGAAGCCGCCTCCCGCGACCCCGCGCGCGGCTACGGTAGCGGCGGCGAGGCGGGTGCGGAGGCGCATCCGAAGCAGTGCGCGCGTGTCACTCGAGCGTCGTCCGGGAGGCGGCCATGGAGCTCGTCGTCGGTGTGAACCCGGACGAGGCCGGGCGCGACGCGGTGGCGTTGGGCCTCTCGCTGGCCCGCTCCCTCCACCTGCAACCCGTGCTGGCGTACGTGCACCTGCCGACCATGGACTACCCGAGCATGGGCAACGTCGACGCCGAGTGGGAGCGGTACGTCACCGACGCGGCCGACGCGGTGCTGGCGGAGTGCGCGGCGTTCGCGGCCACCGCGGGTGCCCCGGAGGTACGGGTGCTGCGGGGCGGGCACCGGTCCAGCGGCCACGGGCTGGCCGAGATGGCCGAGTCGCTGGGGGCCCGCCTGATCGTGGTGGGCTCGGCGCCGGGCGGATCCGGCGGCCGGATCGTCCAGGGCTCCACGGCCAACCAGCTGCTGCACGGCTCCCCGGTCCCGGTCGCTCTCGCGCCGCACGGGTTCCGGCGGGTGGCGCCGGAGCGGTTCGGGCGGGTCGTGGTGGCGTACCAGGGAGCCCGCGGCTCGATCGCGGCGGTGCAGTCGGCGGCGGCGCTGGCCGCGGAGATGGGCGCGTCACTGCTGGTCGTCACCGTCGTGCTGCGGATGACCCGGCTGATCGGCTCCCGGCTGACCGGAGACCCCGAGCGTCAGGTGCTGGAGGTGCTGGTCGCGCAGGCGCGGTCGGCGCAGGAGGAGGCGCTGGCCGCGGTGACCGGGGGCGTGGACGCGTCGGCCGAGGTGGTGGTCGGGGACACCGCGCTGCAGGCGCTGGCCCGGATCGAGTGGCGCGACGACGACCTGCTGCTGCTGGGCTCGGCGGCCGGTGGCCCGGTGCGGCGGGTGTTCCTGGGCGACATGACGTACAAGCTGCTGCGCGCCGCCCCCGTACCCGTGCTGGTCCTGCCCCGCCACCCCTGACCTCGCCCCCCTCACCACCCCGCTGGTGGAACGTCTGACCAGCCTCCGCGGAGGTTCGGCTGGTCCAGCGTTCCACCAGTGCGCACGGGAGGGAGGGTCGGTTCCCCTGAGGTCTGCGGGGCTCCCGTGACCGCTGGCAGCACCGCGCTACGCGAGTGGGTGACGGCTGCTCCGAACGGGGTCACCCGGTCGGCGGACGCGCCATCACCACTGCGACGAGGCTGCCTCGGCGGACCGGTCACACTGCGTGCCAACGGGTTTCGGCGCTGGCGGATCCGGCAATCACCGGCGTGCCTCCCCGGATATCGGGGGATGAACGGGAGGCAGGGGCCGCGGCCCCGGGACCGGCGGAGGAGTCGGGACCAGGGTCGCGGCCCCGTCCCCGGGACGGGGATCCGCGCACATTCTGCGCGCGGTCCCGGCACCCTGCCGATCGGGGGACGACAGGGCGCACTAGGGGCCGCGGTGCCTCACCTCCTCGAGCCGCCGCGGCCCCTCCCGGACATCCCAGCGCCATCACTCACCCCTTCAGTCACCGCCAGTGGAACGCCGCGCCACCCTCGGGGCGGGTTTCCCTGGTCACGGGTTCCACCAGTGGGGTCAGCGGGGGTCGACGGCGTGGGGCGTGGCGACCCACAGCCGGGGGCGGGGCAGGGCCAGGGCCTGCTCGTGCTGCGAGACCAACCACGCACCCAGGCCCGGGCCCATGTCCGCCGCCACGATCTCGCGGACGACCAGTCCCACGGACTCCAGGCGATGACGACGGCGACGGTCCCGGTCCTGTTGACGGGGCTCGCGATGGCCCGCACCGTCATATTCGAACACCAGCCCGGCCGCCTCGTCCAGGAGATCCGGACGGGCCACGAAGCGACCGGCCCGATCCGTCACGTTCGGCTGAACCAGCAGTCGGGGCAGGCCGGCTGCGCGGGCCGCTAGGCGGACCCGGGTCTCCCCCGGTGACTCCGCGCCGGGGTGTGCCAGGAGCAGCGCCCGCCGTGCCTTCGCAACTCCCGGCCAGCGACTCCGGGCACGGACCATGACGGACAGTTCCCCGAGGTCCACGATGCCCCGGTGGGCCAGCACGTCGAGCGCGACCACTGCATCCGTCGGCGTCGACCGGCGTGCCAGGTCGAACGCCGTCCGCAGGCCGTTCGTGACCGGAATGCCGTCCACGCGGACCTGGTCCTCCGCGGGCATGGTGCCCCGGATGACCCGGACGCCCGCTCGGTGCCGGATCTTCACCGGCTTCGGCAGGTGCAGCTCCACCGGCAACTGCCGAAGCCCGTGACGCGTGAAGTCCAGCCCGTCGAACTCGTCGGCACCGAGCAGGTAGGCGGCGGCCCAACCCGCGACGGCACCGGCCGTCGGCAGCAGCACCGCTGCCTCGAGGATGCGAAGCCCGGGACCGGGGTCCTGGAGCGCCGCCCAGGTCCGAACACCGCGGTGAGGGACCCGGAAGAGTCGACCGCGCAGGTCCGACCGGGTCGCACCCAGCGCACGGAGCTCCGCCACGCGCCTGGGCCTGAGCGTCTCCGGACGATCCGGATCGGGCTGGGGCAACGGCATCCCCCGACCCTCAGGCCATCGGCCGAAGCAGGACCGGTGTCGCACGCCCGCTGTGGACGCGGCGGTGCGAGCGCGAGGACCTGGGGACGGCCGGGTGGCGCGACCCGCATGCCACGGGAGCCTCGTACGCCCCCGACCGCGCCACTGGTGGAACTCAGGACCGCCCGCAGGGCGGGGATGACTGGTCCAACGTGCCACCGGGGTGGGGGTGACCCCCGGATCCGCGGGGGCTGGGGGCGTCAGTGGTGGCGGGCGTACTCCTCGAGGAAGAGGGCCTGGGCCAGCGCCGCGTGCTCGAGCTCGTCGAGGTCCACGCTCTCGTTCGGCGCGTGGATGCGGGCCAGCGGGTCCTGCGCACCGAACAGCAGCACCTCGACGCCGGGCAGCGCCTCGGCCAGGTTGGCCACGAACGGGATGGACCCGCCTGCGCCGATCCGCTGGACGTCCCGCCCGTACGCCGCCTCCATCGCCGACGTCGCCGCGGCGTACGCGGGCCCATCGGTCGGGATCGACACGCCGGACGCGGGCCGCCCCGGGGTGAAGGACACCGCGATGCCGTACGGCGCCTGGGCCTGGAGGTACTCCTCCAGCGCCACCAGGCCGGCGTCGGGGTCCACCCCCGGCGGGATCCGCACGCTCACCTTCGCCCGGGCCACCGGCACCAGCGCGTTCGGCGCGGTGTCCACCGCCGGAGCGTCCAGGCCCACCACGTTGACCGACGGCATGGAGAACAGCCGGTCCGCCACGGACCCCGACCCCACCAGCGGTACGCCGTCCACGACACCCGCGGTCTCGCGGTACGCCGACTCGGGGAACTCCCCGCCGACCCACGGCGACCCGCCCATGCCGGGTACGGCGCAGTCGCCGCTGGCGGTCTGCAGGGAGTCGAGGATGCGGATCAGCACCATCAGCGCGTCCGGCGCAGGACCGCCGAACATGCCGGAGTGCACCGGCCCCTCCAGCGTGCGGACCTCGACCACCCCGTCGACGATTCCGCGCAGCGCGGTGGTGAACGTCGGCTCCCCGATCCGCAGGTTGCCCACGTCCGCGATGACCATCGCGGACACCCCCTCGAACGCCTCCGGCTTCTCGAACGGCCACTCCTCGAACGCGCCGCCGTACTCCTCCTCGCCCTCGAGGTAGATCCGCAGGTTCACCGGCGGCCGGCCCTCGAACGCGCGGATCGACGCCAGGTGCAGCGCCACCCCGGACTTGTCGTCGGCGGCACCGCGGCCGTACAACCGGCCGTCCCGCACCGTCGGCTCGAACGGGGGCGAGAGCCAGGCGGACTCGTCCCCGGCCGGCTGCACGTCGTAGTGGGCGTACAGCATCACCGTGGGCGCACCGGGAGGACCCGGGATCTCCGCGTGCACGGTCGGGATCCCGGTCCGCGACTCCACCAGGTCCACCGTCGGCGCCCCCGCGGCCCGCAGCAGCTCCACGCACATGTCGGCGCAGGCGCGCACGTCCGCAGTGTCGTACCCGGGGAAGTTGATCGAGGGGATCCGCACCAGCCGCTTGAGGTCGTCGACCAGGTCGGGCATCAGCCCGCGGACGCGTGCGGTGAGGGCATCGAGGCTGTCGGCGTCGGTCACGGTCGCCACGCTAGCCGCAGATCCCCGCCCCGCAAGGGCCATCGGATGGGCCCCGCGCGCACCTCCGGTGCGGCACAGTGGGCCGGTGACGTCCACGCTGGCCATCGACTGCGGCGGCGGCGGCATCAAGGCGTCGGTGCTCGACGAGACCGGCACGATGCGCGCCCACCCGGTCCGCGTCCCCACGCCGTACCCGTTCCCCACGGACCTGTTCGTGCGCACGCTGAAGGACCTCGCGGGCAAGTTCCCCAAGGCCGACCGGGCCACCGTCGGCATGCCCGGGATGATCCGGCACGGCGTCGTCGTGACCACCCCGCACTACGTGACCAAGTCGGGCCCGCGGTCGCGGGTCCTGCCCGAGCTGCAGGAGCAGTGGGACGGCTACGACGCGCGGACCGCGCTGACCGAGGCGCTCGGCATGCCGACGATCGTGCTGAACGACGCGGAGGTGCACGGCGCGGGGGTCATCGCCGGCCAGGGACTGGAACTCGTCCTCACCCTCGGCACCGGGCTGGGCTCGGCCCTGTTCGACGGCGGCCGGCTGGCCCCGCACCTGGAGCTGTCCCAGGCCCCGGTGCGCTGGGGACTGCCGTACGACTCCTACATCGGCGAGATCGAGCGCCGTCGGCTGGGGGACTCGCACTGGTCCCGCCGGGTGCTGCGTGTCGTGGACTCGCTGCGGCCGGTGTTCGTGTGGGACCGGCTCTACCTCGGGGGCGGCAACTCCCGGCACGTGCGGCCGGACCACCTCGAGCGCATGGGCGACGACGTCGTCGTCGTGCCCAACACCGCCGCGCTCGTCGGCGGCGCCCGGGTCTGGATCCTCCCCCACGATTACTGACCGGAAGGTCAGCAAGCCGAGCGCGCGGACGTCCCGGCTCAGCCGGCGCGCAGGACCGGCCGGGTCAGGCAGGTCGGTCCGCCCTCCCCCTTGTTGATCTCCGACGCGTCGTACGTGTGCACCGCGACGCCGCGCTCGTGCAGCAGCGCGGCGGTCGTGTCGTTGCCCGCCGCCAGCACGACCACGCCCGGCTCCACGGCGAGCACGTTGCAGCCCAGCGACAGGTATTCGTCGTCGGGCACGCACACCCAGTCGATGCCGCGCTCGGCCAGCGCCTGCAGCAGCGCGACCGGAGCGAGCCGCTCGTACACCACCGCCAGGTCCTCGCGCACCGGTGACACCAGCGACATCAGGTGCAGGCAGTACTCCGGGCCCTGGTCGTGCGGCACGTCGAACGTCTCGACCGTGATCCCATCCGGCTCCAGCAGCGCCCGCAACTGGCGGACCGCCTCGGCGTTGGTCCGGTACGAGCGGCCCACCGCCAGCGTGGTGTCGTCGAGCCAGAACATGTCCCCGCCGTCCGCGGTCGCATCGCCTTCCAGCCGCCCGACGACCGGGACCCCCAGGTCGTGCAGATCGCGCGCCAGCCGCTCCCCCTCGCCGACCCGCGCGAGCTTCGCCGCACGGAGCTCGATCGCGCCGGCCGGCACCACGAACACCGGGTCGTACGTGAAGCACGCGTCCGGCATCCCCTCCTGCGGGGCGAGCACCTCCACGCCGGCGCCGAGTCCGATGAGCAGCGACACGAACTCGTCGTGCTGGCGCACCAGCAGCTCGCGGTCCACCGGCTCCGCCCAGTGCGCCGCGGCGTAGTCGCCCGTGCGCGACGGCGTCCGTACGGCCACCCGCCTCAGCGGCGCGACCATCGAGCTGACTCCGTACGCGGACGACGTCATCACGGGCTCCCCTCAGTGGGTCGGGACCGGGCGAGGATGCGCTCGATCCGGACCCGGTTGTACCGCAGGATCACCAGGAACGGGACATTCGCCACCAGCAGCACGGCCAGGAACGCCAGCGACAGCCACCACGGGTTCCACCACGGCAGCGCCAGCCAGGACGTGATCGACAGCAGGTGCACCCACTCCGCGCGGCGGGCCTCGGCGGCGTACGCCTCCAGCGCCGCCCGGTCGCGGCCCGGCAGCGCGGACTTGGACTGCCCACCGAACCAGGTGCCCCCCTCGGGCAGGTGCCGGATCAGCCACGTGACCCCGAGCCGCCGGTAGTTCTCCGGGGTGTCCCACCGGGTCGGCGTCAGCGGCCACCGGTCCCGCCGCACCCACGAGGCCGGCCACCGCGGCGCCGACGCACCCACCGTGACCGACCAGACCACGATGACGGCGACGCACCCGGCGATGTGCCAGGCGAGCGTCGTCGCGGTCATCTTCGAGATTCTTCCGCCCCGGCTGTCGATTCCGACGCACCCTGTCCGACGAGGGGGTGACCACGCTCCTTCGGAGCACCGAGAGCACCTGCCGCACGGAAGGCCCACACCATGACCCGCTACATGTTCCTCATCTACGCCGACCCGTCCGAGGCCACCGAGATGACCCCGGAGCTCTGGGACCAGATGCTGCAGGCCCACAACGCCTGGGCGGCCTCGGTGGAGGAGGGTGGCTGCACCATCGTGTCCGGCGAGCCGCTGGCCGAGCCGTCCACAGCGACCTCGATCCGCCACAACGGGTCCGGCGAACCGCTGGTGACCGACGGGCCGTTCGCGGAGACCAAGGAGGTCCTCGGCGGCTACTACCTCGTCGACGCCCCGGACCTGGACGTGGCGCTGACGTACGCGCGCACGTTGCCGGCACGGTTCGTCGAGGTCCGCCCGACGATCCCGATCGGCTGAGCCGGTCGCGACCCGACGGGGCCATCTGCCGGTGGACCCGGTGCGACCCGAGGTCGACGCCGCGCTGGCCGAGGCGCACCGTCGCGAGTGGGGCTTCGTCCTCGCCGCGACGGCGCGCCTGGTCGGCGGCGACGTCGGCCTGGCGGAGGACGCGACGGCCGAGGCGTTCGCCGACGCGGTGGCGTCCTGGCCGCGCAACGGCGTCCCCCGCAACCCCGGTGCCTGGCTCACCACCGCCGCCCGTCGACGGGCCATCGACCTGGTCCGCCGCGACGCGACCCTGCGCCGCAAGCTCCCGCTGCTCGCCGGGCCCGAGGCGGCGGAGCCCCCCTACGCCGACGACGCGGAGGCCGACGTGATCCCCGACGACCGGCTCCGGCTGGTCTTCACCTGCTGCCACCCGGCGCTGGCGCCGGAGGCCCGCGTCGCGCTGACGCTGCGGCTGGTGTGCGGCCTGACGACCGCCGAGATCGCGCGGGCGTTCCTGGTGCCCGAGCCGACGATGGCCGCCCGGATCACCCGGGCCAAGAAGAAGATCGCGGCCGCCGGCATCCCGTACCGCGTGCCGTCCGACGCCGACCTGGCCCCGCGGCTGGACTCGGCTCTGACGGTGGTGCACCTGGTGTTCACGGCGGGGCACGCGCCGGCCGCCGGCGACGATCCCGTCCGCGCCGACCTGGTCGCCAGGGCGCTCGACCTGGGACGGGTGCTGGCCGTGCTCCTACCAGCCGAGCCGGAGGTGCTGGGCCTGCTGGCGCTGATGGAGCTGACCGACGCGCGGCGCACCGCGCGGACGGACGGTGCGGGTCGGCTGGTGCTGCTCGAGGACCAGGACCGGTCCCGCTGGGACGCCGACGAGATCGAGCGCGGGCTGTCCCACCTGGACCGGGCGCTCGCGCTGGTGCAGGGCGGACGGCCGGCCGGTCGCTTCGTGCTGCAGGCCGCGGTGGCCGGCGTGCACGCGGAGGCGGCGACGTTCGAGGACACCGACTGGGGTGCCGTGGTCGCGCTGTACGACCGGCTCGGCGAGGTCTGGCCGAACCCGGTCGTCGCGGTCAACCGGGCCGCGGCGCTGGCGTTCGCTCGCGGTGCGGGCGAGGGGTTGGCCGCCCTCGAGGCGCTCGCCGCCGACCCACGGCTGGTCGGCTACCACTACCTGCCGGCTGCTCGGGCCGACCTGCTGCGCCGGCTGGGCCGGGACGAGGAGGCCGCGACCGCCTACCGCGCGGCGCTGGCGCTGGACCCGGCGCCGGCCGAGCGCGACTTCCTGCTCGGCCGGCTCGCCGAGGTCACAGGGACGCCTCCGCCTCCTCGAGCGCCCGGCTGAAGATCTGGTCGATCTCGAGCTCGTCGTTCCTGCTGATGGCCCTCTCGCGCTGCACCTGCCACTCCCGCAGGATCTGCTGCCGGCGTGACAGCGGTGCGGGTGCGAAGTGGGCCCGGATGCGGGCGAACATGTCGGGGATCCTTCCCGTCGCGTGGACCTCTCCCGAGGTCCTCCCCTTCTCGGGGGACGCTTCGACGATCGGACCTCGTTGTTTCGCGGGGGTGAACGGGCGGGGTGACGCCGGCCACACCGCCCCGAATCCCTCGGGCGGTGTGACCGGCGCGACACGGACGGGCGTCAGCCCTGCACATCAGCCCGCGGAGGGCGTGGTGAGGTCGTACACGGTCACGCCGTCCACGGTCTGGGCGGCGAAGTTCGCCGACACCCAGGCGCTGATCTGCGACGTGGCGGACGATCCGCCGTTCTGGCCGCCGAAGCCGCCCGGTCCGCCGCCGCCGGGGCCGCCGCCGCCGGCGACGAAGTAGTGCACGTCGCCGTCGGCCACGTACTGCTGGAACTGCTCCAGGGTGGGTGCCGGGTCGGACCCGTTGAACCCGCCGAGGCTCATCACCGGCAGGCCGGTGGCCAGCTGATAGCCCGCGGCAGACTGGGAGCCCACGGCCGCGGCGACCCAGGTGTACGCGTCCGCGTCGGACTCCAGCAGCGCGACCAGGTCCTCGCCCGGGGTGCTGGCGTCGAGCAGCCCGCCCGCAGCACCGCCGCCACCGGGAGCCGTGCCGCCGGGGGCACCCGGAAGCTGGCCGCCCGGACCGCCGGGCAACTGCCCGCCCGGACCGCCGGGGAGCTGACCGCCGGGCCCGGCGGGGAACGCCGGTCCGGCCTGGCCGCCCGGGGCGCCGGGGAACCCGCCCGGGGCACCGCCCGGTCCGCCGCGCCCCCCGGGGCCGGTCGACGTGACGGTGGGGCCGGCCAGCGGCAGCGAACCCGTGTGCGGCGTGAGCGCGGTCTGCACGCTCGCGGCCGCCGGCCCTGCCAGCGCGACCACGACGGCGCCCGCCGCGATCCCCGCTGCGGCGCGGGTCGCGTACCGATGCGCGCCCAGCAGCAGCACGGCCACGGCCAGGCCACCCGCGAGCACGACCACCCGCAGCCATGGCAGCCAGTCGGGCGAGCGCGAGAGCAGGGCGTACGCCCACACAGCGGTCACGGCGACCGTCGCCGCGAGGGTGGCGCGGGCCGCCCAGGAGGACCGGCGCCGCCACAGCTCCACCCCGCCGGCACCGACCAGCGCACCGATGGCCGGTGCGAGCGCGACCGTGTAGTACTCGTGGATGATCCCCTGGCTGAACGAGATGACCGCGGCGGTCACCAGCAGCCAGCCGCCCCACAGCAGCGCGGACGCGCGCAGCCGGTCGGTGCGGGCGCCCCGGCCGGCGACCACCACGAGCGCGACCATCAGCACCAGCGCGGCAGGGATCAGCCACGCCGCCTGGCCGCCGTACGAGTCGCTGAACAGTCGGGTGATGCCGGTCTCGCCCCAGATGCTGCCGCCGGGACCGCCGCCGCCCGGCGTCACGGAGCCGACCTCCTCGCCGGTGAGCCGGCCCAGGCCGTTGTAGCCGAGGACGAGCTCGAGCACGCTGTTGGTCTGCGAGCCACCGATGTACGGCCGCGAGTCCGCCGGCCACAGCTCCACGATCGCGACCCACCAGCCGGCGGACAGCACGATCGCGACACCGCCGACCAGCAGGCCGACCACGCGCCGGCCGATGCCGGTGCGCGCGGCGACGAACCACACCAGCGCTAGCGCCGGTACGACCAGGAACGCCTGCAGCGACTTGGCGAGGAACGCGAAGCCGATGAGGACACCGGTGCCGGCGATCCAGCGCAGCGAGCCGCGGTCGACGGCACGGACCGTGGTGTACGCCGCTGCGGTCATCAGCAGGACCAGCAGCGCATCGGGGTTGTTGAACCGGAACATCAGCGCGGCCACGGGGGTCAGCGCCAGCGCCGCGCCGGCGATCAGCCCGGCCACGGCGCCGTGCCAGCGGCGCACGGTGGCGTACAGCAGCCACACCGAGGCCACGCCCATCAGCGCCTGCGGCACGAGGATGGACCACGCGTTGACGCCGAACACCCGCGCGGACAGCGCCATCGGCCACAGCGACGCCGGGGGCTTGTCGACGGTGATGAGGTTGGACGCGTCGAACGAGCCGAAGAAGAACGCCTTCCAGCTCTCACTCGCCGCCTGCACCGCCGCGGAGTAGTACGCGTTCGCCCAGCCCGAAGACCCGAGGTCCCACAGGTAGAGCAGCCCGGTCCCCACCAGCAGGACCACCAGCGCGATGCGGGTCCAGCGCGGGTCACGCCCGGGACCCTGCTCCGCGGGGGGCGCCGCCGGCTCCGGTGCCGGCGGCAGCGGCCCGGTCACGAACTCGGGGAACGCCTCGACGTACGAGACCGGCCCCGGGTCGGGGGCGGCCACGCGGGTCGCCGGGTCCGGCGGCGGTGCGGCCGGGAGCTCGGTCGCCGTGCGGACGTCGGACGTGGTCATCGGGCGGCCCTCCGTACGGGGAAGATCCAGGAGCGGAACAACAGGAAGCGGACGAGCGTGGCGAGCACGTTGGCGGCGACGAGGACGCCGACCTCGATCGCGCGGGAGGACGCGGGGGCCGCGGCGTGCAGCAGGGCGAGCGAGCCGCTGGTCAGGGCGAGGCCGACGCCGAACACCAGCAGCCCCTGGGCCTGGTGGCGGACCCGGCCGTCGGGCACCCGGATGCGGAAGGTGAACCGACGGTTGGCCGCGGTGTTGAGCACCGCCGTGGTGACCAGCGCGGTCGCGTTGGCCCACTGCGCCGACAAGCCCTGGCGCAGCAGCAGGTACAGGACGACGTACGCGATCGTGCTCGCGACGCCGACCGCGGCGAACCGGAGCAGCTGGCCGACGATGCCCGCGGGTGCGGGCGCGGCCGACTCGGTGGCGTGCGGGTCGCGCAGCAGGGTCAGCGGGATCCGGCCGGAGGACAGGCCGCGGGTCAGCCGCCAGATGCCGCGCAGGTCGGCCAACGCGGTGTCGAGGATGTCGACGCGGGAGTCCGGGTCGTCGGTCCAGTCCACCGGGACCTCGTGGATGCGCAGCCCGGAGCGCTCGGCCAGCACGAGCAGCTCGGTGTCGAAGAACCAGCCGGTGTCCTCCACGAGCGGCAGCAGGTCGCGGGCCCGGTCGGCACGGATCGCCTTGAACCCGCACTGCGCGTCGGAGAACCGGGCGCCGAGGGTGGCGCGCAGGATCGTGTTGTAGCCGCGCGAGATCAGCTCGCGCTTGGGCCCCCGGACCACCCGGGAGGTCCGCGACAGCCGGCTGCCGATCGCGACGTCGCTGTGCCCGCTCACCAGCGGCGCCACCAGCGGGAGGAACGCGGCCAGGTCGGTGGACAGGTCGACGTCCATGTACGCGAGCACCGCGGCGTCGGAGGCCTGCCAGACCTGGCGCAGTGCGTGGCCGCGTCCCTTCTGGTCCAGGTGCACCGCGGCGACGTGGTCGAGGTCCTGCTCCAGCCGCTGCGCCTCTCCCCAGGTGCCGTCGGTGCTGGCGTTGTCCGCGATCGTGATGCGGAACGGGTAGGGCAGGTGCGCGGCCAGGTAGGCGTGCAGCCGCCGGACGCTGGGCCCGAGGTCCGCGACCTCGTTGTAGACCGGCACCACCACGTCCACCACCGGCGCGCCACTGTCACCGAGACCGTCGTCACCCGTCGCTGCCCGGGCCGGGACGCGACGGTGTCGGTCAGGGGGGCGGGTGGCCGCGTCGGGAGGCGGGGCGACGGGCGCGAGCGGGTTCATGGCTCCACCGTGGCCGGGCCGGGTCGGAGCACCGCCGGAGCAGGGTTGGAACCAGGTGAGAACGCCGACCCGGGGCGGAACGAAGGACCGTCAGCCGGAGGTGGCCAGCACGCCGGCCAGGCTCGGCAGCAGGGCGGCCGCGATGGCCAGCTCGCCGGCGGCGTTGGGGTGGAACGGGTAGCGCTCCGACATGCCCTGGACCCACGGCTGCGCGGTGCACAAGGCGTGCCCGGCGAAGCTGGGGCTCACGGCGGCGTACCCGAAGGCCGTCGCACCCTCCTCGAGGACCGTGTTCATCTGGGTGAGCTCGGAGCGGAGCGGGTCGATCTTGGTGCGGATCTTCTCGTCCTGGTTGTCCTCCCCCGGATCGGCGGCGAATCCGTACCCGACCGGGGGCTGCGCCGGTGCGTTCGGGTCGCGCAGCGCCGGGCAGTCGAAGGTGTCGCCGAACGGGTCGTAGTAGAGGACGACGAACACCGCCGGGTGACTGGGCAGGTCGCTGAGCTGCTGTAGAAGCTGGGCGTAGCGGATCCGGAAGGTGTCCAGCCGGCTCTCGAACAGCCGCTCGCTGGCCTGGTCGTCGCACCGCTCGAGCCCGTAGCAGAGCCGGAGGAAGTCGGCCCAGCCGATGTCGTTGGCCCCGATGCTCACCACGACGGCGCGCAGCGACGTGATGCTCTTGAGCACGCCCACCTGCGGTGGAATGGTGACGTCGCCCTCCACCTGGGGCCCGAGCAGCCCGGCCTCCAGCGTGGCGGAGCTGCAGGCCAGGTTCAGCGTCGGCACCCGCAGCGCCGACCCGAGGACCACCGCGTAGGCGTCCTGGGACCGGCCGCAGGTCTCGTCGTACCCGGCGGGATCCGCCAGCGGGTCGTTGCCCACCCCCGCGGCGGTGGAGTCGCCGATCACCGCCAGTTCGATGTCCCCGCGGGCCGGTCCCACCGGCTCGGGCGTGGGCACCAGCGGCGCGGTGCCGGTGATGTCGGCGAGGGTCCGGACCGAGGCCAGCTGGTCGCGGGCCGAGGCCATCGTCACGCCGGCAGCGGTGGCCGTGACCAGCGCTGCCAGCACCATCGCCCCGACGACCGACAGCACCCCCGCACGTCGCGACGCCGGGCGCAGCAGCGACCCACGCAGGACCCTGGCCGCCCCCAGCAGCGCGAGCCGGACAGCGCCGGCCAGCACCGCGCTCATCGCGATCAGGCGCAGGAAGTACGCGGTCCACCCGGCGGCGAGGGCGCTGCCCAGCAGGTCGGTGCGGAACGAGGGGCCGCTGACGTCCGAGGTCTGGATGAAGTCGGCAGCCGCCCGGTTGCGGTCGAAACGCTGCCACACGATCCGGGGCCGGATCGGCCCGTCGAACTGCAGCGCCGTCTGCACCGGGCCCTCTCCGAACAGGTCCGCCTGCCCGGGGCCGCTGACCCCGCGGATCTCCAGCGGCGACACCGCGCCCAGGCGCAGGTCCTGGCCGAACACCGTGACCGTCACCGGCGGGGTGACGATGAGGGCCAGGACGAGCCCGGCCGCCGCGGCGAGCACCGCGAGGACGACGGCGCTGATCACCCGGGGCCCCGTCGACGCCATGCCTCTGGTCTACGCCGCTTCGCCGCCGCCGACAATGCACCCGCCGCCACAGGAGCCGGTCAGCACCCGCAGAAGTGAGCCCAGCGGTCGTGACCCGGCCCTGCGTGCCCGGGGTAGCAACCAGTCGGCTCACTTCTGCGCAGGGACGCGCTGCGCCTCGCCGGCGCCGCTGTCGCGGCGCGAGCGGAGGGCGAGGGACCCGTCGCCCCGTACCGGGGCTCCTCCCGAATGCCTGCGCCTCGCCGGCGCGGCTTCGCCGCGCGATGCGGAGGGCGAGGGATTCGAACCCCCGGAGACGGGATCACCGCCTCAGCGGTTTTCAAGACCGCCGCAATCGGCCGCTCTGCCAGCCCTCCCGAGTGCCGCCCCAGTCTGACGGATGGGCTCGCCCCCGGTGGCCGAGGGCGCCGACACCACCCGGGATGACCCCATCCCCCGACCGGGGTCACCCGTTCGGCCCGCAGGCCCGTCCGTTCGGGTGGCATGACTGGAGTACGCGTTGGGACCATGCCGATGTGGTGGCCTCGCCGGACGAGCCGGGGACGGACCTCGCCGCGCGCCGGGACGAGCCGGAGCACGCGGCCCGACGACCGGGCGCCGCGAGGGCGTGGGACGTCCTCGCGCACGGCCTGCCGCTGGCCGCCCTGCTGGTCGGCCCGGACGGGCGGATCGCCCTGACCAACCGCTACGGCGCGCTCGTCCTCGGTCGGGTGCTGACACCGGGCCGGGAGAACTTCCTGGCCGGCGGCTACGACGAGCAACCGCCGTGGCTCACCGACCTGCTGGCCCGGGTCGCCGACGACGACGTCCGCGACCGGCCGCACCCGGTGTCCCTGGAGACGATCGAGGGCCCGCGCAGGTACGAGGCCTACGTCGACCGCGTCGCCCTTCCGGAACACGGACCGGAGGCCTCCGGCTACGCCCTGGCCCTGCTGGAGGTCACCACGAGGCGTGCTGACGAGCTGGCGCTGCGGCGCGCGTCGACGGTGTTCGCCAACACCACGAACGCGATCGTGGTCACCGACGGGCACGGACGCATCGTGCAGGTCAATCCGGCATTCACCGCCACGTTCGGGTGGCGGGAGCTCGACGTCATCGGTCACCTCGCGGACGAGGTCCTCAGGACGTCGGTGTGGACGGACGTGGCGGGTGAGGACGGCGAGGTCGGACGCACCGGACGGTGGAACGGCGAGGCGACGCTGGAGACGGCGCGGGCCGGACGGGTCAGCGGGTGGCTGACGCTGTCCGACGTGCGGGACGGTGATCAGGGGCGCGACGTGATCGCCGTGTTCACCGACATCACGCCGCTGAAGGACAGCGAGGCGCGGTTGGACCACCTGGCCCGGCACGACCCCCTGACCGGGCTGGTCAACCGGGTCGTGGCGATGGAACGCCTGCAACTGGCGCTGCACCTGGCGGCACGGAGCGACGGCGGAGTGGCGGTGCTGTTCCTCGACCTCGACCGGTTCAAGGAGGTGAACGACGGACTCGGGCACGCGGCGGGGGACCGCGCGCTGCGGGAGGTGGCCTCGCGGCTGGCCGGACGGCTGCGGGCCCACGACGTCCTGGCCCGGCTCGGCGGCGACGAGTTCCTCGTCGTGGCCGACGGCCTCGCCAGTGCCGCCCAGGCCCAGGTCATCGCGGACAAGCTGCTGGCGGAGCTCCGCCAGCCCGTCACGGTGGACGGCCGCGATGTCGTCCTCACCGCGAGCGTCGGGATCAGCGTCTACCCGCGCGACGCCGCGGACGCCGACACCCTGGTGCGCAACGCCGACGCGGCGATGTACGAGGCGAAGGAGACTGGCCGGAACCGGGCCCGCTTCTACACCCCCGAGCTCACCGAGCGTGCGTCCGAGCGCTTGCTGATGGAGACCGAACTGCGGCGCACCGTGGCAGCGCAGGGATTGAGCCTGCACTACCAGCCCATCGTCACCGTGTCCCCGACGCGCCTGGTCCGGCTGGAGGCGCTGCTGCGCTGGACCAACGAGCGCGTCGGCCCGATCCCCCCGTCCGACTTCATCCCGTTGGCCGAGGACATCGGCCTGATGCCCGAGCTCGGCGCCTGGGTGCTGGACGAGGCGCTGCGGCAGCTGGCCGAGTGGCGCGCGGCGGGGGTGGACGTTCCCGGGGTGGCGGTCAACGCGTCGCCGACCCAGATCGAGACCCCCGGGTTCGTGGAGACCGTGGTCGACCGGCTCGAGCAGCACGGCATCGCACCGGGGGACCTGGAGGTCGAAGTCACCGAGGGGACGCTGTTCCGGGCCCAGTCGCAGGGAGCGCTGGTGCTGCACCGGCTCGCCGATGCCGGGGTGCGGATCGCCATCGACGACTTCGGTTCCGGCTACTCGTCGCTGGCCCGGCTGGAGGAGCTGCCGGTCGATGTCCTCAAGATCGACCGTGCCTTCGTGTCGGGGCTGGGGCCGTCCGCGGAGGGGCAGCACCGGCGCGCGGTGGTCACGGCCCTCATCGACCTGGCCCACGCCCACCGGCTGCGCGTGACGGCGGAGGGCATCGAGCGCCCCGACGAGCTGGCCGCCCTGGCCGAGGCCGGGTGCGAGTTCGCCCAGGGCTACCTCATCTCCCGACCCGTCCCCGCGGACGACGTGCCCGACCTGGTCGGACGGCTGCGCGGGACGAGCGCGGCGGACTGACTCACCCGCCGACGGGCTCTGGTGACGTCCGGCCCGTGCGTGGCGGCACGGCACCGCGGCACGATGGACCTGTCAGGACGGTAGCGACGCCGGGAGGTGACGCACCCATGACGGGCACTGGGGACGGGTCGGGCGCCGTGGTGGTCCTCACCTACAAGCAGGCACGGGTCTTCGACTCCGACCGGGTCGGCACGCCCGAGCGTGACATCGCCTCGCAGGACCTGATCGACGCGCGACTGAACATGCACCACCGCGCCGGCGGCACCACCGGCTACTACCAGGAGCTGCCGGACGAGTACTGGCAGCAGGTCGCCGACGCCGTTCGCGCCGCCCCCCGGGTGCTGCTGGTCGGGCACGGCACGGGGAAGTCCAACGCGGTGCTGCAGTTCTGCCGGTACCTCGCTCGGACCGACCCTTCGCTGCTCGATCGCGTGGTCGGCGGCGTGGACACCGACGTGGAGGACCTCACCGGTCCGCAGGTGCTGGAGCTGGCCCGGGACTTCTACGGCGAGCCCGCCCGCCGCCGCCTGCCCCGCACCGGGTAGTCGCCTACCGCGGTCCCGCGGGCGGACCGGTCCGCGCGAACGACGGTGCCAGCGTGCCCGCGAACCGGCGCGGGATCATCGGGAAGGCGTCGGTCAGGACGTAGTAGTAGATCCCCCTCGGGTACTCCGGGGTGACCCCGTACCGCCCGTTGGCCTTGTCCAGGTCACCGCGTCCGCGCACGAAGCGCCAGTCCTGCACGTAGGTGCCGTCGTAGTCACCACCAGGGCCGCCGGCACGTGTCCCGCGCCGCAGCGCGTATGACGGCGTCAGGGCGACCACACCGCTGGACGGGTCCGTGGCCTTGCGGTACCCGCGGGCCAGGTAGATCGGGAAGCCGTCACCGGCCCACCCGACGAGAGGTCCGTGCCGGCGACTCGGCAGCGACGACGCCAGGCCGGTGGGGACACCGTGGTAGTGGTAGGCCCCGGTGGGCTGGACGTGGGCGTTGCTGGTGTCCAGCCCGAGGTCGATGCCGCCGCCGAGCGCGTCGTACTGCCAGCCGCTAGCGCGGTCGCCCCGCCAGAACTCGTTGGCGAGCGGGTCGAACAGGACCCCGTTGACCGCGATCCCGAACGGCTGCGGGAGGTCGTACGGCGTGAACACGTCCGCACGCTCGGGCCGTACCGGCAGCGAGAAGTCGTACGACTGCGCCGAGATGGTGTTGGGGTTGTACGCGTTGGGGAACCGGCCGGTGCCGTGGTTGGGCAGCCCGTTGGCCCGGATCCGGCGGACGCCGTTGCGGACGGTGACGACGACCTCGGTCCCGGTGGTCGCGTCCACGAGCGAGTAGTCGCCGGTGACGTCGACCAGCACCCGGTCGGCCGCCCAGCTGGGGCGGGCCTGCGCGAGCACGGCCGTGGTCCCCGCGGCCGTGACGCCCAGGGCCCCGGCCAGGCCGGCGAGCAGGAAGCCACGTCGGCTGAGGGTGGGGGGCTCGAGGGGGTTCGGGTCGGTGTCCATGCCGGCACCGTTCCGCTCGGGCCCTAGAGCAGCACCGCGGGACGGTGAGAGTCGGGCAAGAGTCGGGGCGGTCAGGACACCAGCACCGGCATCCCGGTCACGGTGAGGGTCGCGCCGGCGGGAGAGGTGGTGCCGGTCAGCGTGGTCACCGTGGTCAGCCCGGCGGGGGTGCCGACCTCAGCCGGGGCGCTGTTGTCGGTGTAGAGCACGTGGAACGGGGCGCCGTCGCGGGTGAAGGAGCAGTCCACGACCTGGCCGGTCGCCTCGCAGCCGAGGTAGGAGGACCCGACCAACCAGTCCACCGTGGCCTGGTAGGCCTGCGCGGCAGCGGTGGCGTGCCACATCTGGATGCCGAGCAGGTGGTACTGCGCGGTCCACGCGTACCAGTACGAGCGGGCGATCCCGAACCGCAGCGAGTCCAGGTAGGTCTTGGCGACGTACTCGCGGGCCAGGTCGCCGTCGACGACGCGGGCGGTCTGGCCGAGGCCCGGGTTGGTGACGCCGTAGTTGATCTCGGTCTCCCAGATCGGCTTGTCCGGCGCGTCCGCGTTGTCCAGCGCGGTCTGCAGCATCCCCAGCAGGTACGTCCGGTCGACGGGGGTGCCGTCGGACATCGGGTACAGGTGCGCCGAGTAGACGTCGATCGGCCAGTTCCGCGCCGCCAGCGCCTTGAGGTAGTCCGGGTAGAACTGCGCGAAGCCCCAGACCCAGCGGGACCCGGTCGACGCGGCCACGACGATCGCGTTCGGCTGCGCGGACTTGATGATGCTGTACGCGCGGGCGGTCAGGTCGGCCATCTGGTCGGCGGTGCCGTTCCAGAAGCCCTCGATGTTCGCCTCGTTCCAGATCTGGTACGCGGCGATCCGCGATCCGTAGCGGTTCACGACGGCGCGGACGAACTCCTCGAAGTACGCGGGGTCCGCGGGGACGGCGGTAGATCCCGGGCCTGCGTACTCGGTGGAGTAGCGGGGCGAGCCACCCGCCCACAGCGGGGTACCGCCGAGGACGTAGAGCACGTCCTGCCCGGCGGCCTCGGCCGCCGCCACCTTCGCGTCGAGCGCCGTCCAGTGGTAGACCCCGCGCGCCGGCTCGATCGAGCCCCAGGTGGTGCCGGTGTCCCACAGCCGGACGCTGCCGGCCGCGGGCGGAGTGCCGCCGACGGGGTGCGAGCCGAACAGGCTCGCGGTGACGGGGACGCCGGTGTTGACGGGCTCGAGCGGCTTCGGCGGGACGGGGGCGTACTGGATCGGGATGACCGCGACGACCTGGTAGCTGGTGACGCGGGCCTTCCAGTAGCGGAAGGTCGGGACGTTGACGCGGACGGACCAGGCGCCTTCGGTGGACGGCACGGTGAGCGTGGTGGCGGCCTTGCCGTACTTGTCGGTCTTGAGCGAGGCCGCGGTGACCCAGGTCTGCTTGTCGGTGGACACCTCGACCAGGACCGGCCGGTACGCGATCCCGCTGGCGCCCTTCACCGTGCCGGCCTTGAGGCTGAGCGTGACGGTCACGGGGGTGGAGACCTCGGTCTTCTTGGTGCTCAGCGACATCGCGGCGGACGTCCAGACGGTGCCCGGCTTCGGCTTCGGCTTGGCCTTGGCGGCGGGGGCAGCGGCGGCGGGTGCGGCCGCGGTGGTGGCGGCGGTCGCGGGGGCGGCGCCGGCCAGCCCGACCAGGCCGGACGCGACCAGCCCCAGGACCGCGGCGGCGACCGCGGTGCCCCGGCCGGTACGGGCGGCGGTGGTCCGGATGCGCATCGGGGTCGCTCCCTCGGCTCGACTGCCCCCTGACACCTCGAACATCGGCCGTTCGGCGGAGCGTCTTGACCTCGGATCGAGTTCACGTCACCCACACGCGCCTCGTGCGTTGCCGATCGTCGCAGGATACGACGCGTGGGATGTGATGCTCGTCACTGCCACGGGGATGGGCAGGCGGACCACAGGCCGCGGCCCGCGGCGCGGGCCGCGGCCTGCTCGGCGAGGAACTCCGCCCGCCACGCGTACGGCCGGTCGTAGGTGTACTCCCGCGCGACCCCGGCCCCGAGCGCGGCCACCTGGTACATCCGCTCCGGGCGGCCGTCCGGCCCCACGGTCCACAGGTACGCCAACGTGCGCCCGTACCGGTCCTCTCGGCCCTGCGACTCGTCGTACTCCAGCACGACGGCGCGGTCGGCGAGCTCCGCCTGCGCGAACGCGGAGGCCTGCGGGCCGTAGCAGCCCACCGGCTCGCCCGGGTCCACCGTCTCGGGGGTGTCGATGCCGATCAGCCGGACCTTGACCCGGGTACCGGCCCGGGACACCCAGACGGTGTCGCCGTCCACCACCCGAGACACCCGCCAGCCGGTGTTCACCGGACCGCGGGGAGCGGCGGCCGGCACGGCCGCGGGACCGCCGGTGCCGAGCGGGCCAATGGCGCGTCCCGGTCCGTCCACGTCCGATCCGCCGACCCCAGATCCGCCACAGCCGGCCAGCACGACCACGGCGGCGAGCGCCAGCGCGCGGCCGACGAGCGCCGCGGGACGACGTACTGCACCAGACCGGCGCACGGCACCAGCAGTACCACCGCGCCCCGACACGAGGGCGGTCGACGGGGTCAGGGCGCGATGAGCGACGAGTAGTCCGCCGCGGTGACCGGCGCGGACGCGAGCAGCCCGTCGGGCAGCGGTACGGCCAGCGGCGCACCGAGGGAGTCGGTGAACACCACCGACGGGTAGCCGGACGCGGACATCGTCAGCACGACCTGGCCGAGGACGATCACCTGCTCGTTCGGCGGCAGCTGGCGGAACGCGTCCTCGACCTGGATGGCCAGCGGGGGCGGCTCACCCGACGTCGCCGACGGGTCGGGTTCGGGCTGGGTGGGCGCGACCACGACCAGCTGCCCGCCTCCCACCGGGTCGGTGACCGCGGTGCGCAGTCCGAGCGCCGCCTCCTCGGGCGTGGGCTCGGCGGCGAGCTGCTCCAGCAGCGCCTCCGGCCCGTAGTCCAGCGGCAGCTCGCGCTCGACCGGAACCAGGCCCGCCTCTGAGGCCAGCCACACCTCGGCGGCCTCGGCCGTGGGCACCGTGCTCTGGCTCTCGGTCGGCGTGGCGGACGCCGTCGGGGACGCGGAGGCGGTGCCCTGCAACGGGATCGCTCCGTCGGGCAGGGCACGTGCCTCGCTCTCCAACGGGACTCCGCACCCGGCGAGCAGTCCGGCGGCGACCGCCGCGGCAAGCCCTGCCAGCACCGGGCGACGACGCGTCACGGCCGGTCCTCGGGGATCTCGACGACGAAGCGCGCACCGCCCGCCGGAGCCTGCTCGACCCGGACGGTGGCACCGAGCAGGCGGGCCTGCTCGCGGACCAGGGCCAGCCCCAGGCCGGCGCCCTCGGCGCCGACCGCGGTGGACCCGCGGGTGAAGGGCTCGAACACCTGCGCCGCCTCCTCCGGCGGGATCCCGGGCCCGCCGTCGTCGACACACAGACGGACGACGGTGCCGTCCCGTTCCACCGTGACCCCCACCAGGCCGCCGCCGTGCCGGTCGGCGTTGTCCACCAGGTTGGCCACGATCCGCTCGACCCGGCGGGCGTCGGTGCGCACGTACTGCTCGTCGCCGTGCAGCAGGTCCAGGGACTGGCCGCGGTCCCGCATCACCTCGGCGACCAGCCCGGTGACGTCCGCCGTCTCCAGCTGGACCGGCACCTGCTGGCTGATCCGGGCGATCTCCAGCAGGTCCAGCACGGTCCGCGACAGCCGGCGGACCTGGCTGGCCAGGAGCGTGACGAGCTCGCCGTCGCGCTCGGGCAGCCGGTCCTTGCGCCGCTCGAGGATCTCCGCCGTCCCGACGATGGTCGTCAGTGGGGAGCGCAGCTCGTGGCTGACGTTGGCGGCGAACCGGGTCTCGCGAGCGATCCGGGACTGGACCGCGCCGGCCATGTCGTTGAACGCGGTCGAGATCGGGTCCAGGTCCGGGTCCCCGCTCGGCTTGATCCGCGCGTCCAGGTCGCCGTCCGCCAGCCGGGTCGCCCCCTCGCCGAGCTCGCGCAGCGGCCGCAGCAGCCGGGCCCCGGCGTACTGGCCCAACAGCGTCCCCACCCCGAAGGCGAGGATCGCCGCGGCGACCAGCAGCCAGCCGATCACCACCAGCGCCCCGTTGAGGTCGGACAGCGAGAAGACCTCGACGTACACCGTGTCGGCGTCGGCGAGGGGCACGGCGACGACGAAGTACGGGGAGCCGCCCACCGCGAACCGCTGGCTGGCGCCGCCCTGCTCGGCCGCGAGCGCGAGCAGCCCCGCCGGCAGGTCGTCCGGCGACACCGTGACGCCGCGGGTGTACCAGACCCCGTCGACCCGGACCAGCGGCTGCGACGTCTCCACCGACGGCAGCTGCTCCAGTGCGGCGCCCGGGTCGCCCTCCGCCTCGCCGCTGGCCAGCGTCGCGTCGAGGGCTCGGGCGTCCAGCAGCGCGCGGGTCAGCGCCGTCGACTCCCGTTGCGCCACCAGGTAGTAGCGGGCGAACGCGTAGAAGGTCCCGCTGACGACGACGGCGACGGCGAGGCTGAGCAGGCCGAACGACAGCGCGACCCGCGCCCGCAGCCCCAGCCGCACCGGTCAGCCCCGTCCCGGGTCGCCCGCTGCGGTCACGGCTTGAGTCGGTAGCCGAAGCCGCGGACGGTCACCAGGTGCACCGGGTCCGCGGGGTCCTCCTCGATCTTGCTGCGCAGCCGGTAGATGAGGTTGTCCACCACCCGACCGTCGCCGGCGTTGCCATATCCCCAGACCCGGCGCAGCAGGTCGTCCCGGCTGAGCACGCGCCCGCGGGCGAGGACGAGCTCCTGCAGCACGCGGAACTCCGTACGCGACAACGTCAACGGCTCGCCGCTGCGCAGCGCCTCCGCCGTGTCGGGACGCACCTCGATCTCGCCGCACACGAGGGCGGCCTCGTCCTGCGACTCCGCAGGGGCGGTCCGCCGCAGCTGCGCCCGGATCCGGGCGGACAGCTCCTTGGCGACGAACGGCTTGGTGACGTAGTCGTCCGCGCCCGCCTCGAGGCCCGCCACGACGTCGTGGCTGTCCGCCTGGGCGGTCACGATGACGATCGGCACGCTGCTGGTCGCCCGTAGCGAGCGGACGACGTCCAGGCCGTGGATCCCGGGCAGCCGCAGGTCGACGAGCACGACATCGGCCGGCTCGTCGAGCGCGAGGGCGAGCGCCTCCTCGCCGGTCGTCGCCTCGAGGACGCGATAGCCCTCCTCCTCGAGGAAGGTGCGCAGGACCAGCCGGATGCCGGCGTCGTCCTCGACGATCATGACGGTCTTGGACACGTGGCTATTCAACACTCCCGAGAGCGCGGCCGGGGTCGACGCTCCCGGCTCGCGACGCAGCTGCGACACGGTGTCGTCAGTGCGACACCGCGTCGACGGCGGAACGGACGCGGCCGCCGCCCCGGTTCCCCGGGCGCGGCGGCGGCGTGGACGGGCTCAGGCGGCGCGGCGCTGCTGGATCATGTACGCGGCGCCCCCGAGGAGGGCGAGCCCGATCAGGATGAGGAGAACCTTCTTCACAGCGCACCCCTAGAGGACGTCGGGACCGACGAACTCACCCTAGGACGGAGGGCCGCCGCGTTGCAGGGTGTCCATGGAATCCCATCCCGTCCGCACGAGGGTGGCGACCCGGCCCGGGTCGACGTGCTGGTCGTGGCCGGCGGCGGATCCACCCGCATGCGGGCCGACGACTCCGCCGGCCCGGACAAGCTGGACCTCCGGCGGGGGTCCGCCACCGTCCTGGAAGCGTCGGTCGCCGGAGTCCTGGGTGCGCTGGGACCGCGGTTGGGGGCGCTGGTGGTGGTGGGGCCGCGGCGCGTGCTCGGCGGACCGGCCGCAGGCGTCACGGTGGAGTGGGCGCGGGAGCACCCGCCCGGCGGGGGTCCGGCGGCGGGCGTGTGCGCCGGGCTGGCGCACGGATCCGCATCGCTGGTCGCAGTGCTCGCCGGGGACGCCCCGTACGCCGCTCGCGCGCTGCCCGCCCTGCTGGCCGCGCTGGAAGGTGGGGCGGGCGGGCGGGCCGGGTCACCCGTCGACGCCGCGGTCCTGGTGGACGCGACCGGGCGCCGGGTCTGGCTGTGCGCAGCGGCCCGGCGTGGCGCGATGGAGGCGGCCGCCGTACGGCTGGCGGGTGGCACCGGGGCGCCGGCGCGGCGGCTGTTCGACGGGCTCGCCGTGGTCGAGGTGCCGGACTCCTGGGATGCCGCCGCGGACCTCGATACCCCGGCCGACGCCGCGCGCCTCGGCTGGTCCTGACCGCGGGTCCCCCCTGCACCCCGCTGCCGCGAGTCCCCGCCCACCCCTCCGCGACGGGTCCCGCCCCCTCCCTCTGCGACGGAATGAGTGGTGGCGTCGCTTACGAAGCCGAATTCGGCCTCCAAGCAACGTGGGGACTCATTCGGCCGAGGAGGGGCGGACGGGCTGGGGTGGGGATTGTGGCGTTCAGGCGGGCGGGGGCGGGGCCCAGGCGGGCGGGCGCTTGGTGAGGAAGGCGGTCATCCCCTCCCGGGCCTCCTCCGACGTGAACAGCGCCGCGGACAGCTCCGCGGTCCAGGCGAAGGCCTCGGCCCGGTCCATCGACGGCACCCGGCGCAGCAGTTCCTTGGTCCGGGTCAGTGCCTGCGGGCCGCCGAGCAGCAGCGCGTCGACGTACGCCTGCACGGTCGCGTCGAGCGCCTCGGTCTCCGCGACCCGGGCGACCAGACCGGCCTGCCGGACCCGCTCGGCGTCGACCCGCTCGCCGGTCAGCAGCAACTCGTACCCGTCGGACAGGTGCATCCGGCGCAGGCACACCACCGAGATCACGGCCGGGGCCACGCCGACCCGCACCTCGCTGAAGGCGAAGCGGGCGCCCGCGTCGGCCACCGCGATGTCGCACGCGGCGACCAGGCCGTTGCCACCTCCGGCGACGTGGCCCTGGACCCGGCCCACGATCGGCTTGGGGTGGTCGAGCATCGCCTCCAGCACCGCGACCAGTGCCTGCGGACCGGACCCGGTGAAGGCGTCCGCGTCTGCGGCGACCGCTGACGACAGGTCCGCGCCGGCGCAGAACGTCGAGCCGGTGCCGGTCAGGACCACGACGCGTACGGACTCGTCCGCAGCCGCCGCCTGCAGGTGGGCCAGCAGGGCGGCCATGCCGGCCGCGTCGAGGCGGTTCTTCTGCTCCGGCCGGTCCAGGGTGATGGTCGCGACGCCGCCGCTGACCGAGTACCTGACCGGAGAGTCAGCAGTCACGTCGCTCACCGCTTCCCCATCCCCTCCATCATCGTGATGATGCGCAGCATGACCTCGTCCGCGCCGCCCCCGATCGACACCAGGCGGGCGTCCCGGAAGTACCGCGCCACCCACATCTCCTCGGCGTAGCCCATACCGCCGTGGTACTGCACGCAGGCGTCGGCCACGTCGCGGATCAGGCGGCCGGACTTGAGCTTGGCGATGGTGGCCTGCCGGCTGACGTCCTCCCCCGCGACGTAGCGCTCGGCGGTGTGCCGCAGGTAGTCCCGCAGGACGTCGACGTCGGCGACGAGCTCGGCGAGGCGGTACTGGATCGCCTGGTTCGCCAGCAGCGGCTTGCCGAAGGCGACCCGGTCGCGCAGGTAGTCCATCGTGCGGTCCAGTGCCCGCCGCGCACCGGCGACGGCCATGTACGCGCCGATCAGGCGCTCGTCCTGGAACTGTGCCATCTGCTGCTGGAACCCTCGGCCGGGCTCGCCGATCGCGTTCCCGACCGGGACCCGCACGTCGTCCAGGACCAGCTCCGCGGTGTCGCTGGAGCGGTTGCCCATCTTCTCGATCTTGCGGCCGACGGAGAACCCGGGCGTGTCCGTGGGGACGACGATCATCGACATGCCCTGGTAGCCGCCCTCGTCGGAGGTGCGGGCCAGCAGGCACAGCCAGTCGGCCTGGGTCCCGTTGGTGATCCACATCTTCCGGCCGTTGATGACCCACTCGTCCCCGTCGCGGACGGCCCGGGTCCGGATGCCTGCGACGTCGGACCCGGCGTCCGGCTCGGACACCGCGATCGAGCAGACCTGCTCCCCCCGCAGCGCCGGCGCGAGGTAGCGCTGCTTCAGCTCGTCGCTGCCGAAGCGCGCGAGCGCCGGTGTCGCCATCGACGTCTGCACCGCGATCGCCATGGGAACGCCGGCGCAATCGGCCCGGCCGAGTTCCTCTGCCAGCACGAGGGTGAACGAGTGGTCCGCACCCTGTCCGCCGTACTCCGGGTCGTACTCCAGTCCCAGCGCCCCGACCTTCGCCAGCTTCGGGAACAGTTCGTGGGCCGGGAACGTCCCGGCCTCCTCCCACTCGTCGACGTACGGGTTGATCTCGGTCTCGACGAGGTCGCGCACGACCGCGCGGAACTGGTCGTGCTCGGGCGTGAAGTCCATCAGGGTCCCTCCGTGGGCGTTGCGGTCGGCTCGGGCAGCTGCAGGGCGCGAGCCCACAGCCGGGTCAGGGTGTCGGTGGCGGCCACCTCGTCGTACGTCTCGCCGCGGCCGAACCAGTTGCGCGCGAAGCCCTCGACCATCGAGCACAGCGCAGCGGCGGCGAGCTCAGGGTCCAGGTCGGCGGAGGCGACGCCGTCGCGCTGCATCCGGCGCACGGTCGCGGCCACCCGCGCAACGTGCGTGGAGCGCAGGTCGGCGAGTACCGCGCGGAACCGCGGGTCGGTGGTCGCCACCTGTTCCACGATCTCGAGCAGGCGGGCGTTGGCGCGGTAGGCGTCCAGGTACGACCGGTTCGCCATCGCGATGCGCTGCACCGGGTCGGCGTCGTCGCGGACCCGCAGCGCGTCGTACAGCTCGGCCACGATGCCGTCCACGACGCCCGCGAGCAGGTCCTCCTTGGTGTCGAACCAGGTGTAGACCGTGCCGTGGCTGACGCCGGCCGCCTCGGCGATGTCGCCCATGCGGGTCGCGCTGAACCCGCGTGCCTCGAAGACCCCGCGCGCCGCGGTCAGCAGCCCGTCGCGGGTGCGGCGGCCGCGCTCGGTCAACGGGGCGCGCCCGCTCTCGCCGGTCACGGCGACGCTCACGCGTGCCCCTCCGCCGCGTCCGCGTCCTCGCCGTCGGCCGGCGGCAGCAGCACCGTCGGTACGTCCACGAGCCGCGCCCGCAGGTGCTCCCCGAGTCCCTTCGCCTGCGGGTCCAACCGGGTCGACTCGGCGACTCCGCGGCCGAGCAGTCCGCGGATGACGACGTTGACCGCGCGCAGGTTCGGCAGCGGGTACACGTCGACGTCGAGGTTCCGGGCCTCGGGCAGCAGTCGGCGGACGCCGTCCGGGGTCAGCGTGTGCACCAGCCAGTCGAAGGTCGCGTCGGCGCGGATGACCAGACCGGGGTCCGGCACGAGTGGGGAGTCCTCGGCCCAGACCGCAGCGGTGTCGTGCTCGGCGTCGACGCCGAGCGCGACGAGCGTGTCGGTCTCCCCCCACGCCAACGCCACCGCCTCGGGCTCGGTCGGGTCGGGGGCCCAGACCCCGACGTTCGCGTCCCCGCCCTTGTCGCCGGACCGCGCGCCGGCGACCGCGCCCAGCGGGAGCCGCCGGGTGGGACCGGGCGGGACCGGGACCGAGGGCCCGTGCGCGTCTGCGTCGTGCCGCGACGGCTCGCGGTGCTGCCGCTGGGTGCCATGCGCGCAGCCGCCGCCCGGCACCGTGCCGACCTCGTGGCCGTCGAGCGTCACCGTCTGGACCACCGCGTCTGCGGCCACCGACGTCGGCCAGTAGACGCCGTACGGAGTCCCGTCCGCGGGCGGCGCGGTGGGGAACATTCCCGGGTACGACCCGAGTGCCGCCTCCACCACCGCGGTGGTGAAGGGCTTGCCGACCTTCTTCGGGTCCGCGTCCTTCACGGTGAGGCGCAGGTGGGCCTGCGCCTCGGCGGTCGTCGCCGGGTCGTCGCCCTGGTCGCGCTGCAGCTCGACCGCGAGCTCGCGCACACCGAGGCCCGAGCGGGGACCGAGCCGGCGCGGGTCGGGGTCGGCCGCCACGTCGTCGAGGGTGAGGCCGGTGACGGTGCGCAGCGCCAGGTCGGCCTTCGCGTCGGCGTCGAGCCCGGTGAGCACGAGCGACATCGTGTTGCGGAAGCCGCCGAGGTAGTTGAGCGACACCTTCAGCCGGGCTGGCGGCAGCTCGCCCCGCACGCCCGAGATGCGCACCCGGTCCCGGCCCACCTGGCGCAGGTGGATGGTGTCGAAGCGGGCCGTGACGTCCGGGTTGGCGTACTCCGGGCCCCCCACCTCGTACAGCAGCTGGGCGGTGACGGTGCCCACGCTGACCAGGCCGCCGGTCCCCTCATGCTTGGTGATCACCGACGCCCCGTCGGCGGCGACCTCGGCGATCGGGAAGCCGACGTGCTCCAGTCCCGGGACGTCGGTGAAGAACGCGTAGTTGCCGCCCGTCGCCTGCGCGCCGCACTCGATCACATGCCCGGCGACGACGGCACCGGCGAGGGCGTCGAGCGCGTCCTGGTCCCCGGTCACGGCGTCGTCGTACGACCACCCGTGCCACCACGCCGCGGGTCCGACCGCGAGGGCGGCGTCGGTGACCCGGCCGGTGATGACGACGTCGGCCCCGGCGTCCAGAGCGGCGGTGATGCCGCGGCCGCCGAGGTAGGCGTTGGCCGTGAGCGCGGGGACGCCGAGGGAGGCGAACTCCTCGCCGGTGTCCATGTTGACCAGCGCCTCGCCCTGCGCCCGCAGGTCGTCGAGCCGTGTCACGAGGTCGTCCCCGGTGACCACGCCGATGCGGACGGCGCCGAGGCCCAGCTCGTCGGCCTTGGCGCGCAACGCATCCGCCAGCCCCTGTGGGTCCAGGCCGCCGGCATTGGTGACGACCCGGACGCCGCGGTCCAGGCAGGTGCCCAGGACCTGCTCCATCTGGGTCAGGAACGTGCGCGCGTAGCCCGCGCCGGCACCGTGCTTCATCCGCTGCCGCGCCAGGATGAGCATCGTCAGCTCGGCCAGCCAGTCGCCGGTGAGCACGTCGACCGGGCCGCCGTCGACCATCTCGCGGGCCGCCGCGATGCGGTCCCCGAAGAAGCCGCTGCAGTTGGCGATGCGGACCGGCCGGCGGGGTGCGTCGCTCATGCGGACGCTCCGTCGTCGGTCCCGGTGACGGTCTCGTCCGTCTCGTCGAGGACGACGACGACCTGGTGCGCGTCGACCGCCTGCCCCGGCTCCACCAGCACGTCGGTGACGACGGCGTCGGAGTCCGCCACGATCCGGTGCTCCATCTTCATGGCCTCCAGGACGACCAGGGTCTGTCCCTCACGCACCCGGTCGCCGACGGCGACCTGGACGAGGGTGACCGTTCCGGGCACGGGGGTGGACGGTCCGCGGGCGCCGGCCTCGTGGGTCGCGTCACCGAACCTCGACCGTGGCCGCCAGGCCGTGGAGTGCAGGCCGTCGTCGACGCAGACGAGGTCCGCGTAGCGGGTGACGGTGACGCGCGCGCCGACACCGTCGGTGTCGACGTCGAGGACCACCACGTCGGCGGCGTCCGCGGCGTCCCGGCCGATGCTGCGCACGAGGACGGTCGGGTCCGGCACCGTCCGGCCCGGATCGGTGAACGGGTCCTGGTCGCCGCCGACCAGGCTCACGCGCGGCGCCGGGTCCGCGGTGACCGCGCCGGCGGTGCGGTAGGCAACCGTGACGTCCTCCTCACCGGAGCCGCCGGACGCGGGGTGCCACGAGCGGGCCTGCAGGGTGGCGGGGACGTTGCGCCATCCGGCCGGCGCCAGGTCGCGATCGGGCGCCGCGGCCCGCTGCAGCGCCGACTCCGCGAAGGTCGCGGCCACCAGGTGCCGGTCCCGCACCTCCTCCGGGAGGGCGGGTGCGAGCACCTCGGGGTGCTCCTCCAGGAACGCTGTGGTCGTGTCGCCGGCGCGGTAGGCCGGGGAGTCGAGCACAGCGACGAGGGAGTCCCGGTTGGTCGTGAGTCCGTGGATGCGCATGCGCCGCAGGTGCCCGGCCAGGCGGGCCGACGCGACGGCACGCGTGGGGCCATGGGCGATGACCTTCGCCAGCATCGGGTCGTAGTGCGCGGACACCTCACTGCCGGACTCGACCCCGGAGTCAACGCGAACGTTCGGCTCGCCGACGGTGTCGACGACGTGCAGTCGCCCGGTGTTGGGCAGGTAGCCGCGGGTCGGATCCTCGGCGTAGAGCCGGACCTCGACCGCGTGGCCGTGTCGACGGATCTCGCTCTGCAGCAACGGGATCGGTTCGCCCTGGGCGATCCGGAGCTGCCACTCGACCAGGTCCAGCCCGGTCACCGCCTCGGTGACCGGGTGCTCCACCTGCAGCCGGGTGTTCATCTCCAGGAAGTAGAACTCCTGGTCCGAGCCCTCGCCGGAGACGATGAACTCGACGGTCCCTGCCCCGACGTACCCGATCTCGCGCGTCAGCGCGACGGCCGCCTCGAACATCGCCTCGCGCGTCGCGTCGGTGGCGCCGGGCGACGGGGACTCCTCGACGATCTTCTGGTGCCGGCGCTGGATGCTGCACTCCCGCTCGAACAGGTGGACCGCCCCGCCGTGCGCGTCCCCGAACACCTGGACCTCGACGTGCCGGGCCCGGGTCACGTAGCGCTCCAGGAACACCGTGGGGTCGCCGAACGCGGAGGCCGCCTCGCGCTGGGCGGCGGCGACCGCGTCGGCCAGGTCCTCGGCGCGCTCCACGACGCGCATGCCCTTGCCACCGCCACCCGCTGACGCCTTGACCAGCAACGGGTATCCGACGCCGTCTCCCGCGGAGCGCAGCTCGTCGGCGTCGGCGGCCGCGGACAGCTCGGCACCGGGCACCAGCGGCACCCCTGCCTTCGCAGCCAGTCGCTTGGCCTCGACCTTCAGCGCCATCGCCCGGATGGCCGTCGGCGGGGGGCCCACCCAGGTGAGCCCGGCCGCCTCGACGGCCTCCGCGAAGTCGGGGTTCTCGGACAGGAAGCCGTAGCCGGGATGGACTGCGTCGGCACCGGCTCGGGTCGCCGCCGCGATCACCGCCGCGGCGTCGAGGTAGGTCTCCGCGCTGGTCGTCCCCGGCAGCGCCACCGCCAGGTCGGCCTCGGCGACGAACGGCGCGTCCCGATCCGGGTCTGAGTGCACGGCGACGGTCTGGATGCCCAGCGACCGCGCGGTGCGGAAGACCCGGCGGGCGATCTCCCCCCGGTTGGCGACGAGCAGTCGGGTGATGGTCATCGCGGCCCTCACATCCGGAAGACGCCGAAGCCGTCGGCGCCGCGCACCGGCGCGGAGTGCACGGCGGACAGCGCGAGGGACAGGACCGTACGGCTGTCACGAGGGTCGACGATTCCGTCGTCCCACAGCCGGCCGGTGGCGAACAGCGCGGTGGACTCCTTCTCCACCTGCTGCTCGAACGCGTCGCGCAGCGGGGCGAAGGCGTTCTCGTCGAACGCGTCTCCCGCCTTCTGCCTCGCCACGATCGTGAGGACGCCGGCGAGCTGCTTGGACCCCATCACCGCGATCCGGTGGTTGGGCCAGGTGAAGACGAACCGCGGGTCGTAGGCGCGGCCGGACATGCCGTAGTTCCCCGCGCCGTACGACGCACCCATCATCAGTGTCAGGTGCGGCACGGTGGAGTTGCTCACCGCGTTGATGAGCTTGGCGCCGTCCTTGATGATGCCGCCCTGCTCGTAGCGCGTGCCGACCATGAAGCCGGTGATGTTCTGCGCGAACACGATCGGGACGTCCATCCGGTTGCACAGCTGGATGAACTGGGCGCCCTTCTGCGCCTCCTC
This sequence comes from Candidatus Nanopelagicales bacterium, assembly GCA_041393815.1. Taxonomy (NCBI): domain Bacteria; kingdom Bacillati; phylum Actinomycetota; class Actinomycetes; order Candidatus Nanopelagicales; species Candidatus Nanopelagicales bacterium. Next base: position 66,829 of record JAWKJK010000009.1, on the reverse strand, counting down.
GGAGAACAGGATCCCGTTGTTGGCGAGGATGCCGACCGGGTAGCCGGCGACGTGCCCCCAGCCGGTCACCAGCGTGGTGCCGTACAGCGGCTTGAACTCCTCGAACTCGCTGCCGTCGAGGATGCGGGCGAGGACCTCGCGGGCCTCGAACGGGACGCGCACGTCGGCCGAGGCGATGCCGAGCAGCTCGTCCGGGTCGTACGCGGGCAGGGTGGCGGCGCGGTCGGGGCCCGGGCCCTGCTTGCGCCACCGCAGGTGGGCGACGATGTCCCGGCCGATGCGCAGGGCGTCCGGCTCGTCGAGCGCGAGGTAGTCGCCCAGGCCGCTGACGCGGGAGTGCATCTCGGCCCCGCCGAGCTCCTCCTCGTCCGCGTCCTCGTCGATCGCCATCTTCACCAGCGGCGGGCCGCCGAGGTAGACGCGGGCCGCCTCCTTCTGCAGCACGACGTAGTCGCTCATGCCAGGCACGTAGGCGCCGCCCGCCGTGCTGCTGCCGAAGACGAGGGTGACCGTGGGGATCCCCGCGGCGGACAGCTGGGTGAGGTTCTTGAACGAGGCCCCGCCGGGAACGAAGATCTCCGACTGCTTCGGCAGGTCGGCACCACCGGACTCGGTGAGGCTCAGCAGCGGCAGGCGGTTGTCGCGGGCGACCTCCATCGCGCGCAGGCCCTTGCGGACCGCGGTCGGCCCCTGGCTGCCGCCCTTGACCGTGGGGTCGTTGGCGACGACGACGCACTCGGTGCCGCTGACCCGGCCCACGCCGGTGACGACGCCGGCGCCGAGCGGGTCGTCGGTGCCCCAGCCGGCCAGCGGGGAGAGCTCCAGGAAGGGGCTGTCGGGGTCCAGCAGCAGCTCGATCCGCTCGCGCGGGAGCAGCTTGCCCCGGGACCGGTGCCGGGCCACCGTGCGGGCGTTCTTCTCCGCGTCGGTGGAGCCGCCGCCGGCGACCACCCGCTCCTGCAGCTCCCGGACCTCCGCCAGCGCCGCGAGCATCGCCGCGCGGTTGTCCGCGTACGCCTCCGACCGGGTGTCCACCCGGCTGCGCAGCACCGGTGCCATGACACTTGACGCTAGTGTCAAGTTGACGCAGGCGTCAAGACCCGCCCTGCCCATCACCCCGCGCTTCGGGCACACGATCCGCTACCCGGATCGTGTTGCCAGCTTGCGCGGCGTGTCGGCCGGGTTGTTGACCACACGATCCGCTTAGCGGATCGTGTGGCCGCGTGAGCACTGAGGAGAACAACGTCCTGCGGTGGACCGCGGCGCTGGCCAAGGAGCTCGGCGTCGACGCCGAGGTCGACGTGAAGCTGCTGCTCGAAGTGGCGCGGGACGCCGCCCACTCCGTGGACCGGCCAGCCGCCCCGATCAGCACCTTCCTGGTGGGCTACGCGGCCGCCAAGGCCGGCGGGTCCGCGGACGACGTCCGTGCCGCGGCCCATACGACGCAGCAACTCGCCGGCCGATGGGACATCGGCATCCAGTCCTGACCCCCGGTCCAGCCGCGCCCCCGGTCCAGCCGCGCCCCCGGTCCAGCCGCGCCCCCGGTCCAGCCGCGCCCCCGGTCCAGCCGCGCCCCCGGTCCAGCCGCGCCCCCGGTCCAGCCGCGCCCCCGGTCCAGCCGCGCCCCCGTCCACCCGGGCCCCGACCCGGACCGCGGGATGCACCGCGCCCCCACCTCGCGACGGAATGAGTCTCCACGTCGCTTGGGGGCCCTTCTGGGCCTCATAAGCGACGCCCAGACTCATTCGGCCGCGGAAGGGGGCCGGGCAAGGGAGTCGCGCGGGACGGGCCGAGGCCCGCGGTGACAGGATCGGCGGCGTGAGCACCGCGAGCGTGTCCGGCGTCCTGCCCTGGACCCAGGCCCGGCTGGTGGCCCGGACGGCGGCCGAGCCGCTGCCGGTGGTCACCGCCCGGCTCGACGAGGCGGTCGGCTCGGTGCTGGCCGAGCCGCTGCACGCGCTGACCGACCTCCCCCCGTTCGACTCCGCCGCCATGGACGGCTGGGCGGTCGCCGGACGCGGCCCCTGGCACGCCGACACCTCGCCCGACGCCGCGTCCGTCCTCGCCGGCGCGGACCGCACCGCGCTCCCCGACGGCCACGCCGTCCCGATCGCCACCGGGGCCGTCCTGCCCGAGGGTGCGACAGCGGTACTGCGCCGCGAGCAGGCGGTCCTGGAGCAGGCCCGCGACGGCGCCCGCCTGCTCGCGCTGGACCCGCTGACCGGGATCCCCGGCGACGGCTCGTCGCTGGCGGCGGGCACGGACGTGCGTGCCCGCGGCGAGGAGTGCGGCGACGGCGACTTCCTCGTCCCCGCGGGCGTCGTCGTGACGCCGGCCGTCCTCGGGCTGGCGGCCGCCGCCGGGTACGACGGCCTGCCCGTGGTGCGCACCCCGGTCGTGGGCGTCCTCGTCCTCGGGGACGAGTTGCTGGAGCGCGGGCTGCCGCGCGCGGGCAAGGTGCGCGACGCGCTCGGCCCGCTGGTCCCGGCGTGGATGGCCGGCCTGGGTGCCCGCGGCAACCCGCCGGTACGGGTCCCCGACAGCCGCCAGGCGCTGCTGGAGGAGATCGAGGACGCCAACGTGGATGTTCTCGTCACCACCGGGTCCACCGCCCGCGGACCGGTGGACCACCTGCACGACGTGCTCACGCACCTGCGGGCCCGGTGGATCGTCGACGGGGTGTCCGTGCGCCCGGGTCACCCGATGCTGCTGGCCCGGCTGCCGGACGGCCGGTTCGTCCTGGGGCTGCCGGGCAACCCGCTCGCCGCGGTGTCCGGGCTGGCGACGCTGGCCGGGCCCCTGGTTGCAGGGCTGCGGGGCGACCCCGATGCCGAGCAGCGCGGGATCGTGGACGCCGTCCTGACCGAGGACGTCCCCGCGCACCCGCACGACACCCGGCTGGTACCGGTCCAGCTCGACCCGGGCGACGTTACGACGCTGGCCGCCCCGCTGCGCTTCACCGGTCCGGCGATGCTGCGCGGCCTCGCCCTCGGCGACGGGCTGGCCGTCGTCCCGCCAGGGACCGGCCAGCGCGGCTCGCGGGTCGAGGTGCTCCCCGTCCCGGCGGCCGGCTGACCGGTCCCGGCGTTGGCGCGCGCCCACGGGCGCGCGCCGGTCAGGTCACGACGGCTTCGGCGCCCCCGGACGCGCGTACCGCATCCACGCCACGACCACGCCGACCGCCGCGAGCGCGGCCCACATGAAGAAGAACAGCTGCGGGGCGATGGCCGCGAGCAGCATCCCGAAGAAGAACGGGCCGTATGCGGCGATGGCCGACGTCCAGCCGATCACCCCGCCCGCCTGCCGCGGCTCGAAGATCATCGGCATCTGCTTGAACGTGCTCGCGTTGCCCACTCCCGCGAAGAAGAAGATCGCCAGCATCCCCCACAGGAACGCGGGGAACTGGTCCACGGACGTCGGGTGCAGCTGGAAGGCCGTGAAGACCGACGCCGCCGCGATACCGGCCGCAGCGACCAGTGTGATGCGCGCCCCGCCCAGGCGGTCTGCGAACGGGCCGGCAATGACGCGGGCCGCTGACCCGACCAGTGCGCCGAGGAACGCGTACTTCAGCGGGTCGATGCCGTCCGCCCCGAAGACGTCACTGCCGTAGAGGTTCTTGATGAGCAGGCCGAACGCCGCGGCGAAGCCGGAGAACGTGCCGAAGGTGATGACGTACAGCAGCGTCATCAGCCAGGTGTCGGTGTTCCTGAAGATGTCGAACTGGTCGCGCAGGCCGCGGGCCTGCACCGGGACCGACTTCAGCAGCAGCCACGCGAGGATGGTGCCGACGATCACGAAGGGGACCCAGACGTAGCCGGCGTTCTGGTACCAGACCGCCTTGTCGATGCCCTTGTCCGCGTCGACGAACTGCTGCGAAGCGCCGAGCGCGCCGCCGAGCAGGGCGAAGCCGACGATCCACGGCGTCACGAACTGCACGATCGAGACACCGAAGTTGCCGATGCCCGCCTGCAGGCCGAGCGCGGTGCCCTGCTTGGCCTTGGGGAAGAAGTACGACGTGCTCGGCATGAAGCCGGAGAACGCGCCGCCACCGATGCCGGCCAGGATGCCGAGGAACAGCAGGACGGCATACGGGGTCTGCGGGTTCTGCACCGCCAGGCCCCAGCCGACCAGCGGCAGCAGCAGCAGCGCGGAGGTGATCGTGACCAGTTTGCGGGTGCCCATGATCGGCGGCAGGAACGTCCAGATCAGCCGCAGCGTGCCGCCCGCCAGACCGGGCATCGCGGTCAGCCAGTACAGCTGCTCCTTGCTCAGGGTGAAGCCGATGTTGTTGAGCTTGGGCGCGAGCGCGGACACCAGGAACCACGCGATGAACGCGAGGGTCAGGTTGAACGTCGTGATCCACAGCGTGCGCCAGGCCAGCGAGCTGTTCCACGCGTCCTTGTCCTCCGGAGTCCACGACTCCAGCCAGTCGCCGCCGGAGCGCTTGGGCTTCGGAGCGGTATCGGTCGACATCGGGGTCCTTCCCTACTTCGTGGTGACGTCGACGCGATCCGCGTCGGCGGGGGTGGCCGGCGCGTCGGGACCCGTCGCGTCGTCGTGGTGCTCGAACTGGTTCCGCGTCTCCGGAGCCCGCTGGTGCATGATCTTGAGGACGGTCAGGTGCATCCACACCGCGCCGATGAGCGTGACGAGGAACAGCACGCCGAACGTGGACTGCGGCGCTCCGCTGAACGCGTGGGTGTACGCGAAGGCGAGCGGCAGGAAGAACCCGCCGAGGGCGCCGAGCGCGCCCACGAGACCGCCGACCGCGCCGACGTCCTTGGGGAAGTACTCGGGGATGTGCTTGTAGACCGCGGCCTTCCCGATGCCCATGGCGCAGGCGATGAGGAACACCAGGATGGTGAAGATGACGACGCCGGGGGTCCACTCCAGGACGCTGCGGCTGTCCTCGCCCTCGACGCCGGTCGGCCCGTAGAGCACGACGTGGCCGTACGGCATCATCAGGATCCCGCTGGCCACCAGGATGATCCCGAACGTCAGGTACATGACTCGGCGGGCGCCGAAGTGGTCCGAGAGCGAGCCGCCCAAGGGTCGCAGCAGCGACGCCGGGAAGATGAAGAGGGCCGTCAGCAGCGCCGCGGTCTGCAGCGGCAGGTCGTACACGTCGACGTAGTACTTCGGCAGCCACGCGGACAACGCCACGTACGCGCCGAAGACGATGACGTAGTAAAGGCTGAACCGCCACACCCGCATCTGCTTCAGCGGTCGGAGCATCTCGCTGAGCGGGCGCCCGGCGCCCGGCTTGCGGTCGACCTTCGGGGTGCCGAACCAGGTCAGGCCGGCCATCAGGACGAGCAGCACCGCGTACAGGAACGGGACGAACCGCCAGCCACCGGGGATGAGCCCGCCGAGGTAGCCGGCGGCCGGGACCAGGGCGATCAGGGCGGGGCCGATGAACTTGGTCACCGAGGCCCCGACGTTGCCGGCCCCGAAGACACCGAGCGCGAAACCCTGGTGCTGCCGCGGGTACCACGCGGAGACCCAGGCGATCCCGACGGTGAAGAGATTGCCCGCGAAACCGACCAGGAACGCATAGAACAGCAGCGCCGGGTAGCTGCCCGCGGTGGAGACGAGGTAGGCCGGGATCGCGGTCATCAGCAGCATCACGACCGTGACGACCTTGCCGCCGAACTTGTCCGCGAGGATGCCGGTGGCCAGCCGCCAGATCGACCCGTTGAGGATCGCCACCGACACCAGCCAGGACAGCTGCACGTCGCTGAGGCCGAACTCGTCGCGGATCGGGATGCCCAGGACGCCGAACATCAGCCAGACCGCGAACATCAGGGTGAACGCGGCGGTCGACCAGGTGAGGACGTGCCGGCGCTGGCGGTGCTCGACCGGGTCATGGTCCTCACGGATCTCCGCCGCGGTGGGCGGTGCCCCGGGCTCGAACGCGAGCGGGTCGCTGCTGGTGGTCATGCGGCCACGTTGACACGGGGTCTTTCGTGTCAATCCTGACGCGAGACCCGATGCCCCGGGACCTACGACACGAAGAAACCCCGGCTTGCCGCCGGCCCGGAGCCCCGACCGCAGGGTGCCCGCGAGTGGAGGGTTGTGGTGGAAGTCGATCGATCGACTTCCACCACAACCCTCCACTCGCCCCGTCCCCAGCGGACCCGATCGGGAGCGGGTCATCCCCAGACCGGCTCCCCGGCCTCGCGGAACACGTCCCGCGACCCCCACGGTCCTCGGATGGCCTACGACCCGCGGTGGGACGACCGCGACGACCCCTTCACCGTCGGTGCCCGGGGGCGCGACGGCGTCGGTCGAGGCGCCTTCCGGGCAGCCCGGTTCCGAACCCCCACCCGAGGCGTTCGGGTCAGGGTCGATGCGCCGGACGACCTGATCGGGCAGGTCAGGGCGCTTTCGCTCGTTGCCCCGGAAGGCACCGCCGCATTCGGCCTGACCGCGGCCCGCCTGCACCGGCTCCCACTTCCCGCCTGGGCCACCCGGGACCCGCAACCGGTCCACCTGACCGCGCGGGTCCGCGCCCGGCCACCGAAGCCGGACGGTCGGTCGTACGGATCGGGAGCCGCGAAGATGCAGCGGCCGCAGGCACGCTGGCACCGGGTTGAGCTACGTGACGACGACTACCTGGTTCACGACGGGGTCCTGGTCACGACTCCGGCCCGGACCTTCGTCGACCTCGCAGCGATACTGCGCCTGCCCGACCTCGTGGCCGTGGCGGACGCCGTCGTGCGCGACGGCCAAGCGACGAGGGACGAGCTTCGCGCCATGGTGCGAAGACACCGGGGGCGGCGTGGGGTGCGGGTGGCCCGCCGGGCGCTGGAGTTGCTCGACCCGCGATCGGAGTCCCCGCAGGAGTCCCGGCTGCGCGTTGTCCTGATCGAGTCCGGTCTGCCCGTCCCGATTCCGCAACTGGTCGTCCGCGCCCCCGCCGGCGGCTTCATCGCCCGAGTCGACCTCGGCTACCCCAGGTGGCGGATCGCGGTCGAGTACGACGGGGCCTATCACGCGGACCCGCGGCAGCGGGAGCGGGACGCCAGCCGGCGGACCCTGCTGCGCGAGCACGGCTGGTACGTCGTCGAGGTCACCGCCCGTGACCTGCGCGACCCGTATCTGGCCACCGCCAAGGTGCGGGGGGCGCTGCGCTCCCGCGGCGCCCTGCGCTGAGTCAACCGGACCGCGCCACCCCCATGGACCCGCATCCGCGAGTGGAGGGTTGTGGTGGGGGTCGATCGATCGACTTCCACCACAACCCTCCACTCGGCACAGAAGATCGGTCAGCGGGAGGCGTAGCCCGAGGGCTGCGGCTGCGGGTCGCGGGTGCGGTACACCACGTACGGGCGCACCAGGTAACCCACCGGGGCCGACAGCACGTGCACCAGCCGCGTGAACGGCCAGATGGCGACCAGCAGGAACGCCATCACCGCGTGCGCCTGGAACGACCACGGCGCGAGCGCCAGCTCGTCGCCCTCCGGCCGGAACCAGAAGATGCTGCGGAACCACACCGCCACCGTGTCGCGGTAGTCGAAGCCGCCGCCGAGCAGCTGCACGCCGATCGTGTTGACCATCCCCAGCAGGATCACGGCGCCGAGGACGAGGTACATCACCTTGTCGTTGACCGTAGTCGCGCGGAACACCGACCGCGTCAGCCGGCGCCGGGACACCAGCGCCACCAGCCCCACGACGGTCATGACGCCGAAGATTCCGCCGGCGACCATCGCCACCAGATGGTAGGCGTCCTCGGACACCCCGATGCTCTCGGTCCAGGTCGCCGGGATCACCAGGCCGATGAAGTGCCCCGCGAGCACCCCCAGGATCCCGAAGTGGAACATCGGGCTGGCCCAGCGCAGCGTCCGGCTCTCGTACCACTGCGACGAGCGCGAGGTCCAGCCGAACTTGTCGTAGCGGTACCGCCACACCAGCCCGACGACGAACGACGTCAGCGCGACGTACGGGAACACCTCGAAGAGGAAGAACTGCCAGCCGCTCATGCCCGCGCTCCCGCCACTCGCTCCAGCCCGTCCGCCCCCTCTGCGTCGACCACACCGAACGGTGCCATCGGCGCGACACCCACCAGCTCCGCCGGTGGACCCTCGGCCGCCAGCCGCAGCGCGGCCGCCAGCTCCTCCTCACCCATCTCGGGCAGCACCCGGCACAGCGCGTCGAGCGCGCCGGCGTACGGGGAGTGCAGCGACCGCAGCGCCTGCCGCAGCACCTCCAGGCCCTCCCGGTGCTCCACCAGCAGTCCCAGCCCGGTGATTCCGTCGCCGACGACCGCGTACTCCAGCAGCACCGGAAGGAAGTCCGGCAGCTCGCCGGACTCGAGCCGGAGACCGGTGCGCCGGTACGTCTCGGCGAACCGCCACAGCGCCATCCCCCGGCGACGGGTGTCGCCGTTGAGGTAGTACGTCAGGTACAGGCAGCACCGGCGCTTGAGGTCGAACGTCGACACGTACGACCGCTGCAGCTCCAGCAGCGGCGTGACCTCCAGGTGGCCCACCAGGCCCAGCAGCGGGTCCCCGACCGACCGGGGCAGGTCGGCGACCGTCCGCCGCAGCACCGGCAGGTCCTCGACCAACTCCTCGTCCGGGTAGCGCAGCAGCCGTGACACCGCGGCGAACACGGTCCGCCTCGTGAGCTCGTCCCTCGCGTCCCTGCTCATCGGATCCCCTCGGTGAGGTCGCGGTGCTTGTCCGCCTCGAGGCGCTGCTTCGTCGCGTGGAACGACTCGATAGACACCGGCACCGGCCGCGACTCGCCCACCGCCGTCCCCCCGACACCGGTCAGCGAATAGTCCAGGTCGCAGCCCGGCAGCTCGTCCAGCGCGAGCGCCACCTCGCGGTGCGCGGTTGGGATCACGTACCGGTCCTCGTACTTCGCGATGGCCAGCAGCCGGTACATCGCCAGCATCTGCTCGCCGGTCATCCCGACCGACTGCGGAATAGACTCGTCCGGCTCCTGGCCCAGGTTGATGTCACGCAGGTACGCGCGCATCGCGGCGAGCGTCCGCAGCACCCGGTCCACCGGCGCCACGTCGCCAGCGGTGAACAGCTCGGCCAGGTACTCGATCGGGATGCGCAACGCCTCGATCGCACCGAACAGGTTGCCCGCGTCCTCGCCGTCGTGGCCGGTCGACGTCAGTGCGCTGACCACCGGCGACAGTGGCGGGATGTACCAGACCATCGGCATCGTTCGGTACTCCGGATGCAGCGGCAGCGCCACCCTGTGCACCTTCGCCAGCTGGTAGACCGGGGACCGGCGCGCCGCGTCGAGCCAGTCCTCGTCGATGCCCTGCTCGCGGGCCACCCCCACGACCTCGGGGTCGTCCGGGTCGAGCAGCAGGTCCAGTTGCGCCTCGTACAGGTCCTTCGGGTCCTTCGTGGTCGCCGCCAGCGCCACCCTGTCGGCGTCGTAGAGGAACAGGCCGAGGTACCGCAGGCGACCGACGCAGGTCTCGGAGCAGACCGTCGGCTGCCCGGCCTCCAGCCGCGGATAGCACAGGGTGCACTTCTCGGCCTTGCCGGACTTGTGGTTGAAGTAGACCTTCTTGTACGGGCAACCGGACACGCACATCCGCCAGCCGCGGCAGGCGTCCTGGTCCACCAGGACGATGCCGTCCTCGGCCCGCTTGTACATCGCCCCGGACGGGCACGATGCCACGCACGAGGGGTTGAGGCAGTGCTCGCAGATGCGCGGCAGGTAGAACATGAATGCCTGCTCGAACTCCAGCTTCACCTGCGTGGAGAGCTTCTGCAGCACCGGGTCCGCCGGAGCGTGCTCCGGTGCCCCGCCGAGGTCGTCGTCCCAGTTCGCCGACCACCGGATCGCCATCGGCTCGCCGGTGATCATCGACTTCGGACGCGCCACCGGGGTGTGCTCCTGCGCCGGCGCGCTGAGCAGCATGTCGTAGTCGTACGTCCACGGCTCGTAGTAGTCGTCCATGGACGGCAGCCGCGGATTGCTGAAGATGGTCGACAGCTTGTGCAGCCGTCCTCCCGCCTTCAGCCGCAGTCGCCCCCGGCGGTCCAGCGTCCACCCGCCGCGCCACTCCTCCTGGTCCTCGTAGCGGCGGGGGTAGCCCAGGCCGGGCCGCGTCTCCACGTTGTTGAACCACACGTACTCGACACCGGTGCGGTTGGTCCACGCCTGCTTGCAGGTCACCGAGCAGGTGTGGCACCCGATGCACTTGTCCAGGTTCATGACCATCCCCATCTGGGCCATGACCTTCATCAGTACGCCACCTTCCAGCCCTCGTCCGCTTCTCGATCCCGGCCCATCTGGGCGATGACCCTCATCAGTACGTCACCTCCTGCGACCGGCGACGGATGACCGTGACCTCGTCGCGCTGGTTGCCGGTGGGGCCGTAGTAGTTGAAGCCGTAGGACAACTGGGCGTAGCCCCCGATCAGGTGCGTGGGCTTCACCAGCAGCCGCGTGAGCGAGTTGTGGATGCCGCCGCGTCGGCCGGATGTCTCCGCGATGGGGACGTCCACCGTGCGGTCCTTGGCGTGGTACATGTAGACGGTCCCCCGCGGCATCCGGTGCGTCACCACCGCCCGGGCCACCACCACGCCGTTGCGGTTGTACGCCTCGATCCAGTCGTTGTCCTTCACCCCGAGGGTCGCGGCGTCCTCCACCGACATCCACAGGTCCGGTCCGCCACGCGACAGTGCCAGCATGAACAGGTTGTCCTGGTACTCCGAGTGGATGGACCACTTCGAGTGCGGCGTCAGGTAGCGCACCGTCACCTGCGCCTCGCCGTAGCCGTCGTCCTGCTGCGAACCGAAGATGCGGTGCATGTTCAGCGGCGGCCGGTAGACCGGCAGCTGCTCGCCGACCTCCGTCATCCAGTCGTGGTCGAGGAAGAAGTGCTGACGCCCGGTCAGCGTGTGCCAGGGCTTGAGCCGTTCGACGTTGATGGTGAACGGGGAGTAGCGCCGCCCGCCGTGCTCCGAGCCCGACCACTCCGGCGACGTGATGACCGGCTGCGGCCGGGACTGGGTGTCCGCGAACGTGATCTGCCGCCCCTCGGAGTCACGCGCGAGATCCGCCAGCGGTCGGCCGGTGCGCTGCTCGAGCACCTCGAAGCCGGCAGTGGCCAGCCGGCCGTTGGTGGTGCCCGACAGCGCGAGGATCGTCTCGCAGGCGTGCTCGGCGCGGTCGAGCCGCGGGCGGCCGTCCGCGGGCCCCCCGTGGACGGTGCCGTTCACGCGCTTCAGCCGCTCGACCTCCGGCTCCGGCTTCAGCGCGATGCCCTTCACCACGGTGCCCAGGTTCTCGACGTTGGGGCCGAGCGCCGTCATCCGTGCGTATGTCGCCGGGTAGTCGCGCTCGACCACGACCAGGCCCGGCATGGTCTTCCCCGGAACCGCCTCGCACTCCCCGGCCCGCCAGTCCAGCACCTTGCCACCGGGCTGCGCGGTCTCGCCGGGGGTGTCGTGCATCAGCGGGACGGCGACCACGTCGCGCCGCACGCCGAGGTGCTTCTCCGCCAGGATGCTGAACACCCGCGACAGCTCCACGAACGCGTCGTAGTCCGATCGCGTCTCCCACGGCGGCGAGATGGCCGGGTTGAACGCGTGCACGAACGGGTGCATGTCCGTCGACGACAGGTCGTGCTTCTCGTACCAGGTGGCCGCCGGCAGCAGGACGTCGGAGAACAGCCCGGTGCTCGTCATCCGGAAGTCCAACGAGCACAACAGGTCCAACTTCCCGATCGGGGCGTCCGCGCGCCACACGACGTCGTTCGGGCGCGCGTCCGGACCGGTCTCCTCCGCCCGGACCGACCCGTCGGTCCCGAGCAGGTGCCGCAGGAAGTACTCGTTGCCCTTGCTCGACGAGCCGAGCAGGTTGGCCCGCCACACCGTGAGCACGCGCGGCCAGTTGGCCTCGGCGTCGGGGTCCTCGCAGGCGAACCGCAGGTCACCCGAGCGCAACTGGTCGACGACGTACGCCGGCGCCTCGACCCCGGACTCCGCCGCCTCGTCCGCGAGGGTCATCGGGTTGCGGTCGAAGGTCGGGTACGACGGCGTCCAGCCCAGCCGGACCGCCTGCGCGTACGTGTCGGCCAGCGCCCGGTCGGCGAACAGTCCCTTGCCCAGCGGGCTGGAGATCGCGTCCGCGCGGAACCCGTCGTAGCGCCACTGGTCCGTGGCGAGGTACCAGAACGCGGTGCCGGCCATCTGCCGCGGCGGCCGCGACCAGTCCAGCCCGAAGGCCAGCTGGGCCCAGCCGGTGAACGGCCGACACTTCTCCTGGCCGACGTAGTGCGCCCAGCCCCCGCCGTTGACGCCCTGGCATCCGGTCAGCACGACCAGCGACACGATGGCGCGGTAGATCGTGTCGGAGTGGAACCAGTGGTTGGTACCCGCGCCCAGCATGATCATCGATCGGCCGCCGGACCGCTCGGCGTTGTCGGCGAACTCGCGCGCGATCCGGACCACCTGTCCGGCCGGGACCGAGGTGATCTCCTCCTGCCAGGCGGGGGTCCCCGGCTGCGGGTCGTCGTACCCGGTCGGCCACTCGCCGGGCAGGCCGTCGCGGCCCACGCCGTACTGCGCCAGCATCAGGTCCAGCACGGTCGTGACGAGCCGCCCCCCCACGGTGCGCACCGGCACACCACGCAGCAGCACGCCGCCGTTCTCCCCGGTCTCCTGACCGAGGTCGAACCTCGGGAGGGCAACGGTCCGGGAGTCACCGGTCGATCCGGCGTAGACCGTCAGCGCCGGCTCGACGCCGTCGAGGTCGAGGTTCCACCGGCCGGCGCCGGACGGCGTGTGCCGGAACCCCAGGGACCCGTTGGGCACCACCGGGTCACCGGTGGCCGAGTCCAGCAGGACGGTCTTCCACTGCGCTGCCTCCTGCTGGCCCACCTCGCCACCGAGGTCGGCAGCGGTGAGGAAGCGGTCGGCCACCAGCACGCCGGGCTCACGCTCGGCCAGCGTCACCAGGAACGGCAGGTCGGTGTAGCGGCGCGCGTACTCGGCGAACGCCGGCGCCAGCCGGTCGACGTAGAACTCGCGCAGGACCACGTGGCCCATCGCCATGGCCAGCGCACCGTCGGTGCCGGGGTGCGCCGCCAGCCACTCGTCGGCGAACTTGGTGTTGTCGGCGTAGTCCGGGCTGACCGTTACGACCTTGGTGCCCTTGTAGCGCGCCTCGGTCATGAAGTGGGCGTCGGGCGTGCGGGTGGTGGGGATGTTGGACCCCCACATCACCAGGTACGACGCGTTCCACCAGTCCGCGGACTCCGGCACGTCGGTCTGGTCGCCCCAGACCTGCGGCGACGCGATCGGCAGGTCGGCGTACCAGTCGTAGAAGGACAGCATCGCGCCGCCGAGCAGCGAGGTGTAGCGCGCACCCGCCGCGTGGGACGCCATCGACATGGCCGGGATGGGCGAGAAGCCGGCGACCCGGTCCGGTCCGTACGTCCGGATCGTGTGCACCTGCGCGGCCGCGACGATCTCCAGCGCCTCGGCCCAGGTGGCGCGGACCAAGCCGCCCTTGCCGCGCGCGGACTGGTAGCGACGCCGCTTGTCCGGATCGTCGGCCACCTCGGCGAACGCCTCGACCGGGTCGCCGAGGCGCTGCTTGGCCTCGCGGTACAGCTCCAGCAGGGTGCCGCGCACGTACGGGTAGCGCACCCGGGTGGGCGAGTAGGTGTACCAGGAGAACGCCGCGCCGCGCGGGCAGCCGCGGGGCTCGTACTCGGGGCTGTCCGGCCCCACCGACGGGTAGTCGGTCTGCTGCGACTCCCAGGTGATGATCCCGTCCTTGACGTACACCTTCCACGAGCAGGAGCCCGTGCAGTTCACCCCGTGGGTGGACCTCACGACCTTGTCGTGGCTCCACCGGTCCCGGTAGAAGACGTCGGCCTGACGGCCGCCCTCCTTGGTGATCGTGCGCAGGTCGCCCGACACTGCGTCACGCGAGAAGAAGCGGCGCGCCTTGAGCAGGGTCTGCTCCACGTCCCCGTCCAGCCGGCCGGTCCCGGGGGCGGGCACTGTCTCGGTCATGGTCATCCTTCGCGGTCCGGGACGCGCGCGTCCGGAGTCACTGCCCGGGGCGCTCCCCCGGGCGGGAGTCACTGCCCGGCGGAGTCCCCCGACCCGCGTTCCGTCGGGGACGTGCTCCCCTCCCGCGCCAGCAGGGAGACCTGGCAGCGGGTGGGGCTAAGCCGTACGTCGAGCCCGACGGCCGCGATCGGAGCGCCGAGCCGCTCGAGGGTGCCCTCGAGCAGTCCTTGGTGGACGCCGCACACCACCGGCAGATCACGGGCCGGGGAGCCGTCGAGGTAGGGGCACGCGTGCAGCGCGATCCGTGACCGGGCCGGGTCGGGGCGGGGGTCGAAGCCGAGGTCCTGCATGAGCGTGACGAGCGCCTCGTACGCCTCCGCCAGGGTGGTGACCGGGTGCTCCTCGGCCAGGTCCTGGGTGGCCGCCGCCCAGGTGCGCCCGGCGACCCGGGCGATCTCGTGGGCCTCCCGTGCCGATCCGGCCCGGGCGGCGATCTGCTGGACCAGGACCCGGGCGAGGATCCGGTAGTTCGCCGCGGCGACTGCGGACTGCTCATCGGGCACGGGGCGAGCGGTCGCCGCATACAGGATCCGCGGGCGGCCGGGGCTGTTGCGGTGCTCGGTGGTCCGGTTGAGGAAGCCGGTGTCGGCGAGCAGGTCGAGATGCCCGCGCACGGTGTTCACGTGCAGCCCGACGGCCTCGGCCACCTCGGCGACGGACATCGGCCGATCGGCAGCCCGGACGACCTCGAACACGTCCGCCCGGCTGTCGCCGGCCAGGACGCGGTGCGCGTCGCGGTCACTGCTCACGTCCCCATCCTGCGCCCCGTTCGCGGATAAACACATGTTTGACCGTGAAAACGGGACGGATGCCCGGAACTGGGGACCGAGGTCCCGGGACAATCACCGACCACCCCGGTCCCCGCCGCACCCCGTGCCGCGGGCGGTACTCGGCCCGCGCCCCACCCGCGGCCGACCCGAGGGACCGACACCGGCCGGTCGCTGCACCACCCGACGGCCCGGCAGGGCTAGCGTCGGGCCGTGGCCGGACCCAGGGAGCACCTCGGGCTCGACGACGAGCCCTCGGCGGGCGGCCGGCTGAGCCTGCCGGTCCGCCGGTTCAGCCCGCTGCGCAACATCGGCGTGCGGGTGCTCATCGCCGTCGCCTGCGTCGTGGTCGTCACGGCGATCGCCTACCTGGAGCGGGACTGCTACTCCAACGGCGACACCACCGGCACCCTGACCGTCCTCGACGCGCTGTACTACGCGACCGTCACGCTGTCCACCACCGGCTACGGCGACATCGCCCCGGTGTGCGAGACCTCGCGGCTGGTGAACGTCGTCGTGGTCACGCCGCTGCGGTTCCTGTTCCTCATCGTGCTGATCGGCACGACGATCGAGGTGCTGACGCGCCGCACCCGCGACGAGTTCCGCACGTCCCGCTGGAGGCAAAGCGTGAAGGACCACACCGTGGTCATCGGCTTCGGCGTCAAGGGCCGCAGCGCTGTCCGCACCCTGCTCGACAGCGGCCTGGACCCGCTGCGCATCGTGGTCGTCAGCCCCGACCCGGAGTCCATCGCCGAGGCGACCCGGATGGGCCTCGCTGGAGTGGTGGGCGACGCGCGCCGGGAGGACGTGCTGCTCGACGCCGCCGCGGACAAGGCCGCGCGCATCATCGTCGCGACCGACCAGGACGACACCTCCGTGCTGGTCACCCTCACCGCCCGAAGACTGAGCCCCAACGCCACGATCGTCGCCGCCGTACGCGAGGCCATCAACGCCCAGGTGCTCCGGCAGAGCGGCGCCGACGGCGTGATCCCGACCGCTGAGTCCGCGGGGCGCCTGCTCGGGCTGTCCCTGCTGTCGCCCACCGCGGGCAACCTGATGGAGGACCTGCTGGACTCCGGCCGTGGGCTGGAGGTCGTCGAGCGCGACATCACCCGCGAGGAGCTCGGGGTGTCGCCGGCGGAGCTGGACGCGCGCGGCGAGATCGTGCTCGCCGTCATCCGTGGCGGGATCGTGCACCGGTTCGACCGGCACGACGTACGCCTGCTGCAGAAGGACGACCGCATCGTCGTCATCCGGTCCTCGCCGGAGATCTGAACCACGCCCCGTCGTCGTCGGCCGCGTACGCTCACGCGGGTGCACGCGATCCTCGTCGACGAGCCGGGCGGACCGGAGCGGATGCGGTGGGCGGAGGCGCCCGACCCGGTGCCCGGCCCGGGAGAGGTCCTGCTCGACGTGGCCGCGACCGCGGTCAACCGGGCCGACCTGCTCCAGCGCCAGGGGTTCTACCCACCCCCGCCCGGGGCGTCGGACATCCTCGGACTGGAGTGCTCGGGGACGGTGGCAGCACTCGGCGAGGGCGTCGACGGGTGGGCCGTCGGCGACCCGGCCTGCGCGCTGCTGGCCGGCGGGGGCTATGCGGAGCGCGTGGCCGTCCCGGCCGGTCAGCTCATGCCGGTGCCCGACGGCATCGACCTGGTCACCGCGGCCGCGCTGCCCGAGGTCGCCTGCACGGTGTGGTCCAACCTCGCCATGGTGGCCGGCCTGCGCGAGGGCGAGCTGCTGCTGGTGCACGGTGGCGGCGGCGGCATCGGCACGACCGCGATCCAGGTGGGCCAGCTGATGGGGGCACGCGTGGCGGTGACGGCCGGCTCCCCGGAGAAGCTGGCCCGGTGCGCGGAGCTCGGGGCGCAGATCCTCATCGACTACCGGACCGAGGACTTCGTCGAGGTGGCGCGCGCCGAGTCCGGGGGCGCCGGTGCTGACGTCGTGCTGGACAACATGGGTGGGGCGTACCTCGGCCGCAACGTCGACGTCCTCGCCCGCAACGGCCGGCTCGTGGTCATCGGCCTGCAGGGCGGCGTACGCGGGGAGCTGGACCTCAACGCCCTGCTGCGCAAGAACGGGACCGTGCACGCCACCTCGCTGCGCCCCCGACCGCTGGACGAGAAGGCCGGGATCTGCGCGCAGGTCCGTGATCGGGTGTGGCCGTGGGTCTCCGACGGGCGGCTGCACCCGGTGGTCGACCGGGTACTGCCGCTGCCGGACGCCGCGGAGGCGCACCGCGTGATCGCCGACGGCGAGGCGGTGGGCAAGGTCGTGCTGGCGGTGCCCGGCCGGCCCTAGGGCTCGGCCGGGTCTAGCGTGCCCCGGAACGCGTCGATCACCCGGATCGGTCGCATGCCGACGCCCTCGTACAACCGCGTCGCCCCCGTGGTGTTCTCGCTGTCCACGGTGAGCGCCACGCCCGTGTGCCCACGGGCGGCCGCGTCGGCGAACGCCACGTGGAGCAGCCACCGTGCCAGCCCCCGGCCCCGCGCCCAGGGCAGCACCCCGAGGGTGCGGACGTAGCCGTCCCCCAGCTCGGCCCGGGAGTCGTCGAGCACCAGCAGGGCGGCCGGGCGGCCGTGCAGGCGGATCACGTACCAGCGATCCGGGTCGGCACCCGGCGTCGCGCCGAGCATGGTGATCCACTCCTGGTACGGCCGCACCACGGTGCCCCAGTGTTCCCCGAAGGACCCCACGAACAGCTCGTGCAGCAGCCGAGTGTGGTCCGCGTCGCGAGCGACCTCGATCGTCACGCCAGAGGGTGGCGGTGGCGCCTGCGGCCCGATCCCGTTCTCCCCCAGGTCGATGCGCATCCGCCAGAAGCGGCGGGCGGGGACGAGCCCGTGCGCGAGCAGGACCTCCCGGTAGGGCTCGTCCGCGGCGAAGGCCCCGGCATCCACCTGCCACGCGGTGCCGCACGGGTGCACGAGATCGGCGTCGGGTCCGGGCCCGGGCGCCGGGTCCGCCTCAGCGGTGGCGTAAGCGGCGACGACCCCGTCGGCCACCAGCGCGGCCAGCAGCCCGTCCGGTGCGGCCGGGTCGACGTACGCGTCGACGAAGACGTCGCGCCCCTCGCTGTCGACCTCCACGACGAGCAGCCCGGCCGCGCGGCCGTCGACGGTCGCCAACCGGCACGCCTCGAGCGCGGTGCCGGGTCCCTCGACCAGGGCCCGGACGTCCTCCCGCGTGGTCTCCGACTCCCCGACGGCGGCCCGCTCGCAGGCGTCGGCGACCTCGTACGCCGCGGCCAGGTCGGCCGGGTCGGTGGTCAGGGGTCGTACGTCGACCTCGGCGGGGTAGCGGACCTCCGCCGGCCGGGGCACCCGTCCCGCTCGCATCACCGGGGGATCCTCCCCCTCGCGGAGCCCCCGGGGCCACCGCGTATTCCCCCGCCCCACCCGTCACCCCCGGTGGAACGCACGACCGCCCGAACCACGCCTGGGGATGGCCGGAGGTTCCACCAGCGGGGGTCCGGGGCGATGCGGGGGCGTGGGCGCGGACCGGATGGAACGATGGGGCGCATGACGGACCAGCCCCAGGAGCCGACCCAGCCCACCGGACCCGCGGCCGACGACGAGGTGCCGGAGCACCGGGTCATCGTGGTGGGCCCGGACGGCCGTCCTGTCGGCGAGGTCGTCGGCGGCGTCGTGGTGGAGCCCGGCGGCGAGGGCGGCGACGGGGAGGGCCGCAGCATCACCGACCTGGTGGAGCACCCGGCCAAGGTGATGCGGATCGGCAGCATGATCAAGCAGTTGCTCGACGAGGTCCGGTCGGCCCCGCTGGACGAGGCCGCGCGGGTCCGGCTGAAGGAGATCCACGAGCGGTCGGTGCACGAGCTCGAGGACGGCCTGGCGCCGGAGCTGATCGAGGAGCTGGACCGGCTGTCCCTGCCGTTCTCTGACGACGCGACCCCGAGCGAGGCGGAGCTGCGGATCGCGCAGGCCCAGCTGGTGGGCTGGCTGGAGGGCCTGTTCCACGGCATCCAGACCACGCTGTTCGCCCAGCAGATGGCGGCCCGCGCGCAGCTGGAGGAGATGCGCCGCCGGGCCATCGCGCCGGGACCCGGCGGGGTCCCCGGCATGGTCGTCGGGGCCGACGAGGACGCCGCTCCGCGCCGGGGCAGCAGCGGCCCGTACCTGTAGCCCGGTCGCCGCCGCCTAGGCTGGCGCCCATGCTCGACCCCCGCGTCCTGCGTGACGACCCCGACCGGCTGCGCGAGTCGCAGCGCCGCCGCGGCGAGAGCGTCGAGCTCGTCGACGCCCTGGTGGACCTGGACAAGCGCCGTCGCGCGGCCCAGCAGGCGTACGACGAGCTGCGCGCGCAGCAGAAGCAGCTGTCCAAGCGGATCGGCCCGCTGCAGGGCGCGCTGCGCAAGGCCTCCGACGAGGAGCGACCCGCGGTGCAGGCCGAGGTGGACGCGCTGATGGCGCAGGCGGCCGAGCTGTCCGAGCGGGTCAAGGAGGCCGACCGGATGGCCACCCTCACCCAGGAGGAGGCCGACGAGCTGTGGCTGGACGTGTCCAACCTGGTCGAGGCGGACGCGCCCGTCGGCGGTGAGGAGGACTTCGTCGTCCTCGAGCACGTCGGAACCCCGCGAGACTTCGCAGCCGAGGGCTTCGAGCCGCGCGACCACCTCGAGCTCGGTGAGCTGCTCGGCGCGATCGACGTGCAGCGCGGCGCGAAGGTGTCGGGCGCGCGGTTCTTCTACCTCACCGGGCCGGGGGCGCTGCTGGAGCTGGCGCTGGTCAACCTGGCCATGGCCCACGCGGCCCGGCACGGACTGGTGCCGATGATCCCGCCGGTCCTGGTGTCCCCGTCGGCGATGGAGGGCACCGGCTTCCTCGGCCAGGCTGCCGAGAACGTCTACCGGCTCGAGCAGGACGACATGTACCTCGTGGGCACCGCCGAAGTGCCGCTGGCGGCCTACCACTCAGGCGAGATCCTCGACGCCGCAGCGCTTCCGCTGCGCTACGCCGGTTACTCGTCCTGCTTCCGACGCGAGGCCGGGACGTACGGCAAGGACACCCGGGGAATCATCCGGGTGCATCAGTTCGAGAAGGTCGAGATGTTCTCGTTCTGCCGGCCGGAGGACGCGGTCGAGGAGCACCGGCGACTGCTGGCCTGGGAGAAGGAGTTCCTCGACGACCTCGAGGTGCCGTACCGCGTCATCGACGTCGCCACCGGCGACCTCGGGTCCAGCGCGGCCCGGAAGTTCGACATCGAGGCGTGGATCCCGACGCAGGACAAGTACCGCGAGGTCACGTCCACGTCGAACACCACCGAGTTCCAGGCCCGCCGGCTGCAGATCCGGATGCGCGACGGCGACGAGGTCCGGCCGCTGGCGACGCTCAACGGGACCCTGTGCGCGATGCCGCGGATCATCGTGGCGCTGCTGGAGAACCACCAGCAGCCCGATGGCTCAGTGCGCATACCGGTCGCGCTGCAGCCGTTCCTCGGGGGCACCGAGACGTTGTCGCCCGCAGCGGCTGGACGCTGACCTCCGGACGTTCGAGCGGAGCACTGCGATGACCGAGACGCGGCCGATGCCGGAGACCCTGTTCGCTGTCGACCGCCTCGCCGCCGCCGGCTGGCGGCCGGGACTGGTGGCCGTCGACGTCGACGACACGCTGGTGGGCCGAGACGGGATCGTGGGTCAGCGCGTGCGGGACTCATTCGCACGGGCCCGGGCCGCGGGGACCGAGGTGGTGCTGGCCACCGGGCGGACGCTGTCGACGACGGCGCCGGTCGGCGTCGCCGCCGGGCTGGACGGCTGGGCCGTGTGCAGCAACGGCGCGGTGCTGGCCAGGGTCGAGCCCGAGCAGGTGGTGGAGACCGAGACGTTCGACCCGGGGCCGGTGCTGTCACGGCTGCGCGAGGCCCTGCCGCACGCGGTCTTCGCGGTGGAGGACGTGCACGGGGTGTTCCACACCACCGAGCCCTTCCCCACCGGTCCCCTGGGCATGTCGATCCTGCACGCCCCGATGGAGCGGCTGCTGGCCGAGCCGGTCGTACGCCTGGTGGTGCGCAGCGAGGAGCACGCGGAGAACGGGTTCGGCGAGGTCGTGCGCGAGCTCGGCCTGCACGGAGTGATCTTCGGCGTCGCCGACGTGGCCTGGATGGACATCGGGCCGCGTGGGGTCTCCAAGGCGTCCATGCTGGATCACGTGCGGGAGCGGCTCGGGGTAGCGCCGCAGGACACGATGGCGTTCGGGGACAACTACAACGACGTCGACATGCTCCGGTGGGCCGGCCGCGGGATCGCGATGGCCTCCGCCCCGGAGTCGGTGGCCGCCGCCGCGGACATCGTCACCTCCGGCACCCCGGGCGACGGCGTCGCCGACGTGCTGGACCGTCTGTTCCCCTGACCCCTCCCGCCGACCCCCTCCCGGACCCCACCCGTCGAGAGAGGCGGGGCTACCAGCGGTCGTGGACGTGCTCGCGGATGCTGCGGTCGTACACGTCGCGGACGGCCGCCTGGATGGCCATCCCGAGCGGGGGCAGGTCCGCGGCCGCGGCATTGCCCCGGGCCTGCTCGGCGTTGCGCGCCCCGGGGATCACGGTCGTCACGCCCGGCTGATCGATGATCCAGCGCAGGGCCAGCTGTGCCGTGGTCGCACCCGCCGGCGTGTACGCCGAGATCTCCCGCGCCGCGGCGACGCCGACGTCGTACGGAACACCGCTGAACGTCTCGCCCACGTCGAACGCCTCGCCGTGGCGGTTGTAGGTGCGGTGATCGTCCGCGGCGAACGTGGTCGTCTCGTCGTACTTCCCGGAAAGCAGGCCGCTGGCCAGCGGCACCCGGGCGATGATTCCGACGCCGGCCTGCGCCGCCGCGGGCAGGACCCGCTCCAGCGGCTTGCGCCGGAATGCGTTGAGGATGATCTGGATGCTCGCCACATGCGGGCGCGCGATCGCCGCCAGCGCCTCGTCGCAGGTCTCGACGGAGACGCCGTACGCGGCGATGCGCTCCTCGTCCACCAGGGTGTCGAGCGCGTCGAACACCGCGTCGGAGCCGTACACCGCCGACGGCGGGCAGTGCAGCTGCACCAGGTCGAGCCGGTCCACGCCCAGGTTGGTGCGGCTGCGGTCGACCCAGCCGCGGAACGCGTCGAGCGTGAACGCTTCCGCCACATGGGGATCCGCGCGTCGCCCCATCTTGGTGGCGACGAACAGCCCGGCGTCCGGTCGTTCACGCAGCAGCCGGCCGACGAAGCGCTCGCTTCGGCCGTCGCCGTACACGTCCGCGGTGTCGAGGAACGTCACCCCGGCGTCGACCGCTGCATGCAGCACCGACATCGCGTCGGAGTCGCCGACGACACCCCAGTCGGCGCCGAGCTGCCAGCAGCCCAGGCCGACCACCGAGACGTCGCGGCCGATCCGCGGGAGGGGCCGGACCTCCATCAGCACGCGCTCCCGACCGTCACCCGACCGGGACCTCGGGCAGCGTCTGCAGCGCGGCGGCGAACCGCTCCTCGCTGACCGCCTCGTCGGCCATCCGGCCGTTGAGGTAGTCGTCGTACGCGGCCAGGTCGAAGTGGCCGTGGCCGCACAGCGCGGTGAGGATCACCGTCTCCTCGCCGGTCTCCTTGGCCTTCAACGCCTCCTGGATGGCCAGCGCGAGGGCGTGCGTCGGCTCCGGCGCCGGCACGATGCCCTCGGTGCGCGCGAACTGCACCGCCGCGGCGAAGCACTCCGTCTGCGGCACCGCCTGCGCGTCCATCAGCCCGAGCTCGTAGACGTGGCTGATCAGCGGCGCCATGCCGTGGTAGCGCAGGCCGCCCGCGTGGATGGGGTCGGGGACGAAGTCGTGGCCGAGGGTGTGCATCTTCATCAGCGGCGTCATGCCGGCGGTGTCGCCGAAGTCGTACGCATAGACGCCGTGCGTCAGCGACGGGCAGGAGGCGGGCTCGGCGGCGAGGATGCGCGGCGAGATCCGCCCGGCCATCTTCTCGCGCAGGAACGGGAAGGACAGCCCGGCGAAATTGGAGCCACCACCGGTGCAGCCGACGATGAGCGTCGGGGTGTCCCCCGCCTTCTCCATCTGCAGCAGCGCCTCCTCGCCGATGACCGTCTGGTGCAGCAGGACGTGGTTGAGGACGCTGCCGAGCGCGTAGCGGGTCTCCGGGTCCTGGGCCGCGACCTCGACGGCCTCCGAGATCGCGATGCCGAGGGAGCCGGACTGGTTGGCAGGGTTCGCGCCGAGCGCGCGGCCCGCCTCCGTGAGGTCAGAGGGCGAGCGGTGCACCTTCCCGCCGAACGCCTCGATCATCAGCCGGCGGTACGGCTTGGAGTCGTACGACGCCCCGACCTGCCAGACCTCGCAGTCCAGGCCGTACAGCGCGCACGCGAAGGCCAGCGCGGTGCCCCACTGGCCGGCACCGGTCTCGGTCGTCAGCCGCTTCACGCCCTGCTTGGCGTTGTAGTACGCCTGCGGGACCGCCGTGTTGGGCTTGTGCGAGCCGGCGGGCGAGACGCCCTCGTACTTGTAGTAGATGCGCGCCGGGGTGCCGAGCGCCTGCTCGAGCCGGTGCGCGCGGAACAGCGGGGTCGGCCGCCACTGGCGGTAGACGTCCAGCACCCCGCCGGGGATGTCGACGAACCGGTCCTGCGTGACCTCCTGCAGGATCAGGTCCATCGGGAACAGCGGCGCGAGGTCCTCGGGGCCGACCGGCTGCATGGTGCCGGGGTGCAGCGGCGGGGGCGGGGGCTCGGGCAGGTCGGGGACGATGTTGTACCAGGCCGTCGGCATCTCGTCCTCGGTCAGCAGGTACTTGTGCTGGCGCACGGCGTCGTCCACGACGACCCTCCCTCGGTGTCGGACTCCCTCGGCGGCAGACCGCGGACCACGCCCGGCGGACTCCCGGGGCGAACCTAGCGGGCGGCTGCGAGGCTGGGGGGCGTGACCCCCGTTCCGGTGCCGGCCGACGTGCGACTCGTCGCCACCGACCTCGACGGCACCCTGCTGCTGCCGGACGGGTCGGTCGGCGCGCGGACCCGGGCCGCGCTGGACCGGCTGGCCCGCGCCGGTCACCCGGACCTGGTCATCGTGACCGGGCGCCCGCCGCGGTGGATCTCGCCGGTCGCGGAGATGACCGGGCATACCGGCACGGCGATCTCCGCCAACGGGGCGGTGGTGCTGGACCTGCACGACGGGGTGGTCGTCGAATCGTTCCCGCTGGACCCGGCCGTCGCCGCGCTGGCGGTGCAGCGGCTGCGCGAGGCGGTCCCCGGGGCGGTGTTCGCGGTCGAGCGCGTCCGCCCCGGGTCGGTGCTGTCCCGGACGCGTGCGGCGTCGTACGCCGACCTGGACGCGCACGGGGCGGACCCGACGGAGTACGCGCTCGGGCTGGACTACGTACCCCGGTGGCCGGTGCCGGAGGGGACGCTGATCGCCCCGATCGAGGACCTGGTGGGGTCGGGTGACGTGGTGAAGCTGCTGGCCCGGCCGGCCCCGGAGCACGCGCACGACGCGGACTCGTTCCTCGCCGCGGCGGAGGGTGCCCTAGCGGGGCTGGTGGAGGCGACGCACTCCAACACCCGGGACGTGCTGCTGGAGGTCAGTGCGCCGGGGGTCAGCAAGGCCACCACGCTGGCCCGGGTGGCGGCCGAGCGCGGGGTCGGCCCCGAGGCGGTGGTCGCGGTGGGCGACGCGCCCAATGACCTGCCCATGCTGCGCTGGGCGGGCACCGCGTACGCCGTCGCCAACGCGCACCCGGCGGTCCTGGCCGCGGCCCGGCACGTGCTGCCCGACCACGCCGACGAGGGTGTGGCGGACCTGCTGGAGGCGCTCGCGCCCCGCTGATCCTCGGCCCCCCGTCCCCCCTCACCCTGTGGTGCCGCTTTCGCGACCCCTGGCTCACGAAAGCGGCACCGCAAGGAGAGGGAGCGCGGCCGTGCGGAGGCGAGGTACGCGAGGTCCGCCCCCGTACGCGAGGTCCGCCCCGTACGCGAGGTGCGCGGGCCAGGGAGGGAGGCCCGAGGCGTCGAGGCCCGATGTCGTCCCAGGAGTCACATCCGTCACGTGAGCCTCGTCACATCGGGCGACCACGGTCCGTAGTGCCCCCGGGGGTATCGGTGTTCCTACTCGTGAGTAGTTGAAGGCGAACGATTACTTTCCGTATCTGATGTGACGGTTCTGCGACGGGGCCGTCACTCTGTGCCCATGTCCGTTACCCGGACGAGGATTTGGCGTGACCTATTCGTGACCTTATGGTCCTCCGAGTCGTCCGTTCGACCGATCCGCACCCGCGGGTCGCGGACGACCCGCCTAATCGGCGCGACGGACCGCCACCCCGCGGCCCCGACCGTCGACCCGGGGACCCACCGGTACCGATCCGGACGCGCCAGGTGCGCGCCGGCCGGAGCCAGGGGCGAATCCGCACGGCCGACCCGGCCACCGCGGTAGGGCGCACCTTTCCGCCCGAGCCCGACAGCTGACCTGGGCGGCGGTGCGAGAAGGAGCCCTACTTCCCCATGCGTTCTCCCCTGCGCGCCCGCATGCGCTCGGCCGCCACCCGCACCGGCATCGTGCTGGCCGGAACCGGCCTGCTGGCCACCACCGCGTTCGCCGCCCTGCCGGCCCACGCCGACGACGCCGTCCCGGCCACGCCCGCCACCCCGGCGGCACCCGCGGACCCGGCCACGCCCGCCAGCCCGGCCGCACCGGCGACGCCCGCCCCCGCGGCGACGCCCGCCAAGCCCGCCAAGCCGGCCCTCACCCCGGCTCAGATCAAGGCCAAGAAGCAGAAGGCCCGGGCCAAGGCCCGCGCCAAGGCCTACCGCGCCCGCGTCGCCAAGATCGAGCGGCTGCGCGCCGACGTCGTCAAGGTGGCCAAGAAGCAGATCGGCGACTCGTACGTCGCCGGCGCCTCCGGCCCGAACGCCTTCGACTGCTCCGGTCTGACCCGGTACGTCTACCAGGTCGCCACCGGCAAGAGCCTGCCGCACTACTCCCGCGCCCAGTACGCCGCGGTCAAGAAGGTCTCCCGCAAGAACGCCAAGCCCGGCGACCTGGTCTTCTACTTCCGCAACGGCGCGCACCACGTCGGCGTCTACATCGGCGGCGGCAAGATGGTCCACGCGGCCAACCCGCGCAGCGACGTCCTGGTCAGCCACATCATGGGCCCGTGGTACGGCTCCCACTACTCCGGCATGGGCCGCGTCCTCACCGTCTGACGACCGTCTGACGCACCCCCGCGCCCCCTCGGACACGCGGGCGCCCATCCCACCCTTCGCACGGAATGAGTCCGGGCGTCGTGATGGTCCCGCAGAGCGGGTCAGAAGCGACGCCCGGACTCATTCCGTCGCGGGGGGCGACAGACCTCCCGCGGACCCTGGGCATCGGGCCGGGCGCGCTGGGAGGATGCGCGGGTGACCGACATCGTGCCCTTCACCGACAACTACCGGGACCTGTCCAACACCGACGGGTACCAGTTCGAGTTCTTCTGCGAGCGCTGCGGCAACGGCTACCGGTCGCCGTTCCAGGCCGACCTGATGGAGAAGGGCCGCGGCCTGCTCCGCTCGGCCGGCGGCCTGTTCGGCGGCGCCCTGTCCAACATCACCGGGGCCGCCGACGACCTGATGGACCGGGGCACCAACTCCGCGGCCAAGGACAAGGCGCTGGCCCAGGCGGTGGAGGCGGTCCGCCCCCAGTTCCGCCAGTGCCGGGCGTGCGGCAACTGGGTCTGCGTCGATGTCTGCTGGAACG
The DNA here is from genome assembly GCA_041393815.1 of Candidatus Nanopelagicales bacterium. Lineage (NCBI taxonomy): Bacteria > Bacillati > Actinomycetota > Actinomycetes > Candidatus Nanopelagicales > Candidatus Nanopelagicales bacterium. Next base: position 40,287 of record JAWKJK010000009.1, on the reverse strand, counting down.
CCGAGATCGGGCAGTGCGCCACCTGCTCCCCGTTCGTCACCGACGAGCTGTCCCGCGCCCAGGCCGCCGCCCAGGTCCAGCAGATCCAGGAGAAGGTCAAGGAGACCGACTGGACCGCGGACATCGACGTCACGACGCGGGCGAAGGTGGCCTGCCCCTCCTGCGGCGCCCCGGTCGAGGGCGGGAAGTTCTGCTCGTCCTGCGGGGCGAAGCTCAGCCCCACCGCCTTCTGCACCGAGTGCGGTGCCGAGATCAAGGCGGGGGCGAAGTTCTGCGGCGAGTGCGGCACCCCCGCCCCGGCGTAGCGGCGCCTCGCCCCTCGACACCAGGACCGTGACCGCGTACCCCGGCCGCCTCGCCGGCGAGCCGACCACCCTCACCGTCGCCGAGGACGGCGCGACCGTTGGCGACCGTCACCTGGACTGGCTGGACGTCGACGACGTGCGGTACGGCGCGCACGCGCTGACTTTCGTCCTCCCCGACGGCGAGGCGGTCGAGGTAACGCACCTGGGCCGCGGGTTCGACGCGTGCGCGGCGCAGGTACGCACGCTGCGGGGTGCCGCGCGCCGCCCGGCGCTGACCCAGGGCGCGTTCGACCCGCTCGTCACCTTCGAGGCTCGGGACCTCCGCGCGGCCACGGCCGGCGCCGAGCCCCCCGTCACCGACGTCCTGCTGTTCCCGCACGCCCTGACCGTGGAGCCCCGCGGCGGCCCGGCCACCTGCCTGCCGCTACCTCTCGTCGCCGCCGTCGAGAGGGACGGCTGGACCCTCACCCTGCGGATGCGCGGACTGGACGACGTGACCCTGTCCGGCCTGGGCGCGCGTACCGACGAGCTGCTGCAGCGGCTCGACGCCGCCCGGGCCGAGCTTCAGCGGGCCACCGACGCCGCGTACGCCGAGACCGACCCCTCGCTCACGGGGATCGACGCGCCGGACGGCTGGGCACTCGGCCCGGAGGACGCCGGCCCGCGCTGGGAGCCGATGCGCGCAGCATGGCTGGCACGCGCACGCGGCGAGCAGGCGCGCACCCTGGTCGGCCTGGCGGCGCCGGACGGCCTGCGGCTCGGCCTGTGGACCGAGGGCGGCACGCTGCGGCTGCCGTTCCTGCTCGCGGCCAGCGGCACCGGAGCGGCCGCGCGGGTCGCCGTGGAGGCCGTCGACGCCGACGACCGCGCGACGTTCGTCTTCGCCACCGACGACCTCGACCGGCTCAACGCGGCCCTGGTGCAGACCGCGTTCCGGCGAGACGCGCTCGCGCTGCCGGACGCGGAACTGGGGCGGTGGGCGGTGGCGGTGCGCACCCAGCCGGTGGTGCGGTGGGCCCGCGAGAGGCTGGTCGCGCGGGTCGTGCACGACGTCGGCTGGACCGCCGCGGTCACCGCGGCCCTCGCCGCCGACCTCCACCCGCGTGCAGAGGGGGATGGTCGCTAACTCGGCCGATCCGCCCGTGTGATGTCTCACCACTTACCGGACAGTTCTGTCTCATGAGTTACCGGACAGTCCGGTGGCGTGACGGATGACCATCGGATCCCGGTTCATGTCCGGTTGGCGATCGCGAACTGGCCCGAGGACGCGCCGTGGGGCGCGGTGTCGGCGTTCTGCCGGCAGCACCGGATGTCACGGTCGTGGTTCTACGAGTTGCGCCGCGTCGCGGCGCGGGAGGGGCCGCTGGCGGTGAGCCGGCGACGGTCCACCGCGCCCAAGAAGCCGGCCGGCGGCACCCCGCAAGCGGTGGTGGCGGCGGCGCTGGCGATGCGGGCGGAGCTGATCGCCGAGGGCGGCTACGGCGGCCCGATCAGCGTGCGGCACGCCCTGCGGGCCCGGGGGCTGCCCGCGCCGTCACGGGCCACCCTGGCGCGGATCTTCACCCCGGGCCGGGGTGGCCCAGGCCAACCCGCGCAAGCGTCCGGCGACCCGGCACCGGTTCACCTACCCGGCCCCGAACGAGTGCTGGCAGCTGGACGGGTTCACCCACCCGCTGGGTGACGGGACCACCGCGACGGTGCTGCAGGTCCTCGACGACCACTCCCGCCGGGTCCTGGCCTCGCGCGCCGCACCGGGGGAGACCACCGCCGACGTCCAAGCCGTGCTGGCGGCCGCGATCAACCGGGCCGGTGTCCCCCAACGGTTCCTGTCCGACAACTCCGCCGCCATCAACCCCGCCCGCCGCGGGCGACGCGGCGTGGTGGAGACCTGGCTACGCGGCAAGGGAGTCCAGGTGATCACCTCCACCCCGGGGCACCCCCAGACCACCGGCAAGAGCGAACGGCACCACCAGACCAGCCAACGTTGGCTGGCCGCCCGACCCGCCGCGGCCACCCTGGACGACCTGCAGCACCAGCTCGACGCCCTGGAGGACTACTACAACCACCGCCCCCACCAGTCCCTGGGCATGATGACCCCGCTGCAGGCGTGGGCCGCCACCCCGGTCGCCCCACCCCCACCGGCACCGGACGGTCCCGGCGACGGCTACGACCCCACCGGGGACGCGATCATCACCCGCACCGTCACCGGCCAAGGCGTCGTCCGGCTCGGCAACGTGCGGATCATGCTCGGCGTCCAGCACGCCCACGCCACCGTCCTGGGCACCCTCGACCACGACCGCATCCACGTCTGGGACCGCGACGGACTACACATCCGCACCATCACCACCACCCCCGGCCTCCGCTACTACGGCAACGGACGACGACCCGGCCGCCCCAAACCACCCAGCGAACTGTCCGGCAAGTGATGAGACATACCAACCGTCCGGAAGGTCATGAGACATCGCACGGCCGATCCGCCCGAGTTGACGACCATCGGACTCTGCGCGCCGCGGAAGGGGATCGGCGCGGAGGGGGAGCGCCCGCCGCGGAACGAAGGGGGACGGGCGCCACGGTGCGTCAGTGCGCGCGGCCCTCGCGCATCCGGGCCAGCCAGGCCTGCGCCTCGGTGAAGTCCGCGTCGGTGACGCCGCTGCGCAGCACCGGCTGCCGGCCGTCGTGCCGCGGGTACGAGCCGAGGAACCGCACCTGCGCGCACACCCGGTGCAGCCCCATCAGCGCCTCGCCGACCCGGGAGTCGTCGATGTGGCCCTCGCAGTCCACCGAGAAGTAGTAGTCCCCCAGCGCCTTCTTGGTCGGCCGCGACTCGATCCGGGTCAGGTTGACGCCGCGCACGGCGAACTCGGTGAGGATCTCCAGCAGCGCGCCGGGGTGGTCCTCCCGCATGAACAGCACCAGCGTCGTCTTGTCCGCGCCGGTCGCCGTCGGCACCTCGCCGGGCCGCTCGGCCAGCACGAACCGCGTCCACGCCTCCTCGTTGTCGCCGATCCCGTCGGCCAGGACCTCCAGGCCGTACGTGTCCGCGGCCAGCCGCTGGCTGATCGCCGCCTGGTACGGGACGTCCGGCTCGCGCAGCCCGGCGGCCGCCGCCGCGGTCGACATCGCCGGGATCACCTGCGCCTCCGGCAGGTTGCGGGCCAGCCAGCCCCGGCACTGCGCCTGCGCGTGCGGGTGCGTGGCCACCCGGCGGACGTCGGCCAGGGAGGTGCCCGGCCGCGCCATCAGGGTGAACCGCACCGGCAGCGCGACCTCCTCCACGATGACCAGCGGCGCTCCCGCGCCGAGCTCGTCGAGCGTCGCCGGGACCGAGCCCTCCACCGAGTTCTCGATCGGGACCAGCGCCCCGGTCACCTCCCCCGCGCGCGCGGCGTCCAGCGCCGCCGTGACGGTCGGGTACGGGACCAGCTCGGCGCCCGCGGACAGCGGCATCGTCCGCAGCGCGGCCTCCGCGAACGTTCCGCGCGGGCCGAGGAAGGCGTACGTGCGCACGGCCGCGTCCTCGCCGGGCGCCGTCATGCCACGCCCCCGTGCATGGCGGACTCGATGGCCTGCTCCTCCTCGGGTGACAGCACGACGTCGGCCTTGCCGGAGCGCACGCCCTTCATGTAGGCCCGGGTCTCGGTGCGGCCGTGGATCGACGTGAGCACCAGCCCGTCTCCGCCGTCGTCGAGCAGCGCGGCGCTGAACGACAGCCGGCCGCCGAGGTCGCCGAACGCGTCGTAGCGGACCACCGACACGTGCCGGATGGCGTCCGCGAGCTCGGTCCGCGTACGGCCGAGCAGCCCGTCCAGGCGGGCCACGTCGGTGCGCAGGCCCTCCACCTCGTGCGTCATCCGGGCGACGGAGTCCAGGAACGACTCCGGCCCGTCGTCGGCCTGCAGGAGCGTGTAGTCCCGGCGCATCCGACGGGTCCGCAGCAGGGCGAGGAACCCGAGGAGGAGGGCCACCGCCGCGAGGGCGACACCGACGATGACGAGCACGTCCCGGGCGAGGGGGTCCAGCGACACGGCGACAGGGTATCCGCCGCTAGTGTCGGCGCCCGTGGGGCTTCAGCCGCCGACGGACGGACCCGGTGATGCGGGTGACACGGGTGCCGCGGGCTGGCACGACCTGGGTTTCGCGCGCCTGGACACCCACCGCGAGCACCGGACCGGCGACCCCGAGGTGGTGTACGGCGCCGGCAAGTCGCCGGCCCAGACGGTCGCCCTGCTGCGTGCCCTGCGGGAGGCCCACCCGGAGCGGGCGGCGCTGGCGACCCGGCTGCCCGACGAGACCCTGCACGCGGTCCGGGCCGAGCTCGACGGCACGGGGGACACCCTCGTGGTGGACGAGGTGGCGCGCGCCGTGGCACTGGGCCCGATGCCGCCGCCGCGCGGCCTGGTCGGGGTCGTCGCCGCCGGGACGTCCGACGCGCCGGTCGCCGCGGAGGCCGCCCTCACCGCCCTGGTGTTCGGCGCAGGGGTGGAACGCATCGACGACGTCGGGGTCGCGGGGGTGCACCGGACGCTGTCGGTCCGGGACCGCTTCGACGCCTGCGACTGCCTGGTGGTGGTCGCCGGGATGGAGGGCGCGCTGCCGTCCGTGGTCGGCGGCCTGACGGGGACGCCGCTGGTGGCGGTGCCGACGAGCGTGGGCTACGGGATGTCGCTCGGCGGCGTCGCCGCGCTGCTCGCCATGCTCAACTCCTGCGCCCCGGGCGTCGTGGTCGTCAACGTGGACAACGGGTTCGGCGCCGGCGTCCACGCGGCGCGGGTGGCCCGCGCCAGCGCCCGAGCGCACACGCGGCCCGCCCCCGATGGCGGGACCCCGGGGTCCGCGTGAGCATCGCCTGGGTCGACGCCTCGGTCGGCGTCGCCGGCGACATGCTGCTCGCTGCCCTCGTCGACGCCGGTGCCTCGCTGGACGCCGTACGGGCCGCCGTCGCGGCGGTGTCCGACGAGCCGCTCGACGTCGACGTCGAGGTCGTGCGGCGCGGGGGCCTGCGCGCGCTCCGCGCCGAGGTGACGTACGCGCCGACCACGACGCGCCGGACCTGGTCGGACCTCCGGGCCCGCCTGCAGACAGCCGCGCTGGACGACGCCGTCCGCGCCGACGCGCTGCGGGTCTTCGGCCTCCTGGCCGACGCGGAGGCGGCGGTGCACGGCACCGCCGCCGACGACGTCCACTTCCACGAGGTCGGGGCGCTGGACAGCGTCGCCGACGTCGTCGGGGTGTGCGCCGCGATGCGCGCGCTCGGCATCGACCGGCTGACCTGCTCCCCGGTGGCGGTCGGGTCCGGGACGGTCCGCACCGAGCACGGCCTGCTGCCGGTTCCCGCACCCGCGGTCGTCCGGCTCCTCGCCGCGGCCGGCGCCCCGTCGTACGCCGGCCCGCACGCGCACGAGGCCTGCACGCCGACGGCGGCCGCCTGCTCGCCGCCCTCGCGACCGGCTGGGGGCCGCAGCCGCCGATGGTCGTCCGCGCGGTCGGCATGGGGGCCGGCAGCCGCGACCTCGACGGTGCGCCCAACCTCGTCCGCGTGCTCGTCGGCGAGGCGGCCCCCGAACCCGGCAGCGAGCGGGCCCCGATGGGGACCGACGATGCCGTCGTGCTGTCGGCGAACGTGGACGACATGGACCCGCGGCTGTGGCCCGGGGTGCTGCGCGCCCTGCTGGCCGCGGGCGCGCTGGACGCCTGGCTGGTCCCGATCCTGATGAAGAAGGGGCGCCCCGCCTCGACGCTGCACGTGCTCGCGCGACCGGCGGACGTCGCGGGCCTGGGCCGCGTCGTCGTCGAGCACACGACGACGCTGGGGGTCCGGGTGGCACCGGTCTCCCGGCTGGTGCTGGACCGCGAGGTGCGACGTGTCCTGGTCGCCGGCATCGAGGTCGCGGTCAAGGTCGCGCTGCTGGACGGCCGGGTCGTGACCGTGCAGCCGGAGTACGAGGACGTGGCCGCCGCGGCGGAGGTGCTCGGCCGGCCCGAGCGCGCGGTCCTGGCGGCGGCAGCGGCTGCGGCGGACGCGGGCGCCTGGGTCTGACCCGCCGCGGCACTGCCCCCGGACGACAGAGCTCGGGCACCACCGACGGGGGATGCGGCAGTGCCCGAGCAGGACGTGACGGTAGGCCCCGTTCCCCTGCACCACAAGGGGCACCGGGTCCACCGATCGGATGGATCTGCGCCACCGGTCCGCTCCGCGGGATGTGCGAATGCGCTGTGCTGACCGGTCGACAGCGCAGTGTGATCGGCGCAGGGTGATCAGCGCCGTGGGATCAGCGCAGCGTGATCTGCCGGGTCTGCAGACTCGACCGGGCCCGGCGGGCCTCGTCCGGCAGCGGCGAGCCGTCGGCCAGCGCCTCCTCCAGCCGCGCCAGGAACTGCGCGGCCGGCTCCTCCACGTCCTCGGCGGTGTCCCCGGGGGCGAGGTCCCACACCGGGACCAGCAGGCCGTGGGCGCGGAACGTCCCCAGCAGGCGGGTCCCCGGGCCGAGGTGGTCGGCCTCGGCGGCCCTCAGCCGGGCCAGCGCGTCCAGCAACGGCTCCTCGTCGTACGGCAGCACCCAGCGCAGGTGCTCCTTGGTCCCGATCTGCACCCAGTACGCGGCCTCGACCCCGGTCAGCCGGCGGGTCGGCACGACGCCGGCGTTGGCCCGCTCGAGGGAGGCGCGGACGGCGCCCCCCGCGTCCTCCACGCCCTCGACCCAGAAGTCGAACCCGTCGTGCAGGGTGATCCGCAGCGGCTGGTCCGGGTCCAGCAGGTCCTGCAGCCGGGGCCCCTCGTCCGGCAGGCCCTGCGGGGGGACCGGGTTGCCCGGCTCCGCGGTGGCCGCCCGCACCAGCGCGTCGGCCACGTCACGGCTGGCATCGCCGGACCCGCCGTTCACCTGCAGGCCGACGAACACCGAGCCGTCGGTGCGGACCAGCCCGGGCCAGGCCAGCGGCAGCACGGTCGCGAGGGTGACCGACGGAGGCTGCTCCACCACGCCGGCCGCGGCCAGCGCCCCGGGGCGCAGCGCCAGCGGGGCCGTGGCCGCGGGCACGATCTCGCGCAGTGCCACCCAGTCGCATTCCGACGCCAGTCCCTGGAACGGCCGCGTCACCAGGTGCTGCCCGCGGTGCGCGGCCGCCCGGCCGTGGCAGGCCTTGTAGCGGCGGCCCGACCCGCACGGGCACGGCTCGCGCATCCCGACGACGGGGACCTCGTCCGCGCTCACGGGTGCCGCGGTCGCGGCGGGTTCGGGCCTGCGTCGCTTCGCCATGGCGTTGCAGCCTAGGCGACCCGGGGTCAGGCCCGACCCAGGTGCTCCAGCACCGCCAGCGGCCGGTTGGTGATGACCGCGTCCACCCCGAGCCGCACGCACAGGTCGACGTCCGCGAGCCGGTCGGCCGTCCAGACGTACACCTGGCCGCCCTGGTCGTGCACCCGGCCGACGTACCGCGGGTGCGCCTTGAGGACGTCCACCGAGGGCCCGGCGACGAGCGCGCCGTACGGCCGGGTCCCGTCTCGGAAGCGCAGCGGGACCCGGTCCATCAGGAACACGGTCGGCACCCCGGGCGCCAGCGACCGCATCCGGCGCAGCGCGATCTCGGCGAACGACATCACCCGCACCGGCGAGCTCAGGTCGCCGCGCGGCAGCCGGGCCAGCCCGTAGCGCTCGAGCGCCTCCACCACCGCCTGCTCGACCCAGCCGGCGTAGCGCGTGGGGTGCTTGGTCTCGATCAGCAGCCCGAGCGGTCGGGGGGTGTCCACGACGAGCTCGAGCAGCCGGTCCAGGGTCAGGACCGAGCGGCGCTCCTCGTCGTACTCGGGCGGGTCCTCGAAGTCGTCCCACGAGTCACGCCAGGCACCGAAGTCGTTGCGGGACAGATCTTCCAGCGTCTTGGCGGACACGACACCGAACCCGTCGGAGGTCCGGTCGATCCTGCGGTCGTGGACGCACACCAGGGTGCCGTCGCGGGTCATCCGGACGTCGCACTCCAGCGCATCGGCGCCCTGCTCCACCGCGCGGCGGTAGGCCGCCAGCGTGTGCTCGGCGAGCTCCTCGCTGGCCCCCCGGTGCGCGACCACCAGTGGGTTCCGGTCGGGCATGCCGACGTGTGCAGGCAGCCCGCCGCGGGCAGGGTCCCCGTCCCCGGTGGCCTGGGAGGAGCTCACGCCGCCGAGGATGCCAGGTACGGGCACCGGGTGCGCGACCGCGGGGCGAGGGGCGGGTGTCGGCCGCGCGAACGGCCAGGTCGGCTCTCGCGCCAGCCCGCCGGGGTCAGCCGGTCGGGTCGTCCAGGAGCACCCCGGGGTTGAGCAGGCCGTCCGGGTCCAGGGCCCGCTTGAGCCGGCGCATCGTCGCGATCTCCGCGGCCGACCGGGACAGCGGCAGCCAGTGCGCCTTGGCCCGCCCGATGCCGTGCTCGGCGGACACGCTGCCGCCGTGCCGGGCGATGGTCTCGACCACGAGGGCGTCGGCCTCGAGGTCGTCGGCGTCCGGGCCGGAGATCTCGACGTGGATGTTGCCGTCGGCCAGGTGGCCGAAGACGCCCACGCGGTCCACCGAGTCCAGCGCGGCCACCGCCTGCTTGAGCTCGGCCGCGCACCGGGCGAGCGCCGGCAGCGGCACGGACACGTCCAGCTTGTGGATCACGCCCAGGGAGGAGAAGGCCTCGGACTGGCGCTCGCGGTACTGCCACAGCCGTTCCTGGTCGCCGGCGTCGAGCGCGGCGGCCACGTCGGCGTCGTCGGGGACGACCAGCCCGTCTCCGGTCCCCCCGTCCTCGACCTCCAGCAGCAGCACCAACGGGTGCGGTCGCTCCAGCGGCCAGGGCAGCCCGGCCACGGCCATCACCAGGTCCATGCCGACGTCGTCGACGAGCTCCGCAGCGAGCAGCCGGGTGCCGGGTGCGACGTACGTGCGCACCGCCGCCATGGCCTCGTCGTACGAGTCCACGCCGACGAGCACGACCGTGGTCGCGCCGACCGGCCGGTGCAGACGGAGCCGGACCGCGGTGATGACGCCGAGGGTCCCCTCGCTGCCCGTCAGCAGGGCGCCGAGGTCGTAGCCGGTGTTGTCCTTGAGCAGCCCGCCGAGGTGGGAGACGACGGTGCCGTCGGGCAGCACCGCCTCGACGCCGGCGACCTGCGCCCGCGTCATGCCGAAGGCGACGACCCGGATGCCTCCGGCGTTGGTGGCCACGGTCCCGCCGACGGTGGCGGAGTCCCGCGCGGCGAAGTCGACGCCGTACTCCCAGCCCGCCGCGGCGACGTGCCGGCGCAGGTCCCCCAGGGTGACCCCGGCGCCGGCGGTCACCTGGCCGGACAGGTCGTCGACCGGGTCCAGCCGGGTGAGGCGGCGGGTGGACAGGACCACCGGGGGTCCGGCCGGTCCGGGGGCCGAGGCCGGGACGCCCCCGCCCACCAGACCGGTGTTGCCGCCCTGCGGGAGGACGGGAGCGCCGGCCGCGACACAGGCCCGCACGACCGCAGCGACCTGCTCGGTGTCGGCAGGTCGGACGACGGCGCGCGCGGGTCCGGCGAAGCGGCGGCTCCAGTCCACCGTGTACGGGGCGACCAGCTCGGGGTCGGTCAGCACGTGCTCGGCGCCCACGACGTCGCGAAGCACATCGAGCAGGGGGTCGGTCCTCGGCGCGGAGTCCACGTGGCCATCCTGCCCGGACCGGTTCGTGCATCCGAAGTGCGCACCCGGCCGGAAGGGGATACAACAGTGCTCCGCCCACCGGGGCGGTACTCGGGATCATCACAGGAGGAACGAATGCGGATCCGCCGCACGCTCGCCATCGCCACCACCACCGCGCTGGTCGCCGGTGCCGGGCTCGTCGCCGCCGCCCCGGCGCAGGCAGCCACGAGGACGACCTACTCGGGCAACACCGCCATCACCATCCCCGGCGCCATCACCAACGCCGCCCTCGGCGCCGGCCTCGGTGTCTACACCGTGGCTCCCGGCACCGCCTCGCTCGGTGCCGGCAACGCTCTGACCGTCAACTTCCCGGTCTCCGGGGCCACGGGCGGCATCAACCACAAGGGCACCCTGGTGTTCACCAACGGCGCGGCGGGCAAGATCGTCACGTTCGCCAACCCGACCATCGACCCGTCCAACAAGACCATCACCGGCGTCGTCGGCGGCGTGGGCGCGCCCTTCGACGGCCAGCGGCTGCCGATCCTCGTCTACAGCGGCGGCAAGACGGTGACCAAGACCGTGACCGTCAACAGGACCACGAAGCGGACCACGACCACCATCACCGGGGTCAAGGTCGCGCTGAACTCCGCGGTGGACGTGTCCGGCGTGCTCAACAACGCCCTGAGCACCACGATCTTCCAGAACGGCATGACGATCGGCTCGGCGAAGGTCGTCTCGATCAAGACCGTCGTCCGGCGGTGATCCCAGCCCGCTGAGGCGGGCATGACGCAGTACCGATCTCCCTCCTCGAGATCGGACGGGCCCGGTCCCCACCACGGGGGCCGGGCCCGTTCGCGTGCGCGGCCCCACGGCCCCGCGGGACCTCCGTCCCTCGTACGTCCGCCGCCGTGGGACGAGGCTGGAGGCACCAGGAACCCTCGGGGGCGCCTGGTGCACCGCGCCGCGGCGCCTCCCGGAAGGGAGGAGCCATGCGCATGGGCAGCGGACGGCGCGCGGCGCTCGCGGCCGTCATCGGGGCGGTGCTCCTCGTCCCGCTCACCACCAGCGCGCTCGCCGCGGACGCCACCGGGTGCTCGGGCAGCGCGATCTCGTTCGACGCCGACGGCATCCCGATCGACAACGTCAAGGCACCCGGCGAAGGCGGAACCCAGGCCGACCCGTTCCTCATCGACCTCGACGGCGAGGTCGCCTGGGTCGGCAGCACCTCGACCGTCCTCACCGACGCGACCTGGTCGGTGAACGCCGGCGGCATCCCGATCCTCAGCGGCGAGTTCGCCAACGAGGAGGGGAAGACCAAGGACGCGGGGCGGCTCTCGATGTCCTCGACCCTGCCCGGCCCGGTGGCCGCCTTGCTCAAGGGCAGCCAGGTCGTCCCGGTCAGCGGGTCCATCGTCTCGACGGCGGGCACCTGCGAGGGCAGCGGCTACATCAGCGCGGGCCTGCCGGCCTTCGGGACCCCAATGTGGATCACGGCGATGGCACTGATCGTGCTGTCGCTGCTGCTGCTGGGGTTCCTGTTCCTGCGCACCGAGATCATCATCCCGGGCATCACCTACGCGCCGCCGCTGTGAGGAGGGGACCACGATGACGACCACGACCCCCGGGTACGCGGCTCCCGAGACCCCCGCGAAGGTCCGACGGCACCCCGTGCTCGGCTTCTTCGCCGGGCTGCTGCTGGGGCTCGGCGTGATCCTGATGCTGTTCGTGTACGGCCTGGTCCCGATGACCTGGATCTGGCTGGTCGTCGGCGCGGTGGCCGGTGCGGCCGTCGGCGTCGTGCTGGCCTACCTCGCCCCGGCCCGCCACCGCGCACCTCCGCCCACCCCCACCGGCTGACCCCCAGCCGGGGTGTCTCGGGCACACGATCCGCTTAGCGGATCGTGTGCCCGGGTGGGGTGGCGTGTCGCGGGCGGACTCGGTCACACGATCCGGGTCCGGTGACGGATGAGTCGGGTGTGACAGTCCGTGGCCCGCGTCAGACCAACGGGTCGTGCATGATCTCGCGGACCTCCTGGGCGCAGCGGCACGCGGCGGCGATCCTGGCCGCCCACTCCAGGGCCTCGGCGTGGGTGGGCACGTCGATGATCGAGAACCCGCCCACGACCGCCTTGGTCTCCGGGAAGGGCCCCTCGGTGACCGACCCGTCGGTACCCACGATGCTGGCCCGCTGACTCTCCAGCCCACCGCCGGTCACCCAGACGCCCGCCTCCTGGGCGGCGCGGACCACGGCGTGCGCGGCCTCGTCGACCTCAGGCAGGTCCTCCTCGGGGAAGGCCATCGCCCCGTCGTCGAACGAGATCAGGTATCGCGGCATCGCCACTCCTCCGCCCTACCGGCCGGCCCGGGACCCTTCTGCGTCCGGGACGACCCGGCTCCGCCGCAGCATGCCAAGGCGGGAGCGCTCCCGTCGACCTCCGGGACCGTGCCCCGACTCGGAGGCGGGAGCCTGTCGCATCGCGACCGTCGCCAGGGAGGCGCTCCGCGCACCTGGCCGGCGCGGTCCGGGGTCCGACCCCGTACGCGGTCGGACCTCACCATGCGCCCCACCTGTCACCACGCCCGGATCGTATGACCGGTTCGCCCCGCGACACGCCGTCCGACCTGGGCAAACGATCCGCTAAGCGGATCGTGTGCCCAGGTCCTTGGGGGTGGACGGTGGGGGCGGGGTTACGCGGCTGACGGGGTGACGGTCAGGGACGCGCCGTCCGGGGCCACGTCCACCACGACCGTCTCGCCGTCGTGGACCGCGCCGGACAGGATCTCCTTGGCCAGCTGGTCCCCAATCGCGGTCTGCACCAGCCGCTTCAGCGGCCGCGCCCCGTAGACCGGGTCGAACCCCTTGTCCACCAGCCACTCCCGGGCCGCCTCGGACACGTCCAGCTCGATCCGCCGGTCCTGCAGCCGCCACCGCAGGTGCTCCACCTGGATGTCGGCGACCTTCTTCAGCTGCTCGCGGCCGAGCGGCTCGAACATCACAATCGCGTCGAGCCGGTTGAGGAACTCCGGCCGGAACTGCTGGCGCACGACCGACAGCACCTGCTCGCGCCGCTGCTCGTACGGCACCGTCAGGTCGATCAGGAACTGAGAGCCGGAGTTGGACGTGAGGATGAGGATGGCGTTGCGGAAGTCGACCGTACGGCCCTGGCCGTCCGTCAGCCGGCCGTCGTCGAGCACCTGCAGCAGCACGTCGAACACCTCGGGGTGTGCCTTCTCGACCTCGTCGAGCAGCACCACGGTGTAGGGCCGGCGCCGCACCGCCTCGGTCAGCTGGCCGCCCTCGTCGTACCCGACGTAGCCGGGAGGCGCCCCGACCAACCGCGACACGGAGTGCTTCTCGCCGTACTCGCTCATGTCGATGCGCACCATCGCGCGCTCGTCGTCGAACAGGAACTCCGCCAGCGCCTTCGCCAGCTCGGTCTTGCCGACGCCGGTCGGGCCGAGGAACAAGAACGACCCGGTCGGCCGGTTCGGGTCGGCGATCCCGGCGCGCGAGCGGCGTACGGCGTCGGACACCTCGCGGACCGCCTCGTCCTGCCCGACCACCCGGCGGGAGAGCTCCTCCTCCATCCGCAGCAGCTTCTGGGTCTCGCCCTCGAGCAGGCGGCCGGCCGGGATGCCGGTCCAGGACCCGACCACCTCGGCGATGTCGTCCGGGCCGACCTCCTCCTTGACCATCGTGTCCTGGGCCAGCTTGTCCTCGGCGGTCGCGCGCTCCAGCTCGGCCTCGAACGCCGGGATCTCGGAGTACAGGATCCGCGACGCCTGCTCGAAGTCGCCCTCGCGCTGCGCCTTCTCCGCCACCGAGCGCAGGTCGTCGATGAGCACCTTCAGCTCGCCGATGCGGTCCAGGCCGCGCTTCTCCTGCTCCCAGCGGGCCCGCAGCCCGCGCAGCTCCTCGTCCTTGTCGGCGATCTCGGCGCGCAGCTTGTCCAGTCGCGCCTGCGACGCCTCGTCGGTCTCCCGCGAGACGGCGAGCTCCTCCATCCGCAGCCGGTCGACCTGGCGCTGGAGCACGTCGATCTCGACCGGAGAGGAATCGATCTCCATGCGCAGCCGGGCCATCGACTCGTCCATCAGGTCGATCGCCTTGTCCGGCAGGAAGCGCGAGGTGATGTAGCGGTCCGACAGCGTCGCCGCCGCCACCAGCGCCGAGTCGGAGATGGCGACCTTGTGGTGCGCCTCGTACTTCTCCTTGATGCCGCGCAGGATCGCGATGGTGTCCTCCACCGACGGCTGCCCGACGAACACCTGCTGGAACCGGCGCTCCAGCGCGGGGTCCTTCTCGATCCGCTCGCGGTACTCGTCCAGCGTCGTCGCGCCGATCATCCGCAGCTCACCGCGCGCCAGCATCGGCTTGAGCATGTTGCCGGCGTCCATCGCGGAGTCTCCGCCGGCACCGGCACCCACGACGGTGTGCAGCTCGTCGATGAACGTGACGATCTGGCCCTCGGACTCCTTGATCTCCTCGAGCACGGCCTTGAGCCGCTCCTCGAACTCGCCGCGGTACTTCGCCCCCGCGACCATCGCGCCGAGGTCCAGCGAGATCAGCGTCTTGCCCTCCAGCGACGTGGGTACGTCGCCCTCGACGATGCGCCGGGCCAGGCCCTCGACCACGGCGGTCTTGCCGACGCCGGGCTCGCCGATGAGCACCGGGTTGTTCTTGGTCCGGCGCGACAGCACCTGCACCACGCGGCGGATCTCGTCGTCACGGCCGACGACCGGGTCGATCTTCCCCTCGCGGGCGCGGGCCGTCAGGTCCACGCCGTACTTCTCCAGCGCCTGGAAGCTCGCCTCCGGATCGGCGCTGGTGACGCGCTGCGAGCCGCGTACGGAGTCCAGGGCGGCCAGCAGCACCGCGGGCGTCGCGCCGGACTGTGCGAGCACGTCCGACACCCCCGGGCCGCCGTCCTTCGCCAGCCCGATGAGGAGGTGCTCGGTCGAGACGAACTCGTCGCCGCGGTTCTTCGCCAGCTCCTGCGCGGCGGTGAGGACGCGGTAGGTCGCGTTGCTGAACGACGGCGAGGCCACCGAGCTGCCGCTGGCGCTGGGCAGCCGGCCCAGGTCCTCGCGCACCCGTCGGGTGAGCGTGGCCCGGTCGGCGCCGGCCTCGTCGAGCAGGGCGGTCGCGATGCCCTCGCCCTGCTGCAGCAACGAGTCCAGGACGTGCAGCGGCTCCACCTGCGGGTTGCCCTGCGACGCGGCGATGCGGACCGCCGCTCCGAGCGCCTCCTGCGCCTTGGTCGTGAAGTTGATGTCCATGTCGTGTCGTCAGTCCTGTGCGTCCGTCGTCGTCTTCTTCGGTGTCGTCGTCGGTGTCGTCGTTCCCATGCCGGCCACGCTCAGGCGCGCCGCTGCTGCGGGCGCCACACGACCAGGGCGGTGGAGGTCTTCTCCCGGGTCAGGTTGTCGACCCGGTCACGCAGGGCCGCCAGGTCCCGCTCCAGTTCGAGGATGCGCTGGATGCCGGCCAGGTTGATGCCGTCGTTGGCCAGCCGCTGCACCCGGCGAAGCCGTTCGATGTCGCGCAGCGAGTACAGCCGGTTGCGCCCGGCGGTGCGGTCCGGGGACACCAGGCCGAGCCGGTCGTACTGGCGCAGCGTCTGCGGGTGCAGCCCGGACAGCTGGGCGGCGACCGAGATGACGTAGACCGGGGTGTCCTCGTCGACGTGCACGCGGTCGTGGGCGCGGGCGTCACGGGCGGCCATCAGGCACCCCCGCGCGCCGCCGCGTCCGCGGCCGTGCTCATCAGGTCGGCCCGCGGGTCGTGGTCCTGCGTCGCGGCCCGGTAGGCCTCCAGCGCCTCGCGCGCCTCGCCGGACAGCTTCTGCGGGACGGAGACCTCCACGGTCACCATCAAGTCGCCCTTGCTGCCGTCCCGCTTGGTCGCCCCCTTGCCGCGCACCCGGAAGGTGCGCCCGTTGGCCGTGCCCGCGGGCACCTTGAGCTTGACCGTGCTGCCGCCGGGCGTGGGTACGGAGACGTCGGCGCCCAGCGCCGCTTCGCTGAACGTGACCGGGACGGTGACGGTGAGGTTGTCGTCACGGCGCCCGAACACCGGGTGCGGGCTGACGTGCACGACGACGTAGAGGTCGCCGTTGGGTCCGCCGCGCTCGCCCGGGGCGCCCTTGCCCTTCAATCGGATCCGGGCGCCGTCCTTCACCCCGGCGGGGATGCGCGCCTGCACGGTGCGGGTGCTCTGCCCGCGGCCGGAGCCGTGGCAGGTCGGGCACGGGTCGTCGACCACGAGTCCGCGGCCGCGGCACTCCACGCAGGGCTCCGCGAACGCGAAGCCACCGGCGTTGCGCGACACGTGCCCCGAGCCCTCGCAGGACGGGCACACCCGCGGCACGGTGCCGGCCTTCGCGCCGGTGCCGGCGCAGGTCGTGCACGCGCCCTCGCTGGTCAGCCGCAGGGGGATCGTGGCGCCGTCCAGCGCCTGGTCGAACCCGAGCGTGATCTCGCTCTCGACGTCGGCGCCCCGCCGCGGCTGGCGGGACGTGCTGGTGCCACCCCGGCCGCCGCGGTTGAACAGGCCTCCGAACAGGTCGCCCAAACCACCGCCGCCGTCACCGCCGCCAGCACCACCACCGCCCATGCGGCCGAACAGGTCGTCGAGGTTGACGCCGCCGCCGAACCCGCCGCCACCGCCGCCGGGGGCGCGGAAGCCGCCGGAGCCGAACAGGGTGCGGGCCTCGTCGTACTCGGCGCGCTTCTTCTCGTCCGACAGCACGTCGTAGGCCTCGGAGACCTCCTTGAAACGCTCCTCGGCCTTGGGGTTGTCGGGGTTGGCGTCGGGGTGCAGCTCGCGGGCGAGCTTGCGGTAGGACTTCTTGATCTGGTCGGGCTTGGCGTCCTTGGGGACGCCGAGGACCTTGTAGAAGTCCTTCTCCAGCCAGTCGTTGTTCATCGGCGTCCCCTCCTCTCGCGGGTCGTGATGTCGCTTCTCCTGTACGGGTTCCTGGGCAGTGCTGCCGTGCGGGTGGGCCGGCCGGCACGCAGCGGGTGCCGGCCCGCCCACCTGCTGCGGACTATGCCGAGTCGGCCACGCCGACGCGCGCCGGGCGCACGATGCGGTCGCCGATCCGGTAGCCGGCCTGGTAGACCGTGGCGACCGTCGGCTCGCTGACGCCCTCCCGCACCTCGTGCGTGAGGGCCTCGTGCACGGTCGGGTCGAACGGCTCGCCGACCTCGCCGAACCGCACCAGTCCGAGCCGGCCGGTGGCCGCGACCAGCGACTCCCCGACCGTCTTGAACGCGCCGACGAGCTCGTCGTGGTCGCGGGCCCGGTCGATGTCGTCGAGCACCGGCAGCAGCTCGTTGACCGCCGAGGCGACGGCCTGCTCGCGCACCGCCTCCCGGTCGCGCTCGACCCGCTTGCGGTAGTTGGCGTACTCGGCGGTCAGCCGGCGCAGGTCGTCGGTCAGGGACGCGACCTGCTCCTGGGCCGCCGCGACGTCGGCATCCGCCGCCGCACGGTCGAACGCCTCCTCGGCCGCGACCTGCTCGGCGTCGGCGGGCGAGGGAGCCGGGGGCACCGGCTCCCTCACCTCGTACGTCACTGGGTCGATGCGACGGCGGTCGGTGAACCGGATGCCCTCCGACGACGCCTCGTGGCCCTCGTCGTACGGCGCGGTCACTTCGAATCGCCCTCGTCGACGATCTCGGCGTCCACGACGTCGTCGTCACCGCTGTCGGTGCTGTCGCCGCCCGCGGACGCGCCACCCGCCGCAGCCTGCTGGTCCTGGGCGTACATCGCCGCGCCCAGCGACTGGCTGGCGGTGGCGAGCTTCTCCGACGCGGCCTTCACCGCACCGATGTCGGTGCCCTGCAGCGCCTTCTTCAGCTCCTCCAGCGGACCGTCCACGTTCGACCTCGCGTCGGCCGGGATCTTGTCCTCGTTGTCCTTGAGGAACTTCTCGGTCTGGTAGAGCAGCTGCTCCGCGGTGTTGCGGACCTCGGCCTCCTCGCGGCGCTGGCGGTCCTCCTCGGCGTGCGTCTCGGCGTCGCGCATCATCCGGTCGATGTCGTCCTTCGGCAGCGCGCTGCCGCCGGAGATCGTCATCTTCTGCTCGCGGCCGGTGGCCATGTCCTTGGCGGACACGTGCACGATGCCGTTGGCGTCGATGTCGAACGTGACCTCGATCTGCGGGATGCCGCGCGGTGCGGGCGGCAGACCGGTGAGCTCGAAGGTGCCGAGCCGCTTGTTGTAGGCCGCCATCTCGCGCTCGCCCTGGTAGACCTGGATCAGCACCGACGGCTGGTTGTCCTCCGCCGTGGTGAAGATCTCCGACCGCTTGGTCGGGATCGTGGTGTTGCGCTCGATCAGCTTGGTCATGATCCCGCCCTTGGTCTCGATGCCGAGGGACAGCGGGGTCACGTCGAGCAGCAGCACGTCCTTGCGCTCGCCCTTGAGCACCCCGGCCTGCAGCGCGGCGCCCACGGCCACGACCTCGTCGGGGTTGACGCCCTTGTTGGGCTCCTTGCCGTCGGTGAGCTCCTTGACCAGCTCGGTCACCGCGGGCATGCGGGTCGAGCCGCCGACCAGGACGACCTGGTCGATGTCGCCGAGCTTGATTCCGGCGTCCTTGATGACCTGCTCGAACGGCGCCTTGGTGCGGGCCAGCAGGTCCGAGGTCATCTCCTGGAACTTGGCGCGGGTCAGCGTCTCGTCCAGGTGCAGCGGGCCGTCCGGGCCGGCGGTGATGTAGGGCAGGTTGATCGAGGTCTGCATCGACGCGGACAGCTCGATCTTCGCCTTCTCGGCCGCCTCACGCAGCCGCTGCATCGCCATCTTGTCCTTGGACAGGTCGATGCCGTGCGCGTTCTTGAACGAGGTCACCAGCCAGTCGACGATCTTCTGGTCCCAGTCGTCGCCACCGAGGTGGTTGTCGCCGCTGGTGGCCTTCACCTCGACGACGCCGTCGCCGATCTCGAGCAGGGACACGTCGAACGTGCCACCGCCGAGGTCGAAGACGAGGATGGTGTGCTCGGTGTCGCCCTTGTCCAGGCCGTACGCCAGCGCGGCCGCGGTGGGCTCGTTGATGATGCGCAGGACGTTGAGGCCGGCGATCTCGCCCGCCTCCTTGGTGGCCTGCCGCTGGGCGTCGTTGAAGTACGCCGGGACGGTGATGACGGCGTCGGTGACGGGCTCGCCGAGGTAGGCCTCGGCGTCCCTCTTGAGCTTCTGCAGCACCCGCGCGCTGATCTCCTGCGCGGTGTACTTCTTGCCGTCGATCTCGATGTCCCACGAGGTGCCCATGTGCCGCTTCACCGAGCGGACCGTGCGGTCGACGTTGGTGACGGCCTGCCGCTTGGCGACCTCGCCGACGAGGACCTCGCCGTTCTTGGCGAAGGCGACGACGGACGGGGTGGTCCGCGATCCCTCCGCGTTCTCGATCACCTTGGGCTCGCCGCCCTCGAGGACGGTGACGACGGAGTTGGTGGTGCCGAGGTCGATACCTACGGGTCGTGCCATGTGTGTGTGCCTCCTACTGAGCAACGTCTCTGGTCGCGATCGTCCTCCGCCTCCGACTCCCTGGCAAGGCCGGGATCCGAAGACATGAGTCGATCCGACTCAGGTCTGCTCAGTGCAACCGGGTGAGGGAGGCGCGGATTCCCGGTGTCGAGGGTCGATCGGGGCTCGTCTGCGTGATCCCGGTCACACTCATGGTTCGCCGAAGGGGGTGCGCGGCCGCGCGGCTCGGCGGGCCCGGACGCCCAGCGGGCCGGACGCTCAGCGGGCCCGGACGGTGAGCCAGGGGCCGGCGCCGGCGAGCAGCCCGCCCGCGGCGGGGCGGACCACCCGCAGCACCGACCGACCGCGCACCGAGTCCCGCCAGGTCAGCCGGAACCGCGCGGTCGAGGTCAGCGTGCCGCGCGCCACGGTCCGCCAGCCGGTGGCCGTCCGGCGCTGGAGCAGCACCTTTGCTCCGGCCTTCTTCGGCCACGAGCTGCCGGCGACGACGACGGTGCCCCGCAGCGGCACCGTCGTGCGGGCCGCGCGGGCAGCGACCTTCGGCACCACCGAGACCCGGACCCCGCCGGAACCGGCCCGCGACCAGGGGCCCGCGGCGACCACCCGGGCGCGGTACTCCATGGACCGCTTCGGCGCGACGGGGAACGTGGCCAGTCCGTCGGCGTCGGCCGTGCGCGTGGCCAGGTAGCGCCAGGTCGTGGTTCCGACCGGACGCTGGTCCAGCTTCACGGCGGCCGCCGGCTGCCCGCGCAGGGCGCCGACCGCCACCGCGTCGGTGACGCGGACGCTCACCGAGGTCCTGGCGCCGTAGCGCACCCGCGTCGTCGCGGCGGACGTGACCACGCGGCGCTGGGTCAGCTCGGTGGCGTCGACCGCGGCGGACACCTGCGCACAGTCGTCCCCCGTCAGCCCCGCCACGCCGGCGACGACCAGTTCGTCGCAGGCCTGCCGCAGCTGGCCGCCCAGTACGGCGTACGTCGTGCCCGGCGCCAGCCGGTTCTGCACCTCCCAGTACAGCGCGAGGGTCTTGTCGATCCCGAGTCCCCGTACGGAGACGCCGTGGAACTCGCCGCCGGCGGCGATCAGGTAGGCGGCCTTGTTGCCGACCCCGCTGTTGACGTGGACCCCGCCCTGGTCCTCGTCGGACGTCCACCACAGCGGGGAGCCCATCCGGTCCGGCTGCCGCGGCTGGCCCAGGTAGGTGCGGGTCGGGTCGGCCATGCTGCGGACCGCGCCGATGGGCAGGCTCTCGCCCAGCAGCCACAGCGCCTCGTCGGCGGCGTTCTCGCCGGGGTCCGCGATCGACTGGTCCAGCAACTCGCCGAACACGTCGCTCATCGACTCGTTGATGGCGCCGGGCTCCTCGGAGTAGACCAGTCGGCTGGTCGCCGAGGTGACCCCGTGGGTGATCTCGTGCGCCACCACGTCGTCCGCACCGGCCAGCCCGGCGCCGAGGTACATGGCGCCCCCGCGGTACGGCAGCGTCCCCTCGCCGTCGTCCAGCCAGAACGCGTTCACCATCGGGCAGGAGTCGACGTCCTTGGGCGGGCAGTAGCGCACGGTGGCCCGCAGCTGGCGGCCCCGCCCGTCGCGGGCGTCGTAGCCGACCAGCGCGGTGAGGTCGACGCCGAGGCGCGCATACAGCGACGCGGTGCGACCCAGGGACTCGTACGCGGCGTCGATGTCGCGGGTCGGGGAGGAACCGACCGGGGCGTCGCCCTCGCGGCGGACCGCGGCGACCGCCCGGCACAGGCCCTGGTCGAAGGTCTGCCGGGTGTTCGCGCCGTCGCACACGACCCGGTCCAGGGCGGCCCGCCCGTGCGGCTGCACCAGCAGGACCCGACCCGTCACGGCGTCGACGACCACCTCGGCGCCTCCGGTCGGGTCGCGGCGATCCCGTACGGACACCGCCCACGCGGTCCGCCCGCCGTCGCCGTCGGCGCCGGTCAGGGAGGGGTCGTACACCTCGCGCATCGGCGTGCCCGGCTCCAGCGCGGCCGCGCCGTCGGCGCCATCGATCGCGGCAGCGTCGCCGAGCGCGGCGGTCGCGGCCACGGCCGTCCGGGTCGCCGCCGCCGGGGACACGGCCCACTCCCACCGGGCCGGCCGGGCCGTCGCACCGCCGCTCACGGTGAGCAGGGAGCCGTCCGCCGCGACGACCACGACCAGCTCGCCGGCCCGGACCGGGACGCCGTCGATGCGCTGGACGACCCGCACGACCGTACGGCCACCGGGGCGGGTGGCGACGGAGGCGACGGACAGGTCCGAGGGGCCGGCGCCGAAGCCGGCGGCCCAGGCCGAGGCGTGCGCCAGGGCGGCGGCCACCGGCCCGAAGGCCGCCGGGGCGACCGCGTCGGCGGGCAGGTCGCCGGGGGTGGCGGTGACCAGCGCGAGGTCCCCGTCCGGGGCGCGCTGGACCTCGACGTCCGCGGGGGCCCCGCCGACCGAGCCCACCGAGGACCGGGGGTCGCCGGCTGGGGCAGGCGCCCCGTCGTCGGCGTACGCCGGAACCGTCAGGAGACCCCCCGCGAGCACGGCCACGAGGCCGGCGGCGAGCCCGCTGCGTCGCACCGCGGGCGCGGTGCCGGTGGCGGGTCGGCGGGTCATCGGGCTCCGGGGGTTCGGCGCCTGCGCGCGTGAGTACGGTGGTGCGGGTGGGACGGACGGCTCGGCGTCCTGGCTCCACGGTACGACGCGGGCGTGACGGACGTCCCACCCGCGCAGGGCGGCGACCGCCCGGGTGGTGGGCCACCGGGGCACGGCGACCGCTAATGTTACTGACCGGTAGGTACCGCACTCACTGACCGGTTGGGTCGACACGACGCCCCGCGGGGCCGTGCCGGAGGGTAGGTCGCGATGGACTCGATGATGCTGCTGCGACTCGTGGTCGGACTGGCCATCACCGTCGTGGCGCTGGCCTGGGCGGGCAAGCGGGCGTGGTTCCTGTACTCGCTCATCCGCAGCGGTCAGCCGGCCATGGGCCGCGACGAGGCGGTCGGCCCGGCCGTCGAGGCCGAGGTCACCGAGGTGCTCGGGCAGCGCAAGCTGCTGCAGTGGGCCGTCCCCGGCATGGCGCACGTGTTCGCCTTCTGGGGCTTCCTCATCCTCGGCCTGACGATCATCGAGGCGTACGGCGCGCTGTTCCAGGAGGACTTCGCCATCCCGATCATCGGCCACTGGCCGGTGCTCGGCTTCATGGAGGACCTGTTCGGCGTCCTCGTCCTGGTCGGCATCGTGATCTTCGCGATCATCCGGCTGCGCACCAACCCCGCGAAGCAGGGCCGCTGGTCCCGCTTCTTCGGCAGCCACACCGGCGCCGCGTGGCTCGTGCTGTTCATGATCTTCAACGTCGTCTGGACGCTGTTCCTGTACCGCGCGGCGCAGATCAACACCGGGGTGTTCCCGTTCGAGTCCGGGGCGTTCGTCTCGGAGTGGGTCGCCGGTTGGCTGGAGCCGCTGGGTGAGACCGCGAACGAGTGGCTGGAGACCATCGGCATCTGGCTGCAGATCGGCGTCGTGCTCGTGTTCCTGCTGATCGTGCTGCACAGCAAGCACCTGCACATCTTCGCGGCGCCGGTCAACGTCGCCGCCTCCCGCCGGCCCAACGCCCTCGGACCGCTGCTGCCGATGTACTCCGGCCGCGACAAGATCGACTTCGAGGACCCCGCCGACGACGCGACGTTCGGCGTCGGGCGCATCGACGACTTCAGCTGGAAGGCCATGCTGGACATGGCCACCTGCACCGAGTGCGGCCGCTGCCAGTCGCAGTGCCCGGCGTGGAACACCGAGAAGCCGCTGTCGCCCAAGCTGATGATCATGGATCTGCGCGACCACCTGTTCGCGGCCGCGCCGTACGTCATGGCCACCGCCGACAACCGCCCGCCGATGGGCGAGGTCGACGAGGACGTCCTGGCGACGATGCCCGAGCGAGTGCAGGAGGAGGTCGCCCGGCCCCTGGTCGGACCGCGTGACGACGACCCGCACCGCGCGACCGACGGCTACGACGCCAAGGGCCACCGCTCGCACACCGGTCCGGTCATCGACGAGGACGCGCTGTGGTCGTGCACCACCTGCGGCGCCTGCGTGCACCAGTGCCCGGTCGACATCGAGCACATCTCGCACTTCGTCGACATGCGCCGCAACATGGTCATGATCCAGACCGAGTTCCCGGCCGAGCTCAACGGCCTGTTCAAGAACCTCGAGACCAAGGGCAACCCGTGGGGCATGAACACCTCGGTGCGCACCTCGTGGATCGAGGAGGTCGACTTCGACGTCCGCGTCTTCGGCATGGAGGGCGAGGACAAGATCCCCGACGACGTCGAGTGGCTGTTCTGGGTCGGCTGCGCGGGCGCGTACGAGGACCGGGCGAAGAAGACGACGAAGGCCGTGGCGGAGCTGCTGCACACCGCCGGCGTCAGCTTCATGGTGCTCGGCGAGGGCGAGACCTGCACCGGTGACCCGGCGCGGCGGGCCGGCAACGAGTTCCTGTTCCAGATGCAGGCGATGCAGAACGTCGAGGTCCTCAACGAGGTCGGCGCCAAGAAGATCGTGGTGACCTGCCCGCACTGCCTCAACACCCTCGGCCGCGAGTACCCGCAGCTCGGCGGCAACTACGAGGTCGTGCACCACTCGCAGCTGCTCGCGCAGCTGGTGAGCGACGGCCGGCTCACCCCGGTCACGCCGCTGACCGAGCGGGTGACGTACCACGACCCCTGCTACCTGGGCCGGCACAACCAGGTGTACGTGCCCCCGCGCGAGCTGGTCGCGTCCGTCCCCGGTGTGCGCCTGGTGGAGATGGAGCGGTCGGTGGAGACCTCCTTCTGCTGCGGCGCCGGCGGCGCGCGGATGTGGATGGAGGAGAAGCTCGGCACCCGGGTCAACCAGAACCGGGCCGACGAGGCGATCGCGACCGGCGCGTCCAAGGTCGCCGTGGCCTGCCCGTTCTGCTCGGTGATGCTCAACGACGGCGTGACGACGCGGCAGCAGGACGGCGAGGCGCAGGGCGTCGAGGTCGTCGACGTGGCCACGCTGCTGCTGGACGGGGTCCGGCCGAAGGCCTGACCCGAGAGTCAGTCGCGGGGCCCGGTCGGATCTGTCGGATCCGGCCGGGCCCCACTGCCGTCGTTCCCTACCGAAACCGTCGCCTCCGGACCTCCGCCGGGGCGGGCAGCGACGGTTTCGGTGGGACGCGGATCGCGGGTGTGTGATGCGGATCGCGGGTTATCGATTCGACGCCGACCCGGTGCTGCTGCCAGCCTCGCCCGGTGACCCTCGCCACGCCGCAGACCCCGGGCACGCGCGCACCGCGCGACCGGCGGTCGCTGCGCGCGCGGGTGCGCGGCTCGGTGCTCGGCGTACCCGGCTTCCGCTGGCTGTGGACCGGCCAGGCGGTGTCGACGCTGGGGGACCAGGTGTTTCCGGTGGCGGTCACCGTGGCGGTGCTCGACGCCGGCGGCGGTGCCGGCCAGGTCGGTCTGGTGCTCGGCGCCCGGTGGCTGGCCGTCGTGCTGTTCGCGCTGGTCGGCGGGGTATGGGCGGACCGGTTGCCGCGGCGGGTCGTGATGATCTCCGCGGACGTGTTCCGACTGCTCGTCGTGGGCGCGTTGGCGGTCATCCCGGTCATGCCCCCGGTCGCGGTGCTCGCCGGCCTGGTCTTCCTGGTGGGAGCCGGCGAGGCGTTCTTCCGCCCGGCGGAGACGGCCCTACTGCCGAGCCTGCTGCCCGCTGAGCGGCTGCCCGCGGCCAACGGGCTGATCTCGATCAGCTACCGGTCGATGGCGGTCCTCGGGCCCGGGCTGGGTGGCCTGCTGGTCGTCGGCCTGGGCGACGTACGGCTGGCGTTCGCGGTCAACGCGGTGACGTTCCTGGTGAGCGCACTGTGTCTGCTGCGGGTGCCCGAGCCCGGTCGGGTGGCTGCGGGGCCGCGGTCGTCGTTCGTCGCCGAGCTGCGCGAGGGGCTGGCGGAGGTGCGGCGGCACCGCTGGGTCGTGGCGACGCTACTCGGCGCCTCGGTGCTCCTGATGGCCGTGATCGCGCCGGAGAACGTACTGCTGCCGATCATCGGCCGGCGGGAGTTCGGGACCGATGCCGTGTACGCGACGGCGCTGGCGGTGTTCTCCCTCGGCGGCGTGGTGGGCGCGCTGATCGCGATGCGGGTGCGGCCACGCCACCCCGGGCGCGTGGCGTGGCTGTGGGGGCTGGTGTGGGTGTCGATCCCGCTGGCGCTGCTGTTCCCGGTGTCGCCGTGGCTGATCTACGCCGCATACGCCGCGTCCGGGGCGGCCTGGGAGCCGTTCGCCGTGTACTGGCAGTCGGCCATCCAGCGGGAGATCCCGCAGGACCGGCTGGCCCGGGTGTCGAGCGTGGACTGGATGGCGTCGCTGGCGCTGATGCCCGCCGGGCTGGCGCTCACCGGTCCGCTGGTGGGGCTGGTCGGCGAGGCCGTGGTGCTCGTGGGCGCCGGAACGGTCCTGGTCCTGGTCACCCTGATCGTCCTGCGGGTGCCGGGCGTCGCCGACTTCCGCGACCCCCGCTCCACCAGCACCGCCCGTCCCGCTCCCTCCGCACCGGAGTAGGCGGACCGCTCCCGACCCGGCTGCCCCCGCTGTCTTCCGACGGAATGAGTCTGGGCGTTGTTTGTGGGGCCGAAGAAGGCCCGCAAACAACGCCCAGACTCATTCGGCCGCGCCGGGCACGGGTCACGGAGGGGACCAGCCACCGGAGCGAAGGGCCCGGGCGATCCGCTCGACCACGACGGTGGGGGTGCGCGCGACCTCGTCGTACGTCCAGCGCACGACCGCCCAGCCCGCGCGGCGCAACGCGTCCTCCCGCCGCTTCTCGTCGAACAGCGCCTGCGGGTCGACGTACTTCAGCCGGCCGTCGGCCTCACCGAGGACGCGGAACCGCTGCCAAGCCTGGTCGGCCCAGTACGTGAGTCCGTCGTCCCCCAGGACCGGCACCCCGCAGTCCGGAGCCGGCAAACCGCCGTCCAGAACCACCCCGCGGGACAGCGACTCCAGCGGCGACTCGGCTCCCGGGTGGGCGTGGGCGACCGCTCGGCGGGCGCCGACGACTCCCGGCCAGCCGTACATGCGCGTCACGACCTTGGCCAGCTCCGCGCGTGCGCCTTCGACTGCCCCGGGATCGCGCACGAGCCAGCGCGGGTCCTCCTCCGGCCGGCTCCGCGCCACGAGGCGGCGCAGCGCCGCATCCACCGGGATCAGGGCGCGGGGGAGCGGCAGGTAGCGGGCACCGTCTACGGCCGTACGGGCCAATGACGTCACCGGGATCCCGCCCTCGAGGACCGGCTCCTCGGTCAGGGGGCAGCCGTGCACGCGGAACCCGCGTCCTCGCCACCCCGAGGAGCCCGGCACAAGCAGTTCGGCGTCAGCCTGCCCCAGCGGCGGGATACCGAACGGGTCGGGCAGCACGTGCACGGCCCGGGCGGACCGGAAGCAGGCGAGACCGTCCGGGACCCCCTCGATCGCGGCACGAACCGTCAGCAGGTGACTGCCGCGCTCGTCCACCGCGTCCAGGACTTCGCTCGCGACGACCACACCGGGTTGGAGCACGGTCAGGGCTCCCGCCGCCACAGCCGCGCGCAACCTTCCCTCGGACAACCCGCGCTGCGACGCCCGGCTGATCGTCACGGGGACCGGGCCGAACTCCTCGGTCAACTGGGCGGCGGTGGCGACGGTGCTCAGACCGCGGCGGCGTGACAGGGCATCGGGCATCCGGCCACCGTGGTCGACGCGCGCCGCGGGCGCATCCGGCTGTCCACAGGCCCGGCAACGGCTCCGACGTACCCGCCCTCCCCGGCCGAATGAGTCCAGGCGTTGCTTGTGAGCCCGAAATCGGCTCCAAGCAACGCCTGGACTCATTCCGTCGCCATGGGGGGCCGCGGCGGGGCGCGGGTGGGTGAGCGGAGGAGCGGAGGTGGGTCAGAGGGGGGTGCGGTGGAAGTTGGCGAAGGAGCGGCTGGGGGTGGGGCCGCGCTGGCCCTGGTAGCGGGAGCCGTACACCGCCGACCCGTACGGGTGCTCCGCCGGCGACGACAGCCGGAACAGGCACAGCTGGCCGATCTTCATCCCCGGCCACAGCTTGATCGGCAGGGTCGCGACGTTGGACAGCTCCAGCGTCACGTGCCCGGTGAACCCGGGGTCGATGAAACCCGCGGTGGAGTGGGTGAGCAGGCCCAGCCGCCCCAGCGACGACTTGCCCTCCAGCCGGCCGGCGACGTCGTCGGGCAGCGTGACGACCTCGTACGTCGACGCCAGCACGAACTCGCCCGGGTGCAGGATGAACGGCTCCTCGCCCTCGGGCTCCACGAGCCGGGTGAGGTCCGCCTGCTCGGTGGACGGGTCGATGTGGGGGTACCGGTGGTTCTCGAAGACCCGGAAGTACCGGTCCAGCCGCACGTCGACGCTGGACGGCTGGACCATCGCGTCGTCGAACGGCTCGAGCACGACCCGGCCGGCGGCGACCTCGGCCCGGATGTCACGGTCGGAGAGCAGCACGCCCCGGAGGCTACCGGGGTCCCCGCGCGCGGTCAGGCACGGTCCGGCAGGTCCTCCTGCGGCGAGGAGAACGGGTCGTCCTGCTCGTCGACATCGTCGGCCAGCTCGTCGGGCACCACGCCGTACGGCGGGCCCGCGGCGATGATGCGCCGCAGCGAGTCGATGCGGCCCAGCGCGGTGATGCTCTGCAGGACGACGTCCACCTGGTAGCCGCGGGTGACCTGCGCCAGCGCGTCCCGGATCTCCTGGCGCAGCAGGTGCGAGCGCACCTCGCACGGCGCGGGGCCCTCCGCGGCGACGACCCGCACCATCTCCGCCAGAGCCCGCAGCAGGTGGCCGGCCGTGGCTGGGGGCAGCACCGGCGGCAGGCCGGGTCGGTCGTAGAACCGGTCGTACGCCGACGACAGCGCACGGACCTGGACGGTGACGCTGTTCAGCCAGCGGACCTGCGCGGACAGCCGGTCCAGCTCGCTGCCGGCCCTGCGCCCCCGCGGGTTGAAGCGGGCGCTGTCCACGGCCTCGTCGTACGCCTCCCGGGCCCGCAGCGTCAGGCCCCGCAACGAGGACGTGGCGGCGGAGAACCGGTGCCGCTCCCCGGTCGCCAGCGGGCGGTCGTAGGTGCCGATCTCGGTCGCGAGGGCGTCGAGGACGTTCGCGATCCCGGCGGCCCAGGCGTCTCGGGCGGCGCGCGCCGGTCCCATCCGCGCCCGCGGCGGCGGGAGCATCATCACCGCGACGCCGATGAACCCGCCGGTCAGTACGTCGATGACCCGCCACACGTCGGTGTGCAGGACCGACGGCCCGATCACCATGACGAACAGGACGGTGACGGGGATCTGGAGCTGGCCGGTGATGGACAGCGGCAGCTTCCGCGCGGCCAGCAGCGCCACGAGCATCGCGAATGCGAAGGACCACCAGGACGTCCCGACGGCATTGACCCACAGCGTGGCGAGCAGGACGCCGGCGGCGGTGCTGAGGACGTACTGCGCGGCCATCCCCAGCGTGACGAACGTCGACGACTGCACGACCGCGAGCGCCGTGGCCGGCGCGAACAGGGGCAGCGGGGTCTGGCTGTAGCGGGCGGCGAGCATGTACGACACCGTCGTCGCGACCGTGATGCGGATGACCTGCGACGTGGTGACCAGTCCTCGGCCACGCGCGCGCAGCACCTCGGTGACGACGGGGGTCAGGGCCGGCGGTCGGGTGTCGGCGCGTATGGGTGCGCCGCCGGAGGACGTCATCCCGTCATTGTGGTGACGCGGACGGCGTCGTTGCCGACCGCGAGGGCTGCCCGACTACCGGTACCAGGTGATGGTGCGCACCGGCGAGATGCCGCGGGCCGTCTCCGGGGTGGCGGGGAAGATGGCGCGGTACGACCGCACCGCGGGGGTCTCCTTGGAGACCCACGCGGACACCGTGCCGTCGCGGCGCATCTTCAGCGACCCGAGGGTGCGCCAGCCGGCGCCGTCCCGGTACTGGATCTTCACCGACCGGTAGGCCACGTCCGACGGGTACGGACGGACCCGGACGGTGAAGTCAACCCGGGTGCCGACCTTGGCCCGGGCTGCCTCGAACGTCAGCGACACCCGGACAGGGGTGAGCGCCGCCGGGCGCGCGACCGGCACGGCCGCGGGCGCGGTCACCGGCGTCGCTGCGGCCGTCGGTCCCACGACCGCGACCGGCACCACCGCCAGCGCCGAGATCAGCAGCACCGTCGCCGCGGTGCGGCGCCGGGTCCCTGCCTGCCACATCGCCATCGTTGCCCCTCTCGCACATGCGACCCCCAGGGTCGCCCCATCGCGGACGGTAGGGCAGACCCCGCCTGCACGGGAAGCCCCTGGCGGGCGATCGGGATGCGCGGGTACGGCATACTTCTCCTCGTCCTTCGGGACGGCCGCCCCCCGAGGCGCCGTCCCGGCGGCACGCGGGTGTAGTTCAATGGCAGAACATCAGCTTCCCAAGCTGACAGTGCGGGTTCGATTCCCGTCACCCGCTCACGGAGGTCGCCGGGAATCGGGAGGAGGCTCGCGCCAGCGAGCCGACGGATCCCGTCACCCGCTCGGGATGAGACCCTCGCAGCATGACGGCCCACTCCGCACCGGTACGGGGACGCCTCGGCGCCGACCCCCGGCGGCCGTCGAGAACCGCGTGACGAGGGCGGGCGTATGCGCACGCGGGGTGTGGTTTGGGGGTCAGCGGCCCTGGGCCTCGTCGTTCTTCTCGCCATCGTCGACCGTGGCGTCGCAACTGCTGCCGCGCGTGCCATCAGCGACGGCGTGGCCGAGGCGGGCTGCGCCTCCGCGTCGATCAGCACCGAACTGCACGACTTCCCGTTGCTGACGCAGTTGGCGAGAGGACGGTTGAACCGCGTGACGGTCACGCTGGACGACGTCAGGGACCGGGGTGCGCCACTCGACTCGGTCGTGCTGGACCTGTACGACGTCTCCACCTCGCAGCCCCGTACCGCGGGGAGGGTGGAGCTGGTCGCCACCGTGTCCCCCGCTGACCTGCGGGCGGTGGCAGGGAGGGGCTGGGACGTCGCGGTCGGCGATGGCGCGCTCGTCGTGACGGGGATGGACGACTCGACGCCGGTGCAGTTCCGGCTCGCGCCCCGCTTCGCCGAGGGACGGTTGCGCTTCGACCTGCGCGACGTTCTGCTCTTCGGCAGCCCCGTTGCAGGCGACCGGATCCCCACGGAGATCGTGGACGCGGTGTCCCGACTGGACAGCGACCTGCAGGACCTGCCCTTCGACCTCGATCCGACCGACGTCAGGGTGGAGCAGGCGGGTCTGGTGGTGCGGGCGGCCGGCACCGACGTGGACGTGAACGGCGCCTGCTGAACCCTGAGCCGTCCCCGCACCAACCCCCGGGACCAGGTCTCCCAGAAGGCGCCGCAGCGCGCGGCGGCGGCCTTCGGGGTCTCGGCGAAGATCCGGCGGGCGAGGGGCTCCGCCCGGGCTCTCAGCTCTGCTTGCCGGCGGTCGAGAAGGCCGACCAGCACCTGGGTGTCACGGGGCTGGTCGAGCAGCTGCGGCTCGTCCCGCAACGTGGTCCGGAGGACGTGCAGGTCCTGGTGGTCCCCGAGCAGGTCCGTCAGTCGGTGCGCCGCCTTCAGCCGCGGCTTGAGGAGGTCCGGCCACAGCGGAACGAGGATCCGGATGTGGAGCCGGTGGTACTTGGCGCGCTTGCGCAGCTCGTGCACCTTGTCGCCGCTGGGGGAGGCGTAGGCCGCGGTGACCGCGGCCCGTCCACGCCCGTACGTCGTGGCCAGCCCGGGTCCGACGGCCTCGAACCCGTCGGTGTCGAGGGTCCAGCCCGTGATCCGCTCCCGAGCGTCGCCGAGGTCATCGACCAGGGCGTCCAGCAGCCGCCGGACGCCGCCGTCTTGCTCGGCCAGGTCATCCCGCCGCTTCACCAGCGCCGTCCGCGCACGTTCGCCGAACGCCGGGTCCAGTTGGTCGGAGAAGACCTCCCCGAGCTCCTCGACCGTGCTCAGCAGGGCCGAGGCATCCCGGATCGGGGACAGGGCGCGGGCTCGGTCCCGGTACCACGCGTTCTCCAGGGCACAACTGTCCCCCAGAGCTGGTCGCACCAGTCGGATCGCAGCCCGGATCCGCTTGAACGCCTTGCGCGCCTCATGCACCCCCTCGTGCACGTCCACGTCGGCATCGGTCAACGTGCTCTCGACCCTGTCCACCTGTTCTCGGCAGAGCCGCCGGACCATCTCGTCGACCGGTTCACCGTGCCGGAGCTCGTAGTCCATGACGTCCCGCCTCCCCGTCCACCGTACGTGCGTACGTGGCGTGCCGACGAGCAGAGAAGTGCGGCAACCAGCCCGAGGCCTCGCACACCGGTGCCTGTGGACGGGCAGTCCACGCCAAGGCCTCCGTTCGACGCCTCAGGAGTGTTGACTGGTCCCCAGCAATGCCGACGGGAGGCGCCATGGGTACGGGCGCGACGGTCGCCAGCCTGCGGGCGGTCACCAAGACGTACGGCGAGGGCGACGCCGAGGTGCACGCGCTGCGCGGGGTGGACCTGGAGCTGCGCACCGGGGAGGTCGTCGTGGTCCTGGGGCCCTCCGGCTCCGGCAAGACCACGCTGCTCAACGTCGCCGGCGGGATCGAGCCCGCGACCAGCGGCCGGGTCGAGCTCGGCGGGGTCGAGCTGGCCGACAAGGACCCCGAGGAGCTGGCGACGGTGCGGCGCGACACCGTCGCGTTCATCTTCCAGTTCTTCAACCTGATCCAGACGCTGACCGCGGCCGAGAACGTGCGCGTCATCGCCGAGCTGTCCATCGGAAGTGTCTGCGTGGTGGGCGTCTGCCTGGTTGACGGCATGGCATGTCCTCTCTGCGCGGGTACCTGTCTGCTGCAGGGCAAGCCGAGGTAGACCTACGCCGTCGTCCTAGAGCCACCCCCGCCGGGAGCAGCCGGGGTAGTCCGCAAGGTCACGGTGCACGCTTCCCCGCGGCCGATCTCATGCAGCACGTCCTGGACTTGTGCTGTGCCCAGGTGGTTCCCGGCGGCGGGCGACGGTCGAGCAAGGCCTGAGGTTCACTCCTAGTCGGCGATGATCCCTGACGACGCGGCCAGGATGTTGCCGTCCGGGTCGGCGAACCACACGGACTTGGTTCCGTCCATCACGGCGACGCCGTCCTCCCAGTTGGCGCCCTCGTAGTCGAAGGTGATGAAGTCGATTCCGGCCTGCCACGCAGGCTCACCTCCCGGTCGAAGGACGTGTCGTCGACCTCGAAGCCCATCAGCGTGGCCTGGTTCGTGCCAGCCGTCGGGGATTCGTACAGCAGGACGTCGGAGCCGGCGACGTCGTACAGGTCCGCTCCTGACCTCGCGGCCACGAACCCCGGGACGCCCTCATAGAAGGCCCTCGACAGGTTCATCGGACACCGGAACCAAGCTGATCGCGAGCGCGAATCGGTTGAGCATCGGTCCTCCCTCGGATCGTCAGTCACTCGGATGTACCCGGAGTCCGCCGTCCTTACACCGCGTCCTGCCCAGCCGATTCCTCGATCGCTGCCCCGGGCGGTCGCTGCTCGGCGGGCTGGTCTCCCAGACCTGCCAGTAGGCCCCCCGTGCGGCGGCAGCCTTGGGGGTCTCGGCGAAGATCCGGCGGGCGAGGGCTCCGCCAGGCTCGCAGCTCACCAACGCGGCGGTCGACAAGGCCCATCAGGAGCTGGGTGTCACAGGGCTGGTCGAGCGTCCGCAACGTGGTCCGGAGGACGTGCAGGTCCTGGTGGTCCCCGAGCAGGTCCGTCAGTCCGGTGCGCACTTCAGCCGCGGCAGGGAGGTCCGGCCACAGCGGAACGAGGATCCGGATGTGGAGCCGGTGGTACTGGCGCGCTGCGCAGCTCGTGCACCTTGTCGCCGCTGGGGGAGGCGTAGAAGGCCGCGGTGACCGCGACCCGTCCACGCCCGTACGTCTTGGCCAGCCAGGTCCGACGGCCTCGAACCCGTCGGTGTCCGAGGTCCAGCCCGTGATCCGCTCCCGAGCGTCACCGAGGTCATCGACCAGGGCGTCCAGCCGTCGGACGCCGCCGTCTCGCTCGGCCAGGTCCTCCCGCCGCTTCACCAGCGCCGTCACGCACGTTCGCCGAACGCCGGATCCAGTTGGTCGGAAGACCTCCCCGAGCTCCTCGACCGTGCCCAGCAGGGCCGAGGCATCCCGGATCGGGGACAGGGCGCGGGCTCGGTCCCGGTACCACGCGTTCTCCAGGGCATAACTGTCCCCCAGAGCCGGTCGCACCAGTCGGATCGCAGCCCGGATCCGCTTGAACGCCTTGCGCGCCTCGTGCACCCCTTCGTGCACGTCCACATCGGCATCCGGTAGTGCTCTCGACCCTGTCACCTGTTCTCGGCAGAGCCGCCGGACCATCTCGTCGACCGGTTCACCGTGCCGGAACTCGTAGTCCATGACGTCCCGCCTCCCCGTCCACCGTACGTGCGTACGTGGCATCCCGACGAGCAGAGAAGTGCGGCAACCAGCCCGAGGCCTCGCACACCGGTGCCTGTGGACGGGCAGTCCACGCCAGGGCATCCGTTCGACGCCTCAGGAGTGTTGACTGGTCCCTAGCAATGCCGACGGGAGGCGCCATGGGTACGGGCGCGACGGTCGCCAGCCTGCGGGCGGTCACGAAGACGTACGGCGAGGGCGATGCCGAGGTGCACGCGCTGCGCGGGGTGGACCTGGACCTGCGCACCGGAGAGGTCGTCGTGGTCCTGGGGCCCTCCGGGTCCGGCAAGACCACACTGCTCAACGTCGCCGGCGGGATCGAGCCCGCGACCAGCGGCCGGGTCGAGCTCGGCGGGGTCGACCTGGCGGACAAGGACCCGGAGGAGCTGGCGACCGTACGCCGGGACAACGTGGCCTTCATCTTCCAGTTCTTCAACCTGATCCAGACGCTGACCGCCGCGGAGAACGTTCGTGTCATCGCCGAGCTGACCCGCCGGGGCGAGCTGAACGCCCTGGACGAGCACGTCGCCGCCGCCCTGTCCGGGGTCGGGCTGGCGCAGCGCGCGGACGCGTTCCCGGGCCAGATGTCCGGAGGCCAGCAGCAGCGGGTGGCCATCGCGCGGGCGCTGGTCACCGACCCGCGGCTGATGCTGTGCGACGAGCCGACCGGCGCCCTGGACCTGGAGACCGGGCGCCAGGTGCTGTCCCTGTTGCAGCAGGACGCGCGCGACGGCGACCGGTGCGTCGTGATCGTCACGCACAACTCCGGCATCGCCACGATGGCCGATCGCATCGTCCGGGTGCACGACGGCACCATCGCGGAGATCACCGAGCAGGAGGCGAGGCCGGCGGACGAGGTCACCTGGTGAGCGGGCACCCGACGCTGCGCCGCAAGCTCCGGCGGGACATCCGCCGGACCTGGCCGCTGTTCACCGCGCTGGTCGTGACGGTGCTGCTCGGCATCGCCCTGTACGCCGCGTCCAACAACGCCTACCGCAACCTCACCGACTCCTACGACAACGCCTTCGTGGTCCAGTCCTTCCCGGACCTGTTCGTGACGACTCCCGATCCGCAGGCGTACGCGGACCAGATCAGGGACGACCCTGCCGTGCAGGCGACGCGCACCCGGGTGCAGGCGGACCTCCCGATGGCCGTGACCAGCGGATCCGGTGGGACGGACAAGCTGACCGGCCGCATCGTCGGCTACCCCGCGAACGGGACCCCCGCGGTCGCGAGCCTCACGACGCTGTCCGGGGCGTCGAACCCCTCGCCCGGCGAGGTACTGGTCGAGGAGCACATGGCGGACACCTTCGGCCTCGAGGCGGGCGACAGCGTGCGCGTGAGCACCGCCGCGGGCGAGGTGGAGGTCGAGGTCGCGGGGGTGGTCTCGAGCGCCGAGTACCTGTGGCCCGCGCCCAGCCGCCAGGAGATCATCGTCCCGCCGAGGTCCTTCGGCGTCCTGTTCGTCACCGATGCCGACGCGCGCGCGTGGAGCGGCGGGGGCGACAACCAGGCACTGGTGCTCCTGACCGACACCGCCCGGAACTCCGCCGACGCGGGCGCCGCGCTGTCGTCGCTGTCGTCCACGGCGACCCAGGACGGTGCGACCGAGGTACTGACCCGCGCCGAGCAGCCGTCGAACTCCTTGCTGCAGGAGGACATCTCCGGCTTCCAGCAGATGGCGGTGGCGTTCCCCGCGCTGTTCCTCACCGCGGCCGGGCTGGCCATGTACGTCCTCCTCACCCGCCGGGTCACCCAGGAGCGCCAGGTCATCGGGACGCTGCGGGCGTCGGGCGTACGCAGCCGCACCGTGGGGTGGCACTACCTGTCGTACGGCCTCGTCGCCGGCGCGCTCGGGGCGCTGCTCGGACTACCACTGGGGATGGCGATGGCCGGGGCCATGTCCCGTGCCTACGTCGCGGTGATCGGCCTGCCCGACCAGCTCACGGTGTTCACCGCCTTCCGGCTCGAGACCATCGCGGTGGGCGTCGCCTTCGCGCTGGTCGCCACGGCCATCTCGGCGGGCTTCCCCGCTCGACGGGCCGCTCGGGTAGCGCCGGCAGAGGCCATGCGCGGGGATGGCGCCGACGGGCATGCCCGCACCAGCCGGATCGAGCGCCTGGTACCAGGGCTCGAGCACCTGCCCGCCCGCTGGCGGATGATCGTCCGCAGCATCGCCCGCAACGGCAAGCGCACCGTCTTCACCGCCAGCGGGGTGGTGCTGGCGCTCATCCTGGTCCTCGCGTCGGTGGGGATGCTGGACACGATGAGCTCGCTGATCAGGGTCCAGTTCGACGAGGTCACGCTCGCGGACGCCCAGGTCGAGTACGCCGCGCCCGTGGGCACCGATCAGGTCGTTGCCGTCAACGGCGTCGAGGGGGTCACGCACGCCGAGTCCGTCATCTCGCAACCGGTCTCGGTCGCGGCCCACGGGAGCGTCTACTCCACCCAGATCACCGGGTACGACCCGAACACCCGACTGCACGGCTTCATCACCCGCGGCGGTGACCCGGTGCCGCTGCCCGACGACGGCATCCTGATCGACGAGGCCATCACCGCCGCCATCCCCGACCTGCAACCCGGGGACGAGGTCCAGCTGACCTTCCCTGCTGACGGCAGCACCGTGACGACGACGGTCGTCGACTTCACCTACGAGCCGCTGGGCACCTTCGCGTACGCGACCAAGGACTGGATGCGGAAGAACGTGCCCGGCGCCGAGGCGACGACGGTGCTGGCCGCGACCGACCCCGGAGCCGACCAGGACGCGGTCCGCCGTGCAGTGTCCGACCTCCCCGGCGTCGTCGCGTACGTGCCGACCTCCGCGCTGCAGACCACGTACGAGCAGTACGCCGGCCTGTTCAACGTGTTCCTCGGCGCGATGCTGCTGCTGGGTGCGGCGATGGCCTTCGCGATCATCTTCACCACGATGAGCGTGAACATCGTGGAGCGGCAGCGGGAGCTGGCCACGCTGCGGGCGGCGGGGGTGCGCTACCGCACCCTGGCCGGGCTGGTGGGTGGGGAGAACACGGTCATCGCTGCGCTGGGGGTGGTGCCCGGCCTGGTGCTGGGGGTCGTCTCGGCGGCGGCGCTGCTCCAGACGTACTCCAACGACCAGTTCACCCTGACGCTGGACATCCGCTGGACCAGCCTCGTGCTGGCGGCGGTGGCCATCATGGCCGTGGCGGTGCTGTCCCAGTGGCCCGGGCTGCGCTCGGTGCGCCGGATGAACGTCGCCGACGCGGTCCGCGAACGTTCGTAGCACCGCGCCCGCGGCGTGCCCGCGCGAGTCAGACCAAGGGACCCTGCAAGTAGTGGTCGAGCACCGGGCCGACCAGTCCGGCCAGCGTCTGCGCCGGGAGATCCTTCAGCGGGGGGATCCCGATGACGTAGCGGGCCAGCAGCAGACCGCCCATCTGTGACCCGACCAGGGCGGCGCGAAGCTCGGGCCGGTCGGCGTCCGCGAGTCCCTCCAGCCCGTGCAGGAGAGTGCGGGACAGGACGTCGCGCAGCGCCTGCGCCGCCCGGTCGTGCGAGATCCCGGTGCGCAGCAGGGCCACCATCGCGCCCTGGGTCTGCGGGGAGTCCCACAGCCCCAGGGCCCGGGCGACGATCGTCTCCCCCACGCCGGGCATCCCCGCGTGCAGGTCGCCGAGCACGGCGACCGGGTCGACGGGCAGATCGACGGCGGCGACGAGCAACTCGTCCTTGGTCCCGAAGTAGTGGTGCACCAGCGCCGGGTCGACCCCGGCGCGCTCGGCGATCGCGCGGATCGTCGCCCGCTCGAAGCCCTTGGCGGCGAACAGCTCCCGGGCTGCGTGCAGGATGTCGTCGCGCGCCCCGCTCTCCCCAGGGCGGCGGCCGATCGGGCGCGTCGTCGGCCGGGGCGTGGCTCGACTCACGCGGGCCCCGCGGCTCTGGCCAGCACCGTCATCCGCTCCTCGATCGTCGCCGGAACCGACCGCACGTCAGCGCCGAGCCCCGCGGAGTGCAGAAGCTCGCGCAGCCGCTCCGGATCTCCGTCGGCCACCCGGACCGCCGTGCCGTCGAGAGTGACCGGCTCCCCGGCCCGCTCCAGCGCGGCGAACGCGGCCGCCCAGTCGTCGGTGACCACCTCCACCGCGGTGGTGCCGCCGACCACGTCCGTCTCGCTGCCCTCCGCCACGAGCCTGCCGCCGGACATCAGCAGCAGCCGGTCGCACTGCTGCGCCTCCTGCATGTAGTGCGTGGTCACCAGGACCCCGACGCCGGCATCCGACTGCCGATGCACGGTGTCCCACAAGCGGGCCCGGGACAGCGGGTCGACGCCGGAGGTCGGCTCGTCGAGGACGAGCACCTCGGGCCGGTGCAGCAGCGCGCACGCGAAGGCGAGGCGACGTTGCGTGCCGAGTGCGAGCGCGCCGACGAGCGTGTCCGCGTACGACGCCAGGTGCTCCGGCACCTCGGGACGCGGCTGTCCGTACGCGGCGGCGGTGAAGTCGAGGTTCTGCCGCACGGTGAGGTCGTCGTAGAGACCCAGGCCCTGCGGCACATAGCCGATGCGCCGTCGCGACTTGCGGTCCGGCGGCCCGCCGAATAGCAGGGCATCACCCTGCGTCGGTGCGAGCAGCCCCAGCAGCATCCGGATCACCGTGGTCTTGCCGGCTCCGTTCGCGCCCAGCAGCCCGACCACCTCGCCCGGGAGCACCCGCATCGACACGTCGTCCACGGCCACGAACGACCCGAACCGGCGCACCAGGTGCCGCGCCTCGAGCAGGGGGGCGGCGGGCGTCCCTGCGTCCGCGGTCACGGTGCGACCTCCGCGGCTCCCGGCGCGGTGTCACTGGGATGCCGCCGCAGGGAGGAGGCGATCACGACGTCCTCGAGGTCCGGGACCACCGCGGAGCCCTGCTGCTCAGCGGTCCCTCCCGAGGCTGGCCACCACTCGTGGAACACCCGACCGCGTCGCCACGCGTACTCCGGCCGCACCGGCTCACGGGTCGCCACGATCGTGCCGTCCACCGCGGCCCGCACCGTGGCCGGCGACCCCTCCAGCAGCGTGTGCCCGCCGTTGAGCACCAGGATGGACGCGCACCGCTCCGCCTCGTCCAGGTACGTGGTCGACATGAGCACCGCGGCGCCGTGCGCGGCCGCCTCCGACACCAGCCGCCACAGGTCGACCCGGCTGACCGGGTCCACGCCGGTGCTCGGCTCGTCCAGCACCAGCAGCCGGGGGTCGGGCAGCATCGCGAGGACGAAGCCGAGCTTGCGCCGCATCCCACCGGACAGCTGGCTGGACAGCCGGTCGCGCACGTCCGCCAGTCCGGCCCGCTGCAGCAGCGGGTCGGCCCGCGAGCGCAGCGCATCACCGCGCAACCCGTACGTGCCGCCGACGAAGTCGACGTTCTGCTGCACGGTGAGGTCGAGCCAGGACCCGGCGCTCGCCGGCAGGTAGCCGATCTCCTGGGCGGGCGGTGCGTCGACCGTGCCGGAGTCGAGGACGACCTCGCCGACCATGGCGCGCAGCAACGTGGACTTGCCGGCCCCGTCGCCGCCGACGACCGCGGTGACCAGGCCGGCCGGCACCGGCAGGGTCACGTCGTCCAGCGCGGTCACGTGGCCGAAGCGGACCGTGGCGCCGGTGAGCCCGTACGTCACGACGACGCCCCAGCGCCTGCCGTCGCCTTGGCTCGGTGGTGCCGCCGGCGACCCGGGGCGAGGTCGCGCCGGAACCGCAGCACCGCGCCGGTGAACACCACCAGCGCCATCAGGGTGAGCATGAGGAACGGCAGCCACAGCGAGTCGATGGGAGCGCCGCGCAGCATGATCCCCTGGGAGATCATCGTGAAGTACGTGAGCGGGAGGAAGAACGCGATCCAGCGCACGCCCGCGGCCATCGCGTCGAGCGGGAAGATCATGCCGGACAGCAGGATCTGCGGGAGCAGGAAGAAGAAGGCCAGCTGGATGGCCTGGCCCGCGTTCTGCGACACCGTCGAGATGAACACGCCGAGGCCGAGGACGACGAACAGGAACAGTCCGGCCCCCAGCGCGAAAGCGAACGGGTTGCCGTTGAACGGGACTCCGAACAGCCACATCCCCAGCAGCGTGACGACCGCCATGTCCAGCGAGGCGAGCAGGAAGTAGGGTGCGATCTTCCCGAGGATCACCGCGCTGGGCTTGATGGGCATGACGGCCAGCTGCTCGAGCGTCCCCGTCTGGCGCTCCCGCACCAGGCCGATGCTGGTGATGATCGTGCCGATGAACGTGAGGATCAGGCCGATGATCGCCGGGACCATCACCCAGGACGTCTTCAGGTCCGGGTTGTAGAGGATCTCGGTGGTCACCCGGTCGCCGAGCCGGTTGAGGACCGAGACGATCGACTGGGCGGCGAACAGGTTCGAGCC
>JAWKJK010000008.1 GCA_041393815.1 Candidatus Nanopelagicales bacterium | reverse complement strand
CCCGGCGCCCGGGGTGCCTCGCGGTGCGGAGAGAGGTTGACGAGGATTCCGTTGTGCGCACAATTGCATTACGAAGGGGGTTCCGATGTCGACCGAGACGATCAACATGCGTACCGACGCCCAGCGGAAGCGCCGGCTGCAGATCGCGGCCGACCTCGCCCACGAGACGCTGACGTCGTTCGTGCTGTCGGCGGCCGACGAGAAGGCTGATCGGGTCATCGCGAATGCCCGTACCACCCCGCTGCCGGCGGAGTTCTTCGACGACTTCTTCGAGGCGCTGGCACCCGAACCGAGCCCTGTCCTGGTGGAGGCGGCGGAGCGGCTGCGGCAGACCGTGCGCCGGTGACCGATCGACCTCGGTTCACGAGCGCTGTGCTGGACCTCGCCGTACACGATGTCTCCGCGTTCGAGTCAGGCGAGCCTGACCTGGACACCTGGCTGCGTGACCACGCCGGCCCCGCGGCACGGGCCCGCGTCGCCCAGACATTCGTGTGGACCGGGTCGGGCAGTGCTCGCGTCGTCGCGTTCTACGCACTCAGTGCCCACGGGGTACCCCGCGGCGAGGCACCGAACCGGATCGCCCGTGGCGTCCCCGACCCGGTGCCCGCCGCGCTGATCGCGAAGCTGGCCCTGGACCGCTCGCTGCGGGGGCGCAGGCTCGGCGACGTGCTCCTGGCCGACGCCCTCGAGCGGATCATCACCGCCAGTGAGTCTGGCCCGGCGGTGCGGGCGATCGTCGTCGATGCCGCGACCGACGGCGGTCGGGCTCTGTACGCGCGGTTCGGGTTCGTGCCCGTCCCCGGGCGCGCGGACCGATTGATCGTGCGCGCAGAGACGGTCGCGAGGGGACTGGGCCGGACTTGACTGTGGTGGCCAGGGGCGGGGTCGAACCGCCGACCTTCCGATTTTCAGTCGGACGCTCGTACCAACTGAGCTACCTGGCCGGGTAGGCGCCGACTGCTCCAGATGCCGCCGCCGGTGCCGTTGCGGGGGCACACGATACCCCACGCCGGGGCGGGATCCGTCCCCGCACCGGCGTGGGGAGGTCCGGTCAGGACAGCGCGGCGACCGCGGCTCGGGCGTCCCCGGAGGCGTCGTCGACGACGCGCATCCCGATGGTGCGCAGCGAGTCCGCCACGGTGTCGCACACGTCGTGAGCGACCACGACGTCGACCTCGTGGTCCTTCATGAAGCGGATGACGCGCGGGTGGTGCACCCCGTAGCCGTCCACCCCGTAGGCGTAGTCCCAGTTCACGACGTGCTCGGACCAGTCGGTCAGTTGCCCGTCGTGCAGCCGGCAGGTGGCCACGGTGTGGGCCTGGCCGAGGCGTTCGTGGATGGTGCCGTCCGGGTTCACCGGCACGCACGCGGTGATGTCAGTCATGGCGACCTCGGTTCTTATTGAGAAGGCTTCTCAACAGAACGAACCGTATCCCCTACCGGGCTGGGTGTCGATCCCTGACCGACCAACGGGCCTGGATCGTCGGGAGCGAGCCGGTGACTCTCGAGATCAGGCGCTGTCGCCCGTCGCGCTCCTGCGCCGACGGCCCGCCCCGCGCAGCTGGTCGCGCTGCCGGCAGGCGGCGCAGCGACCGAACACCTCCAGGGTGTGCGAGACCTCGTCGAAACCGTGCTCGGCTGCGGTCTGGTTGGACCACTGCTCCACGACGGGGCCGACGATCTCGATGGTCACGCCGCATCCACGACACACCAAGTGGTGGTGATGGTTCGGAGTGCAGTGCCGGTACACGGTCTCGCCGTCCGGTCGCACCATCACGTCGACGTTCGGCGTCAGGGCCATCGCGCGAAGCGTGCGGTAGACGGTGGCGCGACCGACCGACTCGCCCCGAGCGGCCAGCGCGTCGTGGATCTCCTGGGCGGAGCGGAAGTCGTCGAAGGACTCCAACGCCTCGGCGACGAGTCGCCTCGGTCGGGTGGATCGAACGCCGATCACCATGGCTCGCTCCGCCCTGGTCGTCGTGGACGTGACGTGGAACACAGGGCGTTCCCCGCACTTCGTACCCAACCCGGTATAGCATTCATTATCGAGACTCAGTCTCAACAGGGCGATCCCCGCAACCCCAGTGCGGGGATCGCCGGGGACGAGGTGGGTGATGGCTCGACAGCGGGTCCGGCGTGACCCCCGGGGCGCCTCCACGGCGCCGTCCGACGCCGGCCGCCTGGCTGCAGGCCCACCCATCTCGGTCCCCGCCCGGTAGCCCCGAGGACCTATTCAGCCAGGGAGAACGATCGCCATGACCGCCACCGTCGAAGAACTCAAGGGCCTCGTCGAGACCACCGTCGTGGACGCCCGCGGCACCTCGTGCCCCGGTCCGATCCTCGCGGCGAAGAAGGCGATCGGCGCCGTGCCCGTCGGCGGGGTGATGGAGGTCCTCGCCACCGACAGCGGGACCCTGAAGGACATTCCGGCCTGGTCGAAGAAGATGGGGCACGAGTACCTCGGCTCGTACGACGACGCCGGCTACCTGCACCTGTACCTCCGCAAGTCGAAGTGACCCGTGTCCGATCCTGTCCGGGATCCGGTCGGGACGCAGCCCCGGATCCTGGTCTTCTCCACGATCACCATCTCCGACCCGGGGATCGACCTGGCGGGTAGCCGTCACCTGGACTACCCGTCCACCGTCCAGACCCTGGCCGTCCCCTGCAGCAGCGGGATCAAGCCCTCCTGGCTCGTGCACGCCTTCGAGCGCGGGTTCGACGGCGTCTTCATCGCCTCCGACGGCGAGGAGTGCTCCTACCGGGGCGACTGCGCCGAGCGCACCGCCGCGCTCGTCACGCAGGCGCAGGACCTGATGAGGGAGCGCGGCCTGGACCCCCGGCGGCTCAAGATGGCCGCGGTCTGCTCGGTGTGCGCCGAGCCCTTCGTGGCCTACATGCGTGAGTTCTCCGAGGCTCTCCAGCAGCTGAGCCCCGTCACCCCGGCCGCCTGAGCGGCTGACCACCGAAGAGGGAACCATGGCCAAGAAGACGATCATCGTCTTCAGCGGTGACTACGACAAGGTGATGGCCGCCTTCATCATCGCCAACGGGGCGGTGGCGATGGGCGACGACGTCACCATGTTCTTCACCTTCTGGGGACTCAGCGCGCTGCGCCGACCGGAGCGCGCGCCCGCTGGCGTCACCGCATCGAAGAGCGCGCTGCAGAAGGGCTTCGGGGCCCTGATGCCGCGCGGCCCCGAGCGCCTGGGGCTGTCGAAGTTCAACTTCGGCGGCATGGGGCAGCGGATGATGAAGAAGGTCATGCGGCAGGAGAACGTCATGCCGCTGCCCGAGCTGATCGACAGCGCCCGCGAGCTCGGCGTGCGGCTGATCGCCTGCACGATGTCGATGGACGTCATGGGCATCAGCAAGGAGGAGCTCGTCGACGACCTCGAGTACGCCGGCGTCGCCACCTACCTCGACGAGGCCGACGAGTCCAACGTCAACCTCTTCATCTGATTCGTCTGACCCGTCCGACCTACCCCCCAGAGGGATCCCGGGCAGCCAGCGAGACCACGGGAGCACACGATGGACCACGACGTCCTCGTCATCGGCAGCGGCATCGGCGGCATGGAGTCGTCGATCAAGCTGGCGGACATGGGATACCGCGTCCTGCTGGTGGAGAAGGAGCCGAGTGTCGGCGGCCGGATGATCCTGCTCAGCAAGGTCTTCCCGACCCTGGACTGCGCCAGTTGCATCTCGGGTCCGAAGATGTCGACCACCATCAACCACCCGAACATCACCACGATGGCGTACAGCCAGGTGGAGGGGATCGAGCGGGGCGACGGCGGCACCTTCACCGCGACGGTGCGGGAGAAGTCGCGGTTCGTGGACTGGTCCGCCTGCACCGGGTGCGACGCCTGCCAGACCGCCTGCACCGTCGCCGTCCCGGACCAGTTCAACGCCGACCTGGCCGCCCGGCGCGCGGCCTACATCGCCTTCCCCCAGGCGGTCCCGAAGAAGGCGGTGCTGCAGCGCGAGGGCACCTCCCCCTGCATCGCCTCCTGCCCCGCGGGCATCAAGGCGCACGGCTACGTGTCCCTCATTCGCAGCGGCAAGTAC
This sequence comes from Candidatus Nanopelagicales bacterium, assembly GCA_041393815.1. Taxonomy (NCBI): domain Bacteria; kingdom Bacillati; phylum Actinomycetota; class Actinomycetes; order Candidatus Nanopelagicales; species Candidatus Nanopelagicales bacterium. Next base: position 157,182 of record JAWKJK010000008.1, on the reverse strand, counting down.
GAGGAGGCCTTCCAGCTCGTCCTCGACGCGACGCCGCTGGTCGGCACCCTCGGCCGGGCCTGCTACGCACCGTGCGAGACCGAGTGCACCCGCGCCAGCCTCGAGGGCGCCGTCCCCATCCGGCTGCTCAAGCGGTTCGTCGCCGACTGGCACTACTCCCGCTTCCAGGGCACCGGGGTGGAGCCGGCCGCGCCGAACGGGCGCAGCGTCGCCGTCGTGGGCTCCGGCCCCGCCGGTCTCACCGCGGCGTGGCAGCTGGCCCGCCGCGGATACCGGGTCCGCATCCTCGAGGCACGCGCGGAGCCCGGCGGCTTCCTGCGGCACGCCATCCCGTCCTACCGGCTGCCCCCCGAGGTGGTCGAGGCGGACATCGCCAACGTCACCGCGATCGGCGTGGAGATCTCCTGTGACACGCCGGTCCAGGACCTGGCGGCCCTCAAGGACGCGGGGTACGACGCCGTGGTCCTGGCCACCGGCACCCAGCTCGCCACCCTCATGGACATCCCCGGCGAGGACGCGACCGGCGTACTGACGGGCCTGGACTTCCTCAACGACGTGGCGAACGACCGGGCGCCCGACCTGGCCGGCAAGCGGGTCGTCGTCATCGGGGGCGGCAACGTGGCCATGGACGCGGCTCGCGCGGCACGTCGGCTCGGCGCCGCGGAGACGCGGGTGGCCTACCGCCGCGGCCGCTCGGAGATGCCGGCGCACCACGTCGAGGCCGACGACGCGGAGAAGGAGGGCGTGGTCTTCGACCTGCTCGTCTCGCCCGTCACCGTGGTCGCGGACGAGAACGGCACCGTGACCGGGATCCGGCTGCAGCGCATGCGTCTCGGCGAGCCGGACGCCTCCGGACGGCGTCGCCCCGAGCCGGTCCCCGGCAGTGAGTACCTGGTCCCCTGCGACGCGGTCATCTCGGCCATCGGAATGGTCCCGGACTCGGCGCCGTTCGCGGCCCTGGCCGGGGTCGTACGGGGCAGCCAGGTGAAGGTGGACACCACCACCCTGCAGACCGACATCCCCTATCTCTTCGCTGCGGGCGACGTGGCGGCCGGGGCCACCGACATCACCCGGGCGATCGGGGCCGGGCGCCGCGTGGCGCACACGGTCGACGCGTGGCTCGACGGCCGCCCGCTGGACGGCTTCACGGCCCTCGACGGGCTGCTGCCCACGGTGGACAAGGCGACCGTCCTGGCCCGGCAGAAGCGGTTCGGGCACCGGAACCCCGTCACGGGCGAGGTGGTCCTGCTCCCCGAACCGGCCGGGTTCGACGAGATCGAGCAGCCGCTGACGGAGGAGCAGGCGCTCGCCGGCGCCGGCTCGTGCCTGGACTGCGGCGTCTGCTCGGAGTGCCAGGAGTGCGTGAAGGCCTGCCCGGCGGACGCCATCCGCATGGACATGCGCGACACGTTCCACCAGGTCACCGTCGGCGCCGTCGTGCTGTCGACCGGGCACAAGCTGTTCGCCGCCGACCTGAAGCCGGAGTACGGCTACGGCCGCTTCCCCAACGTCATCACCGGCATGCAGATGGACCGCCTGCTGGCCCCGACCCGCCCGTACAACACCGTGCTGCGACCCGGCGACGGCAAGGTGCCGGACCGCATCGCGTACGTGTCCTGCACCGGATCCCGAGACCAGACGGTGGGCAACCCGCTGTGCTCGAAGTTCTGCTGCATGTACTCCATCAAGCAGAACCAGCTGATCATGGGGGCCCTCCCACTGGCGGACGTGTCCATGCACTACATGGACATGCGGGCGGCCGGCCGGCGCTACGACGAGTTCTACGAGCAGGCCAAGGACATGGGCGCCACGTACATCAAGGGCCGCGTCGCGGAGATCCGGGAGAAGGACGACGGCGACCTGGTCCTGCGCTACGAGGACATCGAGAACGGCGGCGAGATCGTCGAGGCCGAGTACGACCTGGTCGTACTCGCCGTCGGAATCCAGCCCAACCGTGAGGTGGAGCGGCTGTTCGGCGACACCCCGCTCGGGCTGGACGAGTTCTTCTACGTCGCCGAGCCCAGCGAGGAGCTGCACCCCGGCCAGACCGACATCCCCGGAGTCTTCGTCGCCGGGACGGCTGCGGGGGCCAAGGACATCGTCGACACCATCCTGCACTCCGGCGCCGCCGTCGCCCAGGTGGCCGCCCACCTGGAGCACGCCAGGACGGAGGTCCCGGCATGAGTGACGAGACCTGCACACCCGCTGCGACCGAAGGAGCCGAGGAGCACCCCCAGCGCATCGGCGTCTACATCTGCCACTGCGGGGGCAACATCTCCGACTTCGTCGACGTCGACGCCGTGCGCGACGCGCTCAAGGACGAGCCCGGTGTCGTGGTGTCCGAGGCGCCGATGTTCGCGTGTGCCGACGGCACCCAGCACGACATGATCGACGACATCCACCGGGACGACCTGGACGGCCTGGTTGTCGCGTCCTGCTCGCCCAAGCTGCATCAGGTGACGTTCCGCAACGTGTCCAAGCGGGCCGACATCAACCCGTACAACTACACCCAGGTCAACATCCGGGAGCAGGGCTCCTGGGCCCACCAGCACGACCGCGCCGGGGCCACGGAGAAGGTGATCGGGCTGGTGCGCGCGGGCGTCGCCAAGACCCGGCTGTCCGACCCGCTCGAGCCGCTGGTCGTCGAGACGGTGCCCCGCACCCTGGTCGTCGGTGCCGGGATCACCGGCCTGCGCGCCGCCGTCGGTCTGGCCGATGTCGGCATCGACGTCGACCTGGTGGAGCGCGAGGAGAACCTCGGCGGGTGGATGGCCACCTTCGGCCCGACCTTCCCGCGGGACCGCGCCGGCCGTGACGAGATCGCCGAGCTGGTCGAGCAGGTACACGCCCGGCCCCGGATCACCGTGCACACCCGTACCGAGCTGACCGGCAAGTCCGGCAGCTTCGGCAACTACGCGGTGCAGCTCACCACGCACGGCCCGGACGGCGACCGGGTCACCGAGGTCACCGTCGGCTCCGTCGTCGTGGCCACCGGGTTCGACACGTACGCGCCCGAGCCCGGGGAGTTCGGCTTCGGGATCGACGGGGTCCTGACGCTGCCGGAGTTCAAGCGGCTGGTGGAGGAGTCCGAGGGGACGTTGCGCCACCGCGGGCGCGACGTGCACTCCGTGGCCTACGTCTACTGCGTCGGGAGCAGGCAGGAGGCGCCCGGCAACGAGTACTGCTCGAAGTTCTGCTGCACCGCGGCCATCCACGCCTCGCTCCAGGTGGGCGCCGTCGACGCCTCCGTCCGCCAGTTCCACCTGCACCGGGATGTGCGGGCGTACGGCAAGAACGAGCTGCTCTACACCAAGTCCCGCGAGGCGGGCTCGGTCTACCTGAAGTACCCCGACGACGGTCCCCCGACGGTCGAGGAACTGCCCGACGGGCGGCTCGGGGTCACCCTCATCGACGTCCTGACCGACGGTCGCGAGATCACGCTCCCGGTCGACCTGGTCGTACTCGTCACCGGCATGGTGCCCCGCCGCAACGAGGCCCTGGTGGACCTGCTCAAGCTGCCGCTGGGCAGTGACGGGTTCTTCAACGAGATCCACCCCAAGCTGCGCCCGGTGGAGACCGTCGTCGACGGGGTCCTGATCGCCGGCTGCTGCCAGGCACCGGGCAGCGCCGCCGAGAGCGTGGCGTCCGGCCTGTCCGCGGTGACGCAGAGCGCGGCGCTGCTGAAGAAGGGGTACGCCGAGCTGGAGCCGCTGGTGGCCACCGTGCACCCGGACGCCTGCACCGGCTGCGGTGACTGCCTCGAGGTCTGCCCGTACGCCGCGATCTCCCTGGTCCACTGCGACGGCGCTCCCGTGGCGTCCGTCGACGCGGCGGCCTGCAAGGGCTGCGGCGGTTGCGTACCGGTGTGCGGCGACAACGCGCTGGACCTGCTCGGGTACACCGATGAGCAGATGCTCGCCGCCATCGACGGTCTGGTGGATCTGGTGAAGGAGCCGGTCGGATGAGCCAGCAGCTGCGTGACACGTACGAGGTCATCCGTGAGGAGCCGCTGATGCACCGGCCGATCCTGGCCGCGGTCGCCGACGGCCCCCTGACGATCGTCCAGATCGCCGAGCGCATCGGGCACCCCGCGCACGAGACGCTGTACTGGGTGATGGGGATGCGCCGGTACGGCTGGCTGGTGGAGGGCCCGGAGGCCGACGACGACGGCTACTTCGCCTACTCCGACGCGCGCAAGGAGGTCGTGCCGTGACCACCCTGGTCAACCCCGACCTGATCACCGACCTCCAGCGCTTCGGCGCCATGCAGGTCAACGCCTGCTTCAGCTGCGGCAACTGCACGGCCACCTGCCCGCTGGCGGACAACGACGCCACGTTCCCGCGGCGCTTCATCCGCCTCGCCCAGGTCGGCCTGGAGGCGGACCTGGTGGCGAGCAAGGAGCTGTGGACCTGCTACCAGTGCGGGCAGTGCACCAGCAAGTGCCCCACCGACGCGGACCCGGCCGAGTTCATGGCCACCTCCCGCCGCTACGCGATCGCGCACTACGACCGGACCGGGCTGGCCCGGGTGATGTCCACGCGGCCCGTGCTGGGGTGGCTGGTCGCGGCCCTCGGGGTCGCCTTCTTCTCCCTGTTCCTGCTGTCCACCCGCGGCCCGGCCAGCACCGAGTCGCTGGCGCTGTTCGAGTTCGTCCCGTACCACGTCATCCACTGGCTCGGCATCGGTGTCATGGCCGTCGTGGCGCTGGCCAGCCTCGTGGGAGCGGTGTCGCTGGCTCGGGACATGGCCCGCAAGGACGGCGTGCGCTTCCGGACGCTCGTCGGAACCGCGGCTGGGCGGGCCGCCGCCGTGCGCGCGCTGTGGTTCTCAGTCGGACGGGAGTCGTTGGGGCAGAGGCGCTACCGGGAGGACTGCAAGGACGACGACCCGGTCGAGCCGCTGTGGCGCCGCCGCTGGATCGTGCACTTCGTCACCCTGTGGGGCTTCCTCGGCCTGCTGGCCGCGACCACGCTCGACTACGGGTTGGACGTCCTGGGGATCAAGGAGACCGGCGCGGAGGTCCCGCTGTGGTACCCGACGCGTCTGCTGGGCACGGTGGCCGGGATCGCGTTGGTCTACGGGGTGACCGTCTTCATGGTCAACCGGGTCCGGGCCGACAGCTCGTCGTACCGGGTGTCGACCTCGACGGACTGGATGTTCCTGGTCCTGTTGTGGCTGACCGGTGTCACCGGGTTCGTGATCGAGGTCGCGCTCTACGCCCCGCCGACCCCGGCCTGGGGCTACGCGGTGTTCGTGGTGCATGTGGCGATCGCGATGGAGCTGCTGCTCTTCCTGCCGTTCACCAAGTTCGCGCACGTGATGTACCGGCCGATCGGGCTGTTCTTCTACGGTCTGGCGAAGAACCCGGTGCCGGTGGAGGAGCGGGAGCGGGAGACGGTGGCGTAGGCGGCCGCCCGGCGCGCACGCCGACGGACCAAGGGTGGCGACCCCGACGGGACTCGAACCCGCGACCTCCGCCGTGACAGGGCGGCGCGCTAACCAACTGCGCTACGGGGCCTCGTGGTGAGGCGTGCCCCCAACGGGATTCGAACCCGCGCTGCCGCCTTGAAAGGGCGGAGTCCTAGGCCGCTAGACGATGGGGACCAGCACAACGCACGGCCGTCCGTCGACTAGCCGTCGAGGGCCCGCACAGCATAGGGGAGCCCTTCTGCAATCTCCAAAGCGGTGACGGGGTCGCTGGCCAGGCGGGCGTGCAGGTGCTCGTCGTGGTACGCCCCGTCGCCGAACCGGTGGCTGCTGCGTAGGAGCCCCTCCCGGGTGAAGCCGGCCCGTTCGGCGGTGCTGCAGGACGCGTCGTTCTCGACCGCGTGGAACAGCTCCAGCCGGTGCAGGCCGTGCTCGCCGTACGCCCACCCGGCGGCGGCGGCGAGTGCCTGCGTGGCGACGCCGCGGTGACGAGCGGTGGGGACGACCCAGTAGCCGACCTGGGCCACCCGCTGGTCCTCGTCCCACAGGTGGACCGAGACGTAGCCGAGTGCCGTGGTGTCGTCGTCGTGCGGGGTCACGGCCCAGGACACGCCGGACGCGCTCGCCCAGTCGGCCTGCCGCGCGCACCAGGCCCGGGCGTCGCCGTCCCCGGGCTCCTCCGGCATGCCGGCGATGGGGTTCCAGGCGCGCCCGTCGGGATCGCGGGCGATGGCGAGGACGGCGGCCCGGTCCCCCGGGCGGTCCGGGTCCCAGGGGCGCAGCGCGAGCCGGCCGGCCGGGACGCGGCACGGGGTGGTCGGCCGCGGGGCGGGCGCCGGGGTGGCCGGAGGTTCGGTCGGGGGGGACGTCGGGCCGGGGGTCACGGTGGGCACGGTACTGCCGGTCGCGGCAGGATCGACCCGTGCTGGACGTGCCGCCGCCGCAGTTCGAGGACCTCGTTGCCGAGGCCCTGGAGGAGATCCCGGCCGAGCTCGCGGCGCTGGTGGACAACGTGGTGATCGTGGTGGAGGAGGAGGCGCCGCCGCACGATCCGCACCTGCTCGGGCTGTACGAGGGGGTGCCGCTGACCGAGCGGGGGACCTGGTACGCCGGGGCGATGCCGGACCGGATCACGCTGTACCGCAAGCCGATCCTGCGCATCTGCGACACGTACGACGACGTGCTCGACGAGGTGCACGTGACCGTGGTGCACGAGATCGCGCACCACTTCGGCATCGACGACGACCGCCTGCACGACCTCGGCTACGACTGACGAAGATCCCCGCGAGACACCAGAAAGGGCCGGGTTCCGCGGGTCCCAGCGGGCCCCTTCTGGTGTTTCGCGGGGATCTCCGGCGCTCGGGGCAGCCGTCTCCGCGGCAGCGTCCCCAGTCCGGGTGCTTCGGTGCGGTCCGTCCACAGGGGAGCCGCGGGCGCCGCGGTCCGAGTGCCGTTGGCTCGACCCTCGTGCGCATGCGCACCGCGGGGGAGTCGAGGGGGCCGTTCCGGATCGCGTCGCACCACGGGGGTGAGCCGCGGACGGGGAGGTTCCGGTCGGCCGCGTACCGCAGCCCCACCCGTGCGGTCCGGGCCGCGGCGGACGCCCCCGACGGCGTCGAGGCGCGGTGCGACGCATTGCTCCTGGTTCTGCCGCCGTGCGCGGTCTTCTACGCCCCGACGGCGGGGCGGCTGTGCGGAATGCCGGTGCCGGCATACGCGGACTCGGGTGGCCGGGTGCCCCACGTCGCCGTGCCCGCCGACGCCCCGGACCATCCGCGCCGCCGCGGCGTGCGGATCCATTCGGTGCGGCTGCCGGCGTGGGACCGGGCGGAGGTCGATGGCCGTCCCGTCACGGACCCTGCGCGGACCTTCGTCGACCTCGGTCGGTTCCTGACCCTGCCGGATCTGGTCGCGGTGGGGGACTGGGTCCTGCGGGAGGGCCTCACCACTCGGAACAACCTCGCTCGGCGGGCGTACGAGGCCTTCGGCTCCCGCGGGATCCGACAGGTACGGCGTGCCTTGCCGCTGCTCGACGAGCGGGCCGAGTCCCCGCAGGAGTCGCGACTGCGGGTCCTGATCGTGCTGGCGGCGCTGCCGGCTCCGGTGCCGAACTACGTCATCCGCGACGAGTTCGGCGGTTTCCTGGCCCGGGGCGACCTCGTCTACCCCGAGCTGCGGATCGTCATCGAGTATGACGGGGCGCACCACGACGACCCGCGGCGGCGCCGGGCCGACGCGACGCGTCGCGCGCTGCTGCGCGAGCACGGGTGGTACGTGGTCGAGATCCACGCGGACGACCTGCGTCACCCCGACCGGGCCGTGGCGAAGGTGACCGCGGCCCTGCGGGTGGCCGGCGCCCGCTGGTAGATCACCGCGAAACACCAGAAAGGGCCGGGTTTCGCGGGTCCCGGCGGGCGCCTTCTGGTGTTTCGCGGGGATCTTGGGGGGCCGGGGTCCGGATTACGCAGTGGGGTGCGCGGCGCGGGTCAGGCGGTCGCGGATCGCGGCCACCAGGCCGGCGTCCGCAGGATCCGTGGGCCCGGCGCCCGCGGGACCCGGGGTGCCAGCGTCCGCGGGACCACGGGGCCGGTCATCCGCGGGACCACGGGGCCGGTCATCCGCGGCCTCGGGCGGGACCGCGATCACGGTCGTCAGGCCGAGGGCGTCGGCCTCCCGGAGCGCGGCGTACAGGACCCGGGCGTACGCCGCCACGTCCTCCGGCGCGGACAGCCGGACCACGCCCGGGGGCGTCGGCACCTCCGCCAGCGCCAGCAGCCCGGTGTCCGGTACGCCACCCGCGACCCCCGGGGGAACCGTCACCTCGGGCTCCGCCGGCGCCCGCAGGCCGTCCGGCGAGGCGGGTCCCGGCGACGTCTGCTCGGCCCGACCCCCGAGGTGCGCGCCCTCGAGTCCCTCAGCCAGGACCACCCGGGCCTTCGGGGCGTAGTGGGAGGCCAGCGTCCCCGGTGCCCGGACCTCCGGCGCGGACGGGGACCCGGACCCGGTCGGCTCCGCCGGGATCCAGCCGGCCGGCTCCACCGGGAGCCCGGTGACCCGCTCCACCTCGGCCGCGGACACCCCGCCCGGGCGCAGGATCCGCGGCCGCGGTCCGGTGCAGTCGACGATCGTCGACTCCACCCCGACCGCGCTCGGCCCGCCGTCCAGCACCAGGTCCGACGGCCCCAGCGACGGCCCGAGCTCCGCCAGCACGTGCGCGGCACTCGTCGGGCTGACCCGGCCGAAGCGGTTGGCGCTCGGCGCGGCCAGGCCGTGCGGCGCACCGTCCGGGTCCCCCACGTCCAGCCCACGGAGCACCGACAGCGCCAGCGGGTGCGCCGGCACGCGCAACGCCACCGTGTCCTGCCCCCCGGTGACGTGGTCACCGGCCCGCGCGGAGCGCCGCAGCACCAGCGTGAGCGGTCCCGGCCAGCAGGCGGCAGCCAGCGTCCGGGCATAGCCCGGCACGTCCACCGCCCACGCGGAAAGCCCCGAGGCAGAGGCCAAGTGCACGATCAACGGGTGGTCCGCGGGCCGGCCCTTGACCGCGTACACCCGGGCCACCGCGTGCGGGTCCGTGGCGTCGGCGGCCAGCCCGTACACCGTCTCCGTCGGCAGCGCCACGAGCCCGCCGGCCCGCAGCACCGCGACGGCATCGGCCGGCTCGGTGCTCGTCCGCACGCTCAAGCCGGCATCGGATGACGAGGACACGGGCGCCATTGTCCCGGGCCTACGGCGCCCCGCCGCCCGGCATCCCGTTCGGTAGCCCAGGCAACCCGCGCCCCCTCGGTGCCACCATGAACGTACGGGCCGATCACGGCGCCGTGGCCGCGATCCCGCCCGGCAGAGGTCACGGATGCCCGACGACCGCGACGGCACGATCGTGCGCACCTCGCTGACGGCTGCCCGGCTGCTGGCGGGCGGCGCGATGGCGGTCGCGCTGCTGGTCAGCCTCGGCGGCCTCCTCGGCCGCGACCGCTCCGGCGTCGCCTGGCCGGGCGGGGCCCCGGTCACCGCTCTCGGTCCGGTCCTGGTCGCGGTCCTCGCGGGCGGCGTGCTCCTGCAGACCTTCGCCCCGCGACTCACCCGGCGGGCCGGCCGGACGCTCAGCGCGGCGGCCGCCGGCATCGCGGTGGTCCTGATCGTCACGTGGATGACGGCCCTGCTGCACTACCGCGGGACGCTCAGCTACGCCGACGCCCTTCGCCAGGTGGTCGAGGACACCCCCGGTCGCCCCAGCGCCCAGACGGCCGCCGCGGTGCTGTCCCTGGCACTCGGCGGCGTGCTGCTCACCCTGGGCGGCCGCCGCACCGGCATCGCCTTCCCCCTGGTCCAGGTCCCCGCCTGGTTCCTCATCGTGGGGGTCCTGCTGGCGCCCCTGTACGGGGCCACGCACGCCTTCGTCCTCGAGGAGGGCACCGGGATGTCGTACCCGGCCGCCCTCGGCCTCGCGCTGGTGGCCGGCGCCACGGCCGCGGCGCGCCCGGACCGGGCGCCGATGACGCTGCTCACCGACCCGATCGGCCGGCGGATCCTGGTCCGGCTCGCGCCCCTGATCCTGGTCCTCCCGCTGGTCCAGGTGACGATCGAGAAGTTCACCGAGGCACGCGGGGCCACCCACGAGCAGGCCATGACCGACAGCAAGCTGGCGGTCGTCCTGGTCGTGGCGGCCTACGCGGCGGTGCTGTCCCTGCTGGAGGCCCGCGCCGAGCGGCGGCTGGCCCGGGAACGGGCGCTGGTCGCCGCGTCGTTCCTGCACGCCCCGTCCGCGATGGCCCTGGTCACCCCCGACGGCCGGGTCCGCCAGGCCAACCCGACCCTGGCCGCCCTGGTCGGGCGGCAGCCGGACCTGCTCGTGGGGCTGGAGCTCACCACCTTGGTGGGCGAGCCGGACCGGCCCGGCCTGCTGCAGCGTCTCGAGGCGGTGGCATCGGGGCAGACCGCGTACGAACGGTTCGACGTCGGCCTGCTGCTCCCCAGCGGTTCCACGCTGTGGGTGGACGTCGGTGTCACGCCCGCGGCCACCGAGGACGTGGATCCCGTGGTGGTCGTCCAGCTGGTCGACGTGACCGACCGCCGCGCACGCGAGGCGTCGCTGGAGCAGCGTGCTACGCACGACCCGCTGACCGGGCTGGGCAACCGCGACCTGCTGGCGCGCGTGCTGGACGAGCAGGGCGCCCGCCCACGGGAGGACCGGGAGACGGTCGTCGTCTACGTGGACCTCGACGGGTTCAAGGAGGTCAACGACCGGTACGGGCACGACGTCGGTGACCGCGTCCTTCAGCTGGCCGCGACACGGTTGACGGACGCGGTGCGCGCGGAGGACCTGGTCGCCCGGTTGGGCGGGGACGAGTTCGTGGTCGTGGCGGAGGTCAGCGACGGCGGCGAGGTGCACGGGCTGGTCGAGCGGCTGCGGGCGGTGCTCAGCGGCGACCTCGAGGTACCCAGACGGGAGGGCGAGCCGGTGCGGATCCCGCTGGGCGCCAGCATCGGAGCCACCATGGACCGCGGCCGGGACCGCGAGACCGTCCTCGCCGAGGCCGACCGGGCCATGTACGAGGACAAGCGCCGCCGCGCCCTCGCCCGCCCCCGCTGACCCCCCTCCTGGTGGAACCTTCGACCAGCCCCGCGCACGGCGCGGGCGGTCGTACGTTCCCCCAGAGGGTCGTCGGGTGGGAGGTCAGTGGCGCATGCGGTGGCCGCCGGACCGGAAGGCGCCGTCGGGCACCTCCGTACCCGACGGGTCCGCCGCCAGGGTGTCCAGCAGGGCCAGGTTCGCGGCCACGTCCGCCACCTCGTCCGGCCAGGACCCGGTGTCCCGCAGCGCCTCCGGCAGGCCCTCGTAGCCGGCGGCGGCCGCCGCGTACCGGGACCGCGCGGCGGGGTACGAGCCCAGCCGGCCCAGCAGCGCCGCCGCCTCGTGGTCGCAGCCCACCGCGCGGTCGGGGTGCCCGTGCTCGCGGTAGGCGTCCCGCGCCGCGTCCAGCAGCGACAGCGCCTCCACCGCCTGCTCGGGGTCGTCGCCCCGCCGGGTCGCCAGCACGACCGCCAGCCCGTGCCGGGCGTCCGCGGCCGCGACCGGGTCGCCGGCGGCCTCCGCGCCCGCCACCGCGGCCTCCAGCGTCGTGACCGCCTCGTCCACCCGGCCGGCCTCGTCGTACGCGACCCCCAGCGAGGAGCGCAGCGCCGCGGCGGGGCCCGCCCCGGACCCGCCCGGCCCGGACCCACCGGCCTCCGCGGTCGCCAGCGCGGCGGCCAGGACGTCCACCGCCTCCGCCGGGCGCCCCGCGGACACCAGGCCGTCGGCCAGCCCCGGCGCGGCGCCGAGGACCGCCGCCGTGTCGCCCAGCCGGGAGAAGTCGTCGAATGCGGCCCGCAGCGCGGTCAGCGCCTCGTCGGTACGCCCGTCCGCGGCCAGGGCAGCACCGAGCAGCTGGCGGCTCGCCGCGACCAGCGCCGCATCCCGCTCCGGGTCGGCGTCCCGTACCACCAGCAGCGCCGCGCGCGCCGCCTCGCCCGCCTGCCCGTCGTCGAGGAGCACCGCGGCCCGCTCGTACCGGGCCCGCAGCGAGCCCGCGGGGTCGGCCCGCTCGGTCTCCCGGATCCGCCGGTCCAGGCCGGCCAACGCGGACACGTGGTCCCCGTGCGCCTGGGCGAGGGCGGTACGGACTGCGTCCAGCGCCCGGCGCAGGTCGCGGCGCCCCCAGCCGCGCACCAGCGGGGTGGCTGCCTCCACCGCGGCCGACGCCTCCCCCCACCGGCCCGCCGCCGCCAGCGTCTGCGCGCGCACCACCCCGGCGTACGCCTCCAGCAGCCCCAGGTCGCCGTCGTCCTGGCCCGGAGGCGGCAGCGCCGGGCTGGCGCGCTTGAGCCAGCTGACCGTGTCGTGCCGGCCGTCCGCGCGGAGCAGGTCGACGTAGCGCCCGGCGTCGTCGAGCCGCTGCAATGCCTCGTCGGTGCGGCCGAGGACTGCCAGGGCCTGCGCCATCCGGACCTCGGCGGCGGCGATGCCGTACGCCGACTCCCGGGCCCGGGCGGCGTCCAGGGCGCCCCGGGCCGCGGCCAGCGCGCGCTCGGCCGGGCCCAGGCCGTCGGCGCCCGTCCCGTCCTGTCCGCGCCCGTCCGCCGGAGGCCCTCCGGGGTCGCTGTGCTCGTCCGCCATCACCGCCAGCATGCCGGACCGCCGCGGCCGGTGCAGTCCGATCGCGGTCACGCGGGCGGGTGCTCGACGCCACGACCCGGCGCGATCCCGCCCCGCACCGAGATCCCGGCCCGCACCGAGATCCTGCTCGCTACGAAGATGCCGCCTCGTGCCGCGATGCCGCGTCACGCTGCGACCACACCCACCCCGGTGCCACCATGCAGGGACGGGGCGGCCCAGCCAGGGCGGCGACGGGAGACGGCATGCCGGACCGGACGGCGGCGACCGCGGACGCGGGTCCCCGCGGTGCGCGTGGGACCCCGTTCGGCGCCTTCCTCCGGCACTGGCGCGAACCGGCCACCTGGGTCCTGACCGCTCTCGCCGTCGGAGCCGTCGTGGCAGTGGGCGTGCTGGTCGGGGCGGAGCGCTTCCCGGTCTGGCCGATGGGATCGGTCGCGGTCCTGGTCGCGCTGGCCACCCGGCTGCGGTGGGGGTTCGTCGTCCTCGTGGTGGCGGGGATCGGCGCCTGGGTCGCGGTGGGACCGCTCGGGGCCCTGGCCGTCGCCATCGGGACGGGAGCGGCCCTGCTGGCCGCGGTCGGCCTGCTCCGGAGCCGGCTGCCGGGGGGACGGGTGGCCTCGCTGGCCTCGCTGCTGGCCCTCGTCGCGGTCACCTGCCTGGTCGTACCCCTCCTCTCGGGGCTCCTCGCGGCCGCCGTCCTCAGCGTCGAGGGGGTGGGCTTCGGCGAGGGCCGGGCCGGCCTGTGGATGGTGATGTCGGCGCTCGGCGGGATCCTCATCCCCGTCCCGTTCCTGGTGTGGTGGTCCTCCGACCCGACGCCCCCGCGGCAGTCGACCCGAGCCGAGCAGCTGTGGGCCCTCGTGCTGCTCGCGCTGTCGCTGGTGGCCGGTGTGGCCGCGGTCCTCTTCCTCACCGGGGTGCCCACGGGCTACCTGTTGCTGGTCCCGGTCGTCTGGCTGGCCGCCCGCTGGTACGCGCACGGCGTGGTCGCCGCGGTGTACGCCGTGATGATCGCACTGGCCGTCCCCCTGTCCCTGGGGCTCGGGGGACTCGACACCCACACGGGGGGCTACCGCGACGGCGACCTGTGGCGGCTGGCCGCGCTGGCGATCCTGATGCTGTGGCCGGCTACCTGGTGGCCGTGACCGTGCGCCAGCGCGACCAGGCGCTGGCTCGGTTGCGGGAGAGCCACGGCGTGCTGCTGGTCGAGGCGCGGGCCCAGGCGCAGACGCTGGCCGCCCTGATGGACAACCTCCCGGGCGTGGCGTTCCGCTGCCGCAACGACGAGGCCTACACGGCGCTGTTCGTCAGCGACGGGTTCCAGGACCTGTTCGGCCGGGCCCCGGCGGACCTGGTCTCGGGTCGGGTCACGTTCGTCGACCTGATCCTGCCGGCCGATGCCGGGCACGTCGCCGAGTCCACCGCCCGGCTGCGCGACATCGGGGACACGTACGACATCGAGTACCGCATCGTCCGCCGCGACGGCTCGGTCCGGTGGGTGCAGGAGCGAGGCCGCGTGGTCGGCTACGACTCCGACGGGGTCGCGCTGCTGGAGGGCGTCATCCTCGACCACCACGACCAGGCCGTCGCTCGCGAGCTGCTCCGCGACGAGGCCCGGCTGCTCGACGTGGCCCTCTCGCGCGGCCGACCGGCGCGGATCCTGAGCGAACTGGCGTACCTCGCCGGTGGCCTCGTCCCCCTCGGGCAGGTGGGGGTCGCGGAGCTGGCCGACGACCGCACCGTGCGGGCGTGGTACCCCGCGCCCGGGCACGACTGGACCGGAGAGGGGCCGGAGCCCGAGGCAGCCCCGCCGGCGGGGACCTGGGCGCACGCCGCGATGCGGTCCGCCCCCCAGGTCGACGCGGTCGGCGCCGGCCACCTGTGCGTGGTCCCGGTCATCGGCGGGCGCGGTTCGGTGGCCGCGCTGCTGGGCTGGCGGCTGCCGGAGGGGTTCGCGCCGGCCCCCGACCTCGACGCTCTCAGCAGGCTCGCGCTGGTCGCGGGGGTCGCCCTCGACCACGTCGACAACCAGGCCCGGCTGATGTTCGAGTCCCTGCACGACCCGCTCACCGGGCTGCTCAACCGGCGTGGCATCGACCACGACCTGACCGAGCTGCTCCGGCAGGCGACCCTGGAGCCGACCGATGAGGCGTCCGGCGGACTGCTGTTCCTCGACGTCGACGACTTCCGCGTCGTGAACGAGACGTACGGCCACGACACCGGCGACGCCATCCTGATCGGCCTGGCGGAGCGGGCCGCGCGGGTGCTGCCCGCGGGTGCACACATGGCCCGCTTCTCCGGCGACCAGTTCCTGGTCGTGGTGCCGGGCGTCAGCCGGTCCCGGCTGACCGCGCTGGCGACCGAGCTGCAGGGCATCGCGTCGGGTCCGTACCGCGTCGGACGGCAGTCGCTCCACCTCGACCTGCGGGTCGGGGTGGCACTGGCCCGAGCCGGCGCGGGCGCGGAGGACCTCATCACCGAGGCGTCCACCGCGTGCCAGGCCAGCCGCGACCTCGGCCGGGGTTCGCTGCGGGTGTACGACCGGGGCCTGCGCGAACGGTCCCGGCGCCGGTTGGAGCTGCAGGCGGAGCTGCGGGAGGCGTTGAACCGCAATGAGATCCAGGCCTGGTTCCAGCCGGTGTTCGACGTGCGGACGGGCACGGTCGTCGGGGCGGAGGCGCTGGCCCGCTGGACCGACGACCTCGGGCACCAGATCCCGCCGGACACGTTCATCCCGCTGGCGGAGCGGACCGGCCTGATCACCCAACTGGGTTCGCAGGTGCTCAGCCGCGCGACCCGCGCCGCGGCGGAGTGGCCGCGCTCGGACCTGGACGGCCCGCTGACCGTGGCCGTCAACGTCGCCACGCCCCAGCTGCTGGACACGTCGTTCCTCGGGTCGGTCGCCGACGCCCTGGATGAGTCGGGCCTGCCCGGGGACCGGCTGTGCCTGGAGATCACCGAGTCCGCCCTGCTGGAGACGGAGGCGGCCCGGTCGATCCTGCGTCGCGTCGCCGACCTCGGCGTGCAGGTGGCCATCGACGACTTCGGCACCGGGTACTCCTCGCTGGCGCGGATCAAGCAGTTCCCGGTGGACCTGCTCAAGATCGACCGGGCCTTCGTCTTCGGCCTGGGCCACGACCCCGACGACACCGCGATCGTCGAGTCGGTCGTCGCGCTGGCCCGCGCCCTGCGGCTGCGCACGGTCGCGGAGGGCGTGGAGACCCCGGCGCACCTAGCCGAGCTCAGGGCCCGCGGGGTGGACCTGGCCCAGGGGTTCCTGTGGTCCGCCGCGCTGCCGCCGGCGGACTTCCTGTCCTTCCTAGGGCGCACCGAGGAGCACCACGGCTGAGGGCCGCGCGAGGCCGCACACGGCGCCCCTGCGTGAGCGGATCGACAGGCCTCTGTACGAGGAACGTCAGGACCGGCTCGCCCGGTGTCCGAGGCGAAACCGGTGCCGCACAGTGGACGTCGACGGCAGTGCAGGACCGCCGCACCGAACGTCCAGGAGGACCCCCGTGAGCACCCCGACCGACACCGCCCCCGGCGCGCGCGACGCGTACGGCTCCGACCCGTACGGCGCCCCCGCGTACGGCACCGAGACCTACGCCACCGCGCCGTACCGGACCGGCACCACCCCGCCGCCCCCGTACGGCGCGGATGCCGGCTACGGCGGCTACGGCTCCTACGCCCCGCACGGCGCGACGTCCGCGCCGCCGCCCGTGGGCGACCCGGTGGTCGGGCCCCCGCCGCCGTACGTGCCCGCTCCCACGGCCCCCTCGACCGGCGGCCCCCGCCGCGGCCGCACCGCGGTCGCCGTGGTCTCGGCCGCCGCCGTGGCCGCGCTGCTCGCCGGCGGGGTCGGCGGGGCCGTCGGCTACACGCTGGCCGACCGCAACGACACCGGGACCACCGCCGCCGCGTCGACCATCGGCGGCGCCTCGCCGTCGATCCCGGCCGACGGCTCGATCGCCGCGGTCGCCGCCGCGGTGCAGCCCTCGGTGGTCCAGCTCAACGTGTCCGGCGCCACCGGCGAGGGCACCGGGTCCGGCTTCGTGATCCGCAGCGACGGCTACATCCTCACCAACAACCACGTCGCGGGCCCGGCCGGCCAGGGCGGCACCATCGAGGTGCTGTTCTCCGACGGCTCGACCGCCAAGGGCACCCTGGTCGGTGCCAACCCCGGCTACGACCTCGCCGTCGTCAAGGTGGACCGCACCGACCTGCCCGCCGTCGCGCTGGGGTCCAGCGCCTCGCTGAACGTCGGCGACACCACCATCGCGATCGGGTCCCCGCTCGGCCTGCAGGGCACCGTGACCTCCGGCATCGTCAGCGCGCTGAACCGCCCGGTGACCGCCGGCGGCGAGGGTGAGACGGCCTTCATCAACGCCATCCAGACCGACGCGGCCATCAACCCCGGCAACTCCGGCGGCCCGCTGGTCAACGGCAAGGGCGAGGTCATCGGCGTCAACTCGGCCATCGCGACCCTCGGCGCCGGCACGACCGGCCAGGCCGGCTCGATCGGGCTCGGCTTCGCCATCCCCATCGACCAGGCCAAGCGGATCGCGGAGGAGATCATCTCCTCCGGGTCGTCGGCCACGCCCGTCATCGGCGTGCAGCTCGACATGCAGTACACCGGCCCCGGCGGCAAGGTCGCCGAGGTCACCCCGGACAGCGGTGCCGCCAAGGCCGGCCTGCAGGCCGGGGACGTCATCACCGCGGTCGACGGCACCAAGGTGGCCGACGGCACCGAGCTGATCGTGGCCATCCGCGCCAAGGCCCCCGGCGACACGGTCTCGCTGACCGTCGAGCGCGGTGGCAGCACCCAGACCCTGGACGTGGTCCTCGGCAGCCAGCAGGGCTGACCACTTCCCCTCTCGAGAACCGACACGGTCGTTACCGGGCCCTCCCCCCTCCCCGGTAGCGACCGTGTCGGTGTCCTAGGCGGGGCGGACCAGGGCGACGGCGCCGCCGCGGCGGGGGTCGGCCACCGCCTCCACGGCGCCGTCCGCTGACCGGGCGACCGCGTGCACGCCGCCGAAGTACAGGTTCGGCGCCTGCCACTCGTGCACCGGTGCCACGGCCCCGAGCGAGGCCAGCGCCTCGGGGGTGTGACCCGGCTCGACCTGGATCGACCCGTCGGACGGGTGCACCCGCGGCGCGGCCACCGCGTCCGCCAGCGACTCCCCGCGGTCCAGCAGCCGCACCGTGACGGCGAGCAGCGCCGACCGGATCCGCTTGCTGCCCCCGCTGCCCAGCGCGACCACGCTGCCGTCGGGGCGTACGACGACGGTGGGCGCCATCATCGAGCCCATCCGCAGGCCGGGCGCCAGCGAGTGCTGGCCGCCGGGGTTCAGGTCGTCCTCGCCGAGCATGTTGTTCAACTGGATGCCGGTGCCCGGGACCACCACGCCCGAGCAGCTGCCGTTCGACGTCGTCATCGCCGCGGTGCCGCCGTCGGCGTCCACCACGCTCACGTGCGTGGTGCCGCGCGACACCTGGGTGGCGACGCCCGCGGACTCGGAGTCCGCGAGCCGCCGCTGCTCGGTCGCCGCTACCAGCGCCGCCGCCACGTCGCCCCAGCCGGCCACCCGCCCGCGGGACCGCAGCGCCGCCAGCGCGTCGATGACGATGGGCCCGCCGAACGAGGGCATCGGGTTCGTGACGACGAAGGCGCCGGCGTGCTCGGTGATGAGCGGCTCGCGCCGGTGCACCGTGTAGGCGGCGAGGTCGGCGCGGGTCACCATGCCGCCGTACTCCGCCATGGCCGCCATCAGCGGGTCGGCGAACGCGGGCGAGGTCAGCCCGGTCACCTCCTCGTCGGCGATCAGCCGGAGGAAGTCGGCCAGGTCGGGGTCGGCGAAGCGGTCACCCGCGGCCAGCGACCTGCCGTCGCGCTCGTACAGCGCCCGGCTGGGCGGGGTCACGCGCAGCACCCCGCCGATGAGGAACAGGACCTCGGCCTGGGCCGGCTCGATCACCGCGCCGCGCTCGGCCAGCCGACGGGCCGGGGCGACGACCTGGGCCAGCGGCAGCCGGCCCAGAGCGCGGTGCGCCGTGAGGTAGCCGGCGAGCACGCCCGGCACCGCGACCGCGCCGCCGCCGGCGTGGAAGACCTGGTCCTCGCCGGCGAACTTCACCGTCACCGGGACGAAGTCGGACACCGGCAGCGCGGGGTCGCGGTCCAGGCCGGGGGTCTGGACGAAGAAGTCGACCAGCGTCAGGTCGCCGGCGGGGGATCGGGACAGCAGGAACCCGCCGCCCGCGAGGCTGGTCAGCCCCGGCTCGGCGACCGTGGCCGCGAGGCCGGCGGCGATGACCGCGTCCACGGCGTTGCCGCCGGCCCGCAGCACCTCGGCGGCGGCGTCCGCGGTGGCCTGGGAACCGGCGGCGACCGCGGCGGACCCGGGCGGCCCGACGGCGCGCGCCACCCGGGGCACCTGCGGGCCGCTGCGGCCACCCGGTCGGGTGTCGGTCACGAGACGCACCGTAGACCGCCGCCGTACGCTGCCACCGGCGAGAGGGGTGAGCGGGTGGAGTTCCGCGGGTCCGAGCGCAGCACCCTCGGCGTCGAGATGGAGCTCGCCCTCGTCGACCCCGACGGCCGCGGCCTGGTGTGCGCTGCCAGCGAGGTGATCGCCGAGCTGGGGCAGGGCCCGGCCGCGGGGACGCATCCGCGGATCAAGCACGAGCTGTACGAGTCCACCGTCGAGATCGTCACCGGGGTCTGCGGGTCGGTGGCCGACGCCCGGCACGACCTCGCGGTGGAGGTGAGCGAGCTGCTCGACGTGCTCGAGCCGCGCGGCATCGGGGTGGTGAGCACCGGGCTGCACCCGTTCACCCCGTGGCACCAGCTGGCGTACTCCCCGGGCGAGCGCTACGCCGAGATCGTCGAGCAGATCCAGTGGCCGGTGCGCCGGCTGGCGACCCACGGGCTGCACGTGCACGTGGGCGTCCGCTCCGCGGAGACCGCGATCGGGGTGACCGGCGCGCTGACCACGTACCTGCCGGTCCTGCTCGCGCTGTCCGCGTCCAGCCCGTACTGGCACGGTCAGGACACCGGCATCGCCTCGGCCCGGGCGGTCGTGTTCGGCGCCATGCCGCGCACCGGGCTGCCGCCTCCGCTGACGGACTGGGCCGAGTTCGAGGCGCTGCTGGCGGCGATGATCCGGACCGGCACGGTGCAGTCAGTCCGCGAGATCTGGTGGGACGTACGACCGCACCCCGACTTCGGCACCGTCGAGCTGCGGATGTGCGACGCGGTGCCGACGCTGCGGGAGGCGATGGCGCTGGCCGCGCTGGGGCAGTGCCTGGTGACCGAGCTCGCGGAACGGGTCGACGCGGGCGACCGGCCGCCGCGGCTGCCCGAGTGGGTGCTGCGGGAGAACAAGTGGCGCGCCGTGCGGTATGGCACCGACGCGGAGGTCATCCTCGACGCCGACGGGCGGTCCCAGCCGCTGGCCGAGCTGGCGGCCGGACTGGTCGCCGAGCTCGCGCCGGTGGCCGAGCGGCTCGGCTGCGCGGAGGATCTGGCCGACATCGGGCTGATCCTGGAGCGCGGCCCGGGATATGTTCGGCAGCGCAGCGTCGTCGATGCCGGGGGATCCCTCGAGGACGTCGTGGACCTGCTCCGCCGCGAGCTGCTGACCGACCGACCCGGAGGGTGACCGCGTGATCGACGGCTCCATCCCCGCACCGGACCCCGTCGTGGGGTCCGGTGTGGACACGCTGCTGCGGTCCCACGGGGACGACCTCGACCGGCTGGTCCGCGAGCACCTCGGCGAGCTGCGCTCGTTCCGGCGCACCCTGCACGCCCACCCCGAGCTGTCCGGCCAGGAGTACTGGACCACCGAGGAGATCGCGGAGCGGCTGCGGGTCGAGGGCCTGGACCCGCGGGTGCTGCCGTCCGGCACCGGCCTGGTGTGCGACCTCGACCTGGGCCCGGGGGACGGCGCGGAGGGTGCTGACGGCGCTGCCGCCGGTCCGGTGCGGACCGTGGTGCTGCGCGCCGACATCGACGCGCTCGCCATGGAGGACGAGAAGGCGGTGCCGTACCGGTCCCGGGTGCCCGGCGTCGCCCACGCGTGCGGGCACGACGTCCACACGGCGGTGGTGCTCGGCGCGGGGCTGGTCCTGCTGGGGATGCGCGACGGGCTGGGGCTGACCGGCCGGGTCCGGCTGGTCTTCGAGCCCTCGGAGGAGACGGTGCCCGGCGGGGCGGTCGAGGTGCTGGGGACCGGCTGGTTCGACGGCGTCGACGCCGTCTACGCGGTGCACTGCGACCCCAAGCTGGACGTGGGCCACCTGGGCGTGCGGGTCGGGGCGATGACCGCGGCCTCCGACTCCTTCGAGCTGCGGCTGCACGGGCCGGGAGGGCACACCGCCCGGCCGCAACTGACGGTGGACCTGGTCAGCGTCGCCGCCGAGGTCATCCGCGGGCTGCCCGCGGCGCTGACCGAGCTGGCGGAGCCGTACGGCGAGGTGAGCCTGGTCTTCGGTGCGGTCCACTCCGGCGACGCCGCGAACGTGATCCCGGCCTCGGCGGTGCTGCGCGGGTCGATCCGGACGCCGTACCGCGAGGTGTGGGACGTCACCGAGGAGTTGCTGGAGAAGGCGGTCGCGGCGGTCGTGGGGCCGACCGGCGCCGGGTGGTCCCTGTCGCACGTCCGCGGCGTCCCGCCGGTGGTGAACGAGCCACGGGCGACTGCGGTGCTGGCCGACGCCGGCCGTGCGCTGCTCGGCCCGGACCGGGTCGTGGAGACGCCGCGGTCGATGGGCGGGGACTCGTTCGCGTGGTACCTGGAGGACACGCCCGGTTCGTACGCGCGGCTCGGGGTGCACGGACCCGACAACGGGGCGGACCGGCTGGACCTGCACGCGGCGAACTTCGATGTCGACGAGGACTGCCTCGCCCACGGGGTGCGGGTCCTGGTGACCGCGGCACTGGCCGAGCTGTCCGGCCTGCGCGACACCCGCTGAGTCCCGCGGCCGCCCGGCGCCCGGGGGCGACGGGACCAGGCTGGTTCGTGAGTGCTTCGCTCCCGGGGCCTCTGGCTGGTGGAACGTCTGACCACGTCGCGCCGAGGCGCGCGTGGTCAGACGTTCCACCAGGTGTGACGGGTGATGCGGGACCGTGCGGTGGGGTGCGAGTGTTCGAGCCGGGCAGCCGGATCCGGTCGTGACGGGCCGCCGCACGCGGCGGTGGTGGTCAGCCGAAGGCGGGGCCGACGCTCCAGGCCTCGCCGCCGGCGGCGACGAACGCCGACCAGCCGGGGCGCTGCGAGACCCAGCGGGCGCCGTCGCGGCCGGCCACCAGCAGCCCGGTCGCGAGCGCGTCCGCCAGTCCTGCATCCGGCCCGACCACCGTCGCGGTCTGCACCGCGGTGGCCGGCCGGCCGGTCAGCGGGTCCACCACGTGGTCGCCGCGCTGGTAGCGCCCGGAGGTCGCCACGCAGCCGTCGTCGAGCGCCACCGTGGCGACTACGGCATCGGCGTCCTGGGGGTGCTGGATGCCCAGCACCCAGGGCCGGTAGGGCGAGGCCCCGCCGCGCACCACGACGTCCCCGCCCGCGTCGACCTTGAGGTGCCGGAACCCGTACCCGACCAGCAGGTCGGCGGCCCGCTGCGCGGCCCAGCCCTTGACCAGGCCGGAGGGGTCGAAGCCCTGAGGCAGCGCCCACGGGTCGTAGGCGCCGGCCGTGGCCGCCACGGCCGCCCGGCAGCGCGCGACCACCTCCCGCAGGTCGCCCGAGGCGAGGCCGCCGGGCGCGGTGTCGAGCTCGCCCCGGCGGACCCGGCACACCTCGCTGTCCTCGCGGAACGGGCTGAACACCCGGTCCACGTGGTGCAGCCAGGCGACGGTCCCGCGCACCGCGGCGTCGATGCGCTCGCGGCCGGCCTCGTCGACCTCGGGCCCGCGCAGGTCCAGGGTCACCACCGTGCCCCAGACGTGCTCGGCGTGCAGGTGCCGCGGCCCGGCCGGGAGCGCCGTGACCGTCGGTCCGGCCGCGCCGGCGAGCCCGGTCACAGCCCGGCCCGGTCGAGGGCGGACGCGAGGGACCGCGCGTAGCCGTCGGAGGTGTACGTGGCGCCGGACACCCCGTCGATCGCGGCCGACTGGGCGGCGAGCGCCTGTTCGCGCAGCATCGGCTCGACCTGGACGCTGATCTGGTACGACCGGTGGTCGCCGCTGGGCAGCTGCAGCGCCTGGACGTCGGTCAGCGACCCGCCCTCGACCACCGCCTGCACCTGTACCGGGCCCCAGCGGGTCTGGATGGTGTCGCCCTCGTAGGTCCCGGTCGCCGTGCCGGAGTCGCCCGCCCCGGAGCCGCCGGAGCCCGAGCCGCTGGAACCCGTGCCGCCGTCCGGGGTCGTGCTGCCGGAGCCGGACCCGCTGTCGGCGGCACCGCTGTCGGTGCTGCCGCTGTCGGTGCTGCTGCTGTCGGAGGCACTGCTGTCGGCGGCGCTGGCCGCGGTCGCGGTCAGCACGGTCTGCGAGGTGGGGTTGAGGACCAGCACCGTGACGAGTCCGGCGACGGTGCCGGTACTGACGAGCAGGGCCCGCTTCACGGGGATCGCCTCCAGGGTCGGGGTTCGGGTCGGGCGTCGGGTCGGGGACGGGAACGCGGACGGGGTCTCGGTCGGGGGCTCGGTGGGTGAGCGGGGTCAGCCGGGGAGGAACGCGAAGTCCTCGCTGTGCACGCGCTCGGGCGGGACCCCGGCGACCCGCGTGGCCTCCCGGACCGCGGTCACCAGGTCGTCCGGCCCGCACACGTACACGTCGGCGGCGGCCAGGTCGGGCACCAGCCAGGTCAGGCTGCGCGCGTCCAGCGGGAACTGCCGGCGGCTGCCGACCAGGTAGCGGACCCGGGTCCGCGGCCGCGCGCGGGCCAGCGCGTCCAGCTCGGCGTGCAGGACCACGGCCTCAGGGCGGGGGGCGCGGTACAGCACGTCCACGGGCGCGTCGTAGGGCAGGTCCTCCAGCACGGCGCGGATCGGGGTGATGCCGACGCCGCCGCCGACGAGCACGACCCGGTCGGAGCGCCGGTGCCCGGCGGTGAAGGCGCCGTACGGACCCTCGGCCAGCACCCGGGTCCCCGGGCGCAGCCGGGCCAGCTCGCGGCTCTGGTCGCCGAGGTCCTTCACGGTGATCCGCAGGTGGCGGCCGTCGGGGGAGGCCGACAGGGAGTACGGGTGCGCCTGCCACCACCACTGCCGGGTCAGGAACCGCCAGGCGAAGAACTGGCCGCCGGCGACGCGCATGCGGTCCAGGCCGCGGCCGGTGACCCACACGCTCACCGTGTCCGCGGACTCGCGCACGACCCCGGCGACCCGCAGGTCGTGCCGCGCGCCGCGCCACAGCGGCAGCGCGAACCGGAACGCGACCAGCGAGCCGAGGGTGACGGCGTACATCGCGATCCACACCGCCTGCGCCCACCGGTGCTCCACGAACGGCGCCCCGAGCACCACCTGGTGCGCGAACGCCAGGGCGACGGCGAGGTAGGTGTACAGGTGGGTGACCCACCAGGTCTCGTACGTCATCCGGCGCCGGACCCGGCGGTAGGAGCTGAACCCGGCGACGAGCATGAGGACGAAGCCGGCGAGTGCGGGCAGCACCCACGGGTACGACGAGACCAGCGTCCAGGCCTCGGGCGCGAACCCGACGCGGTCGGTCAGCGCATAGCCGGCCGTGATGAGCACGACGTGGGCGGCGATCAGCGCCAGCGACCAGGGGGCGAGCAGCCGGTGCCAGCGGATCAGCCGGTCCTGGCCGACCTCACGCTCCAGCCACGGGATGCGGGCGGCCAGCAGCAGGACGAGCAGCACGCCGTACGTGCCCACCAGGCCGGTCAGGCGACCGGTCTCGGTCAGTGCCGTGGCCCAGGAGTCGGGCGTGGCCGTGCGGGTGGCCGCGTAGATCCCGAGGACGACGCCGAGGCCGATGCCGGCCAGCCAGGCCGCGGCGTCGGCGACCCAGCGGGTGGCCCGGTGCGGGGCCCGGGCCGGCTGGTGCGGGGAGGTCTGGGGGGAGCGGCCCCGGGTCCCGCGGGCAATCGACCTGGGAGCGCGGGGCGGGGGTGCGCCGCCCGCGGAAGGCGCGGGCGGCTGGACCGGGGGCACGGCGGCTGGCCGGTCCAGGGTGCTGCTGCTCATGCACCCGATCCTGCGGCAGCCGGGTGAGGGAGTCGCTCCGGACGGGTGAGAGTTGTGTAAGGGTCTGCCGCCTCAGTCCGCGGCTGGGGAGAACGCGCAGAACTCGTTGCCCTCCGGATCGGCAAGCACCCACCAGTCGATCTCGTCGTCCGGCTCGCGCAGCAGCGTGGCTCCGGCGGCGAGGAGCGCGGCCGGGTCGGTGCCGGCCAGCCGTACGTCCCAGTGCATCCGGTTCTTCACCGACTTGGGTTCGGGGACGGGGTTGAAGACCCACGCGTCGTACGGGAACCCGGCCGTGCCCTCGACCCACCACCAGGGCACGCCGCCCTCGCTGCGCGCGGTCCCACCGGTGCGCTCGGCCCACCAGCGGGCCTGCGCCTCGGCGTCGCGGGCGTCGACCACCAGCTCGAACGGGGTGCCCGACGGGTCATCAGGACCGGCTGCGGACCCGGTCCGCGGCGGGAAGGCGCAGAACGCGTTGCCGTCGGGGTCGGCGAGCACCCACCAGTGGTCGTCGGTGCCGTCGGCGCCGGGCTCGCGGAGCACCGTGGCGCCGAGGGCCAGCAGGGCGCCGGGGTCCGGGGCGGCCAGGCGCAGGTCGAGGTGGACCCGGGTCTTGACGGTGCGCGGCTCGGGCACCGGGTCCACCCAGATGCCCTCCGCCGGGCCCCGGCCCGCGACGGGCTGGACCTGCCAGCCGCCGTCGCCGCAGTCGCGGACCGGCCGGCCGAGCGCGGCGGCCCAGAACCGGGCCAGCGGCTCCGCGTCGGGCGCGTCGAGGCACAGGTCCTTGAAGGAGCAGTCGGGTGCTGCCGGCGTGGTCATGCGACCCATGCTCTCGCGGGGGGCCGACGGCTGCGGATGCGCGCCCGCGCTGCCGCGGGCACCCTGGTCCGGTGAGCACCACAGTCCCGTCCTCGCCGCGCGGCCCGCTCGACGTCGCGCGGGAGCGGGTGTCCGCCGGGTTCCGGCGGATCGTCTCCGGTGACCCGAGCGGGCAGCCGGACTGGGTGCGCGCACTCGCCGACGGGGCCGACGAGGGCTACTTCGGGCCCGGCTCCGCGGCCTGGACGGTGCACGGGTCGCTGCCGACGCTGGTGGGCGGGGTACGGGCGCTGCTCATGCAGGCGCTGCACCCGGTCGCGCTGGCCGGGGTCCGCGAGCACTCCCGCTACGAGCAGGACCCGCTCGGCCGGCTGGCCGGGACGACGCGCTGGCTGACGGTCACCACCTTCGGCGACCGGGCGGCGGCCGAGCGCGAGTCCGCCCGGGTGCGCGGCCTGCACCGCAAGGTCCGCGGCTCGTTCGAGGGCGCCCCGTACGCCGCCTCCGACCCGGACCTGCTGCGCTGGGTGCATGTGGCGTTCACCGACTCCTTCCTCGCCACCCACCGGGTGTGGGGCGGCCCGATCCCGGGCGGCGAGGACGCGTACGTGCGGGAGTGGGCGACGGCGGCCGAGCTGGTCGGCGTGGTCGACCCGCCCCGTTCGGTGGCCGAGCTGGACGCGGCCCTGGCCGGGTTCGACCCGGTGCTGCGCGGGGACGACGCGACCCGGGACACGGTGCGGTTCATCCGGGATGCGCCGCTGCCGCTGGCGGCGCGGCCTCCGTACGCGGTGCTGGTGGCCGGTGCGGTGTCGACGCTGCGGCCGCACCACCGGGAGGTGCTGGGACTGCCGCCCGTACCGGCGCGGCTGGCCCGGCCCGCCGTCCGGGCGATGCTGGCCGGTCTGGCGGCGGCGCTGGGCCCGCAGTCCCCGTCGCAGCGGGCCGCGCGGGACCGGATCGCCCGGCTGCCCGCCGAATCCCCGGGCGTGGCCACCCCCTGACCCCTTCGGGGGCGGACCCTCCCGCGCCGCTGGTGGACCCCCTCGCACCGGTGGAACCTTCGGCCACCTCCCGGGCGCCGAGGGCCGGTCGTACGTTCCACCGGCGGAGGTGCGGGGCGGGGATTGCGGGTGAATTGTCCGCGTATGGGGGTGACGTCCCGCCCCGTCCCGGGTGAGGATGGGGCGCATGCGTGCGGAGGGCGTCGGTCGGTGGTCGCGCGCCCTCGCCTCGACGACGGGGGCCGTCCTGGCCGCCTCGCTGCTGCTCGCGGTCCCGCCTTCGGCGACCGCCGCGCCCGGTGCCGGCGCCGCGGACGTCGCCGCCGATCCGGTGCCGAGCGACCCGGGGACCCCGACCGACCCGACCGTGCCGACCGACCCGACCGTGCCGACCGACCCCGGCCTGCCCGCGGATCCGACGGCGCCCACGGACCCCGGCACGCCCACGGACCCGGGCGTGCCGACCGATCCGGGGACCCCGTCTCCGCCGACCGTCCCGACCCCGCGCCCGCCGGACCCGCTGCCCACC
The DNA here is from genome assembly GCA_041393815.1 of Candidatus Nanopelagicales bacterium. NCBI lineage: Bacteria > Bacillati > Actinomycetota > Actinomycetes > Candidatus Nanopelagicales > Candidatus Nanopelagicales bacterium. The sequence continues at coordinate 130,088 of JAWKJK010000008.1, read as the reverse complement.
GAGATCGGCTCCTGGTGCCTGGCGCTGTACCCGCCGAAGACGTGGGCGAAGGAGAAGCGCTGGGCCCGTGACCTGATGGCCGGCCGGGTCGACCTGGGCAAGGGCGGCACGTACACGCTCACCACGCACCCGAACTGGAAGCCGCAGCGCACCGCCGACACCTCCGGCAACCGGCACGTGCACTCGCTGGACTGGGCGCTGCCGCTGCTCTACGTCGGCGTGCGCACGCAGAACCGGGCGATGATCGATCGGTTCACCCAGCTGATCCGCTTCTGGATCAAGGACCACGCGAAGTCGTCCGACCGGTCGTACTGGATCAAGGCGTCCATCTTCGGCGGCAAACGGACCCAGACCCTGCTGTGCGCCGCGCAGACGTTGGGCGACAAGGCGATGCGCAAGGCGGCGATCCGTGACGCCCGGTCGATGCTGTCCACCTACCACGGGGGCCAGTCGGTCGGGTACGGCGTCAACAACACCGACCTGATCCGGCAGACCGGCGCGTTCGCGGTCGGCTGCTGGCGCAACGACGGGTGGATGCGCAACTCCGGCTGGCGCAACCTGGTCGCGGTCGCGCGCGGGGTCGTGCAGGACGACGGCTCCGACGTGGAGGGCTCACCGGCGTACGCCGTCTACGACGAGCAGCTCCTGCGCGAGATCGAGCGTGCCGCGGCCGAGTGCGGTACCTCCCCGGCGCCGATCCCGACGCTGCGCAACCGGCTGTACGACTTCATCGCGCAGGCGGTGCGCCCGGACTTCCGGCTGGAGTCGCTGGGTGACGGCATCGCGCAGCCGCTGCCGAGCTCCTTCGGCGTCGGCCTGCCGGAGGCGGACTGGGTGCGCACCGCCGGCGCGATCGGCACGGCCCCCGGTCGGCTGTACTCCGTGTTCAGCGGCGGCTACGTGTTCGGCCGCGCCACCTGGCGGCTGCCCCAGCGGGTGGCCGAGGCCGCGGACAGCTTCTACTCGCTGCGCTTCACGTCGTCCCGCCCGCGTACGGCCCACTCCCACGACGACGGCGGCGGGCTGACGTTCTTCGCCCTCGGCCGGGAGTGGATCGGCGACCCGGGTCCGTACCGCTACAACACCAGCCGGTTGCGCGCCTTCCTCAAGACGCGTTCGGCGCACTCGTCGCTGACGGTCGCCGCCGTCCGGCGTACCTCGTCGTCCGTGCGCCTGGTCGACCGCGGGGCCGGCGGCCAGGACGGCCGGGACATCGCGTGCGTGCGGGACACGTCCTGGTCGACCGTGGTCTGGGTGCGGTGCGTGCGCTACGACCGCGCCGTCGACGCGCTGGTGGTGACCGACTCGCTGACCGCGAAGGACATCACCCCGAAGCCGCCGAAGCCCAAGCCCTGCAAGCCGAAGAAGCCGCCGAAGCCCGGCGCCAAGCCACCGAAGTGTCCGAAGCCGCCGAAGCCCAAGCCCCCGCCGCCGCGCATCGTGACGCAGCGGTGGCAGGTGACGCCGGGCACGGGGGTGGCGGTCTCGGGGGCACAGGTCACCCTGGTCGGCGACGGGCAGCGGGTCACGGTGGTCGGGTCCGGGCCGGGGTCGTGGTCGACGCGCCGGGGCCGGTCGGGGTCGTCGGAGGGCTGGCACACCACGTCCTGGGGGCACAAGGCGCCGGGCACGGTGCTGGCGCGGTCGTACCGGTTCCCCACCGCCGGCGGTCGGATGACGTGGACGACCGTGCTGACCCCGCAGCGGCCCGGGGACCCCGCCTCGGTGGCCCTCGACCCGGCGGTCGGCAACGGACCGGTCACCATCACCCGCGGCCCGGTCACCTCGACCCTCTGACGCCCCGCCCGCCCCGGTCGGTCCCTCCCACCCCTGTCGGTCCCGTCCGCTCCCTCGGCGCTAGTTGGGCACACGATCCGCTAAGCGGATCGTGTGCCCAACTGAGGCGGCGTGTCGGGCCGGAAGCTGGCCATACGAACCGGTCGTCGTGGCGGATGGGGCAGGTGGTGCGCGGGCCGACCCGGGCACCGGGGCGTAGGACAGCAGCGACGACCCGCCGCGCCGACCCCCGTGCAAGCCTCCGGCCACGAGGAGCCCGGGCATGCTGGGGACGTGAGCGATCCGGGCGGTGACCTGCCGATCCGCGGCTCGGTGGCGATCCCCGCCGCCGAGCTGCGCTGGCGGTTCTCCCGCTCCTCCGGTCCCGGCGGTCAGTCGGTGAACACCGCGGACTCGCGCGTGGAGCTGAGGTACGACCTCGCCGGCTCGGCGGCTCTTCCACCGTCCTGGCGGGACCGCGCCCTGGCCAGGCTCGGCGGCCGCCTCGTCGACGGCGAGGTCGTCGTCGTGGCGTCGGAGCACCGGTCGCAGTGGCGCAACCGGGAGGCGGCCCTACGCCGGCTGGCCGATCTGCTGCGGGAGGCGACGGCACCGCCGGCGCGACCACGTCGCGCGACCCGACCGACCCGGTCCTCGGTCGAGCGGCGGCTGCGGACCAAGCAGCGCAGGTCCGAGGTGAAACGGGGCCGACGTTCCCGCGGCGACGACTAGCGTCTCCGCGAATGCTCGCGCGTGGGGGTTTCGGGACCGTCCCGAAACCCCCACGCGCGAGCACTCAACGCAGGTGGGGTGGGGGTACCGCAGCGGGCCGGGCTAGGACGCCGCCTTCTTGGGGGCCGCCTTCGTGGCGGCAGGCTTCTTCGTGGCGGCCGCCTTCGTGGCGGCCTTCCGTGAGGTGGCCTTCTGTGAGGTGGCCTTCTGTGCCGTGCCCTTCGGGGCGGCGGGCTTCTTCGCCGCGGGCTTCTTGGTCGCGCCCGTGGTCGCGGCGGGTTCCTTCGCGGCGACCTTCTTCGCCGCCGCAGGCTTCTTCGTCGCGCTCTTCGCGGCGCTGGCCTTCCGCGTCGGGGCCTTCTTCGCGCCAGCCTCCTTCGCTGCGGGCTTCTTCGCCGCACCGCGTGCGGGCACCGGCTTCGGCGGGGACTTCTTCGTGCCCGTACCGCCGGCGGTGAGCGTGGCGCACATCTGCAGCGCCTCCTCCGCGACGTGCGTGGCGAGCACGTCGGGGTCCGGCACCAGGCCGGCGTCGGTGGCGAAGCCGACCGTCACTGTCCCGTTGTAGCTGAAGATGGTCGCGGTCATCGGCTGGTCCCCGGAGCAGGGAGCGAACCCGACGACCTGCAGCACCGGCACGTTGCCGAACACCAGCTCGGTCCGCGGGCCGGGGACGTTGGTGAGCACGCCGAGCGCCTTGTTCGCGAAGAAGTTGGTGAGGAAGAAGGCGACCTGTCCGGGCGACTGCGAGATGCCGCGCTGCAGGCCGAACGTGAGCACCGCTTCGTCGGAGTGCTTGATCCGCTCCATCCGCTGATGCATCTCGCGCAGCCGGTCGCGCGGGTCCTCGGAGCCCAGCGGCATCGGCAGGATGACCAGCGCGAAGTAGTTGCCGAGCTCCTCGGGCAGGTTGTCCTCGAACGGCTTGAGGTTGACCGGCACCATCCACAGCACCTCGTGCAGCTGCGCGTGGTGCTGCGACAGGTACCGCCGCATGCCCCCCGCGACCGCGGCGAGCAGCACGTCGTTGAGGGTGCAGCCCTGCGCGCGGCCGACCGCCTTGAGGTCCTCCAGCGGCAGCGGGTGCGACCAGGCGATGGCCTTCTTCTTGCCGGGGGTGCCGTTCCAGAACGTCCGCTCCGTCTGGCCGGCGACCAGCAGTTTCGTGGCCGACGACATCGTGTTGAGGGCCCGGTTCTCCGGCACGCCGAGGTACTCCAGCGCGTCCACGAACCGGTCCGCGTGCCGGGCCAGCGCCACCGTCTCGTCCAGGCCGTGGGTGCCTGCCTTCACCAGTTCCGTCGCCGCCGCAGCGACCTGGGCGGGTACGGCCGCCAGGGCCTCCTGCAGCGCCGCAAGAGACCCCAGCGGGTCGCCCATCGCGTCGCCGAGGGCGTGCGCGACCTCCTCGGCCAGGTGGCTGGCCGCGGTCTCCGCGGCCGACGCGGCCTCGCGTACGCGGTCACTCGCCGTCGCGGCGCCCGAGAGCGCGTGCCCGAGCACGCCGGTGGTGGTCGCCTTCATCGTCTCCAGCGAGGTGGCGAGCACGGACGCGGGGTCGCGAGGCACAGGCGGGGCCTTGCGGGACACCTTCGCCGCGACCTGCCGGGAGTCGGTGTCGCACATGCTGAGCATGACCTGCGTCATGCGTACGCCGTCGGCCATCGCGTGGTGGAAGCGCGACACGACCGCGGCGCCGGGAGTTCCGTCGTCCAGGACCAGGTTGTCGATCAGGAACATGACCCACAGCGGGCGGTTCTTGGCCATCGGCTTGGCGCGCTCGACCGACATGAACCGCTGCAGCGCAGCGATGTCCGCCGGCTCCGGCAGTTGTACGGAGCTCACGTGCTGGTCGAGGTCGAAGGCCGGGTAGTCCTCCCACGCCCAGCCGTTGCCCGCCTTCACCGGCCGGCGGCGGTAGACCGGGAACCGGTCCACGATCCGCTCCTGCACGACCTGCTTGACGTCGTCCAGCGAGGGCACGGCCCCGAGGACCATCGCGCCGTCGACGATCATCAGGTTGTTGGGCCGGTCCATCGTCAGCCACAGGGAGTCCTGGGCGCTCATCGGGACTCGGGTCCGGGTCGCCATGTGCTGGTTCCTTTCCGACGGGTCGCCGGCCGCGCGGGCGACGTGCCGACCGTACGGCCCGACGGGGTCGTCCGGCATCCGGTCCTTGGTCCCCGACCCGCGGGACGCTGGCCCGCGGCCCGCGTCGGCACTGAGGCGGTCACGGCGGCTCCCGACGCCTCGCCCACCTGCTGGTGGAACGTACGACCACCCCCTCGCGCCCGGCAGCGGGTCGTGGGTTCCACCAGCAGATGTGGGAGGTGTGCACGGGATCGATGGGGCCGCCTGGGCGTGGGCCACAGCCTGCGAGGAGCGTCGGCTCGCCCGCGCCGGGCGTCCCGCGGTGCGGGCTGGGGGAGGCGGACCGGGTCCGCGGCGGAGAGGATGGCGCCGTGACGGACGACGTGTGCGAGGGACTGCTGCTCGACATCGGCGTGGTGCTGTTCAAGTCGGCCTGGGAGATCGCGGACGACTACGAGCGACTGCGCGGTCTGCCGGCCGGCACCGTGCAGGGTCGGGGCCCGCTCGACCCCGGCGGCGACCCGCTGTGGGAGCGGTACCAGGCCGCGGAGATCACCGAGCGGGACTACTGGCTGTCGTTCGCGGCGCGGGCGGTCGAGCGGGGGGCCCCGCTGGACGGGCACCCGCACCTGATGCGCGCGATGTTCCAGACCCCCGGTGTGGACCCGGTCCGACCGGAGGCGGCGGCGCTGATCCGGGAGGCCGCGGCGAGCGGCATACGCCTGGGGATCCTCACCAACGAGATGATCGACTTCCAGGGCCGGGAGTTCACCGAGGGACAGTGGTGGTACCCGCTGTTCCCGGTGTTCGTGGACTCCTCCGAGCTCGGCATCCGCAAGCCGGATCCGCAGCCGTACCGGGTCGCGATCGAGCGGATGGGCCTGCCCGCCGACCGGATCGTGTTCGTCGACGACAACCCCGCGTACGTGGACGCCGGGCGCCGCGAGGGCCTGCGCTGCGTCCTGCTGGACGTCCGGGACCCGGCCGCCGCGTTCGACCAGGCGCGTCGGTCGCTGGGGCTGGGGTAGGGGACCGGGGAGGCCCGCATCGGCAGAGGTGGTGCTGACCGCGCGGCGGCTACGTCGCCACAGCGTCCCGGTGGCGCCGAGAGGCGCGGCGACGCACCCGCGGTCACAGCAGCCACGTCCGTCCCCAGACCCGGTCCGTATGGTCAGGTTCCGGCCCGACACGCCGCCGGAGTGGGGCACACGATCCGCTTAGCGGATCGTGTGCCCCACTGGGGTGAGCTCGGAGGGCGCGGGGCAGGGAAGGATGGCCGCATGACCGAACCGGTGTGGTGGCCGGACCCGGACCGGGTCCCACGGACGGCGATGGACCGATTCCGCACGGCGGCGCAGGCGGCGGCCGGCGCGGACCTGCCCGACACTGGCGCGCTGCACCGCTGGTCGGTGGAGCGCCCCGGTGCCTTCTGGCGGCTGGCCTGGGACGAGCTTGGCGTCATCGGCGACCCGGGGGAGCGGGACGAGGAGCCGGGTGACGTCCGCACGGCCCGGTTCCGGCCCGACGCCCGCCTCAACGTCGTCGACACGCTGCTCCACCAGCCCCCCGGCCTGGATCCGCTGACACCGGCCGTCGTCGCCGCCGCGGAGGCCGGCGACGACGTCGACGTCACGGCGGTCCTCACCCGCGCCGAGTTGCGGGCCCTGGTCGCGGCCACCGCTGCCGCGCTGCGGGACCGCGGTGTCGGCGAGGGCGACCGCGTGGTCCTCTTGCTGCCCGTCGGGGTGGACGCGCTGGCCGTCACCCTGGCCGCGCTGTCGCTCGGCGCGGTGGTGGCGTCCGCCGCCCCGGAGTTCGGCGTGCCTGCGGTCCTGGACCGCTTCGGGCAGCTCGACCCCACCGTCCTCGTCGGCACCGCCGGCTACCGCTGGGCCGGCCGGGGGTACGACCGCACCGAGCACCTGCTCGAGATCGTGCGCGGCCTGCCGTCGCTGCGCGCGGTCCTGCTGGTGCCCGCACCCACCGACCTCACCAGTGCCGTCGACGACGCTGTCCTCGACGTGTCCGCGTTCGCCGCCCGCGCGGTGGCGGGGACCGGCCGGGCCCTGCGCGTCGACGGGCTCGCCGACGCGGTCGCGCAGCACCGCGGAGCCGCGCTGGAGCCGGTGCCGCTGCCCTTCGACCACCCGGCGTACGTGCTCTTCTCCTCCGGCACCACCGGGGCGCCGAAGTGCCTGGTGCACCGTGCCGGGGGCGTGCTGCTGAAGCACCTGGTCGAGCAGCGCCTGCACTGCGACCTCGGTCCGGGTGACCGGATGCTGTTCTTCACCACGACCGGCTGGATGATGTGGAACTGGGCGGTGTCCGCGCTGGCCGCCGGCGCCACCCTGGTCCTGTACGACGGGGCGCCGAACCATCCGGACCTGCTGTCGCTGTTCCGGCTGGCGTCGCGGCTGGCCGTGACGCACCTCGGCACCTCGGCCCGCTTCCTCGACGCGATGCGCACGGCCGAGGTGTCCCTCTCCGCGGCGGGCCCGCTGGACGACCTGCGGACCGTGATGGTCACCGGCTCGCCGCTGTCGGAGGCGACCGCTCGGTGGCTGTCCGACGAGTTGGGGCCGGGCGTGCTGCCCGCCCCGATCTCCGGCGGCACCGACCTGGTCGGCTGCTTCGTCGCCAGCGACCCGACCCGGCCGTACCGGCCCGGCGAGATGCAGGGGCCGGTCCTCGGTATGGCGGTCGACGTGTACGACGAGGACGGCCGGCCCGTGCCCGCGCCCGGCCAGGGCGAGCTGGTGTGCACCGTCGGCTTCCCGACCGTGCCCCTCGGTATCTGGGGCGACGACGACGGGGAGCGGTTCCGCGCCACGTACTTCACCCGCTATCCCGGCGTGTGGGCGCACGGCGACCTGGCGTCCTGGACGGTCGACGGCGGGTTCGTCATCCACGGCCGCTCGGACGCGACCCTCAACGCGGGCGGGGTGCGGATCGGCACCGGCGAGCTGTACCGGGCGCTGGACGCCGTCCCCGAGGTGGTCGAGTCGCTGGCGTTCGGGCAGGCGTGGGACGGCGACACCCGGATCGTCCTGCTCGTCGTCCTGCCGGAGGGCGAACTCCTCGACGACGCGCTGCGCCAGCGGATCCGGACCGTCATCCGGGAGACCTGCTCGCCGCGGCACGTTCCCGCGGTGCTGCTGCAGGTCGACGACCTGCCGCGCACGCTCACCGGGAAGCTGGCGGAGATCGCCGTTGCGGAGGCCGTCAACGGTCGCCCGGTCCGCAACCGGGATGCCCTCGCGAACCCCGACGCGCTGGACCGGATCGCCGCCCTGCCCGATCTGCGCTGACCGGAGGATCGTTCCCGGGGCGCCCGGGCCGCCCGATCCACCCCACCGCAGGGACGCACGGACCACGCTGGCCCTGTCCTGACTCGGGAGTCAGGGCCGACGCAGTGGTGCGGGTCACATCGAGGGGGGTTGGAACGTGTCGTTGGTCCCGTTGACCGTTCACCTATGTCCCGGCCCCGGTTGCCCCTCCGTCACCACTCCGTCCGCAGAGGTCCTGACTTCCGCATTCGGGGCTAGTTGAAGCAGAAATCATTGATGCGTCAGGCGTAACGTCCTGTTCCAACGACGGGCCGCGACCCGGACCCGTCCGCGAGAGGAGCAGAGGAATGAACGAGAAGAAGGCCGGTGCGGCCAACTGGATCAGCATCGTGCTCATCGTCGTCGGCGCCCTCATGATGGTCGCCGGCACCACCACCTACGCCATGGTCGGCAACACTCTCGCCGACGAGCGGATCACCGTGTCGGAGGACGCCTGCCTGGGCGGCCAGGACGTCAACGGCCCGTTCACCGCGTACTGCGAGGCGATGATCATTGAGCAGCACGCGATCGAGGCGACCGGCGGCAAGACGTACGCCGAGCTCGACCGCGAGGACCCGCTGCGCGCCGTCGCGATGAACGGCTCGTTCCTCCGCGCATCCCTGTTCACCTCCGTCGTCGCCTTCGGGGTGTCCGCCCTGGTCGTCGGCCTCGGCGTCCTCTTCATCCTCGTCGGCGTCGCCGTGCGCAGCCTGATGGGCGCGCTGGGGGTCCGGCGCGAGGAGCCTGCCGAGGCGGCCACCGTCTGACCTCTCGCGGGACGACGGGGCCCGGAGACCGACAGGTCTCCGGGCCCCGTCGTGCTGTCCGGGCCGGATCGGACCCTGCCCCGGTCGCGGATCCGGCGCGGGTCGGGTTCACCCGGACGGCCTTCGTGTGTGACCCTGGTCTGGTGCCGACGCGAACCCTCTGGCGCGTCCTGGTCCCCGTGATGCTGGTCATCATCGCGATCGGGGCGATCGCCGGGCTGGTCGTGCGCGCCGGCGCGTCCACCGCGGCGGTCGCCCGCGGCACTGCTGCGGCCGGTCCCGCCGCGGACGACGGCACCGGTGCCGGCGCCCAGGCCGCGCCCGAGGTGGCGGCGGAGGCCGCGGTCGACGACGCGATCCGGACCCCGATCCGCGCGGTGTTCCTCGGCGACTCCATCACCGTCGGCAACTCCGATCTCGCCAACGGCGTCCTCAGCCCGCAGTCCTGGTTCTACGGCCTGGTGGACGAGGAGACCGACCCGATGGTCTACGCCGGCGGCGTCGCGGAGAACGGCCGCAACACCGGCTGGATGGCGGAGCACGTGGACGAGGCGCTCGCGCTCGACCCGCAGCTGCTGGTCGTCCTGGGCGGCACCAACGACATCGGGGCGGGGCTTCCGGCCGAGGAGACGATGGCCAACCTGCGCACCATCAAGGCCGCGGCCGATTCCGCCGGCGTACGGATGGCGGTGTCGACGATCCCGCCGCTGTCCGACTCCGACCTCGGCGGCCGGGTCGACCTGGTCAACGCGACGATCCGCGTGTTCGCCGCCGAGTCCGGCGCGCTGCTGCTGGACACCACGACCGTGCTGTCCGACGGGCAGGGTGGGTGGCGTCCCGGGCTCACCACCGACGGCATCCACCCCAACGAGGAGGGCGCGCGGCTGATGGCCGAGGCCGCCGCGGCGTCGCTCAGCACGCTGGAGTGAGGCGCCGCGGGGGCCCGAGCCGGCCCCCACGCCCACTGGTGGAACCCTCGTCCACCCTTGCCCGCGGCAAGACCGGTCGAACGTTCCACCGGTGAGGAGCCGCAGGCCACGTCGAGCACCCCTCGTTGACCCGCTCGGGAGCCATCTCCTAGCCTCCTGCGGTGCCCGATCTCACCGTGATCGCCATTCCGATGTTCATCGGGCTGATGACGCTGGAGGCGGTGAGCTTCCGGCTCTTCCCCGACGAGGACGAGCGCGGCTACGCGCTGAAGGACTCCGCCACCAGCATCACGATGGGTCTCGGCAGCCTCGTCATCGGCGCCGTGTGGGGCCTGGTCGCCCTGGCGTTCTACAGCTGGATCTCGGCGCTGTCACCGCTGGACCTCGGGGCGGTCGCCGGCGGCTCGTTCGGCTGGACCGTGGCCCTGGCGTGGGTGCTCCTCGTCGTCATGGACGACCTCTGCTACTACTGGTTCCACCGCGTGCACCACGAGAGCCGGCTGTTCTGGGCCGCGCACGTCACGCACCACTCGTCGCAGTACTACAACCTGTCGACTGCGCTCCGGCAGTCGTGGACCCCGATGACCGGGCTGCTGTTCTACGTCCCGGTCTTCCTGCTCGGCTTCGCTCCGTGGCAGTGGGCGCTGGTCCACGGTGCGAACCTGCTGTACCAGTTCTGGATCCACACCGAGCGCATCGACCGTCTCGGTCCGCTGGAGTGGGTGCTCAACACCCCGTCGCACCACCGGGTGCACCACGGCACCAACCCGCAGTACCTGGACAAGAACTACGGCGGCATCCTCATCGTGTTCGACCGGATGTTCGGGACGTTCGAGCCGGAGCGGGAGCCGGTCGTCTACGGCTTGACCAAGAACATCTCGTCGTACAACCCGGTGTACGTGGCCTGGCACGAGTTCGCCGCCATCGCGCGCGACGTACGGCACGCACCGGGGTGGGGAGCACGCTGGAAGTACGTGCTCGCCCACCCCGGCTGGAGCCCGCAGGAGGCTGCGGTAGCGTCGGCCGCGCGGCCGGCCTGACGCTCGGTCAGTCGTTCATCCAGGTGATCTTCACCTTGTTGGTCTGCGCGACGTCGCCGCCGGGCCCGACGTACTCGAACTTCAGCACGGTCACCCCGGAGTGGCCCGGGTAGGCCGTGACCACGGTGGTCCCGCCCCGCCCGGGGATCGGGTTCTTCGGCGGGACGTACGACGGGCCCACCACCACGGTGTCCGCGTTGTCGCGCACCGTGTCCACCCGGTACGTGTAGCCGGTGGTGATGTTGGACTTCAGCCGGAACTGCACCGGGCTGCCGTCCTTGACCACGATCGTCTTCGGCACGCTGGTGTAGACCTTCGGAGTCACAGTCCCCCACGGGGTCCCGGGACCGGTCGTGACCAGGCCGAACGGGGCCGAGCTGACCGGGTCGTCACCGGAGTGGTACGCCGGGTCGACGCCGACGCGGTACTCGTACGCCCCGGGGACGCCGAGCTTGGCGATCATCCGGAAGCTGCCGTCGGACGCGACCGGGGTCATGATGTCGAGCTTCTTCCAGGTGTTGCCCTGGAGTCGCCACAGCCACAGCCCCTGCGACAGCGCGTCCTTGTTCTGCGTCATGGCCAGCTTGTTGAGCGAGCCCTCGATGGTGACCGGGGCCCACTGCTTCGCCGTGGTGGGGGAGACGCTGATGCAGATGTAGTTGCCGCCCTGGTAGTCCTTGCCGCACCAGTCGTACGAGGCGGCCGGGACGACGGACGGAGCAGGAGCGGCGCTCGCCATCGTCGGCAGGGCGAGGGCGGGTACGAGCACGAGGGTGCCGGCGAGTCCGGCACGGGCCAGCGGCTTCACGGGGGACCTCCTCGGTCCAATGGCGGGCGGGGAGTCCCCCGCGCGGGATCGCCTGTCACCCCTGATGTTTCCCGCGCAGAGCAGTTGATGCGCGCCGACCGGTCGGAGTTGCCTCGTACGTTCGGACGAGCGGCCGCCGCGGCCCCCGGGCCTACTGGCTGATCTGCATCACGACGGCCTTCGGCTCGGTGAAGAACTCCCGGCTGAAGTTGCCGCCCTCGCGACCCACGCCGGAGTCGCCGACGCCGCCGAACGGCGCCCGCAGGTCACGGATGAAGAAGCAGTTGACCCAGACCGTGCCCGCCCGCAGCTTCGCCGCGACCCGGTGCGCGCGGGAGAGGTTCTCGGTGAACAGCATCGCGTTCAGGCCGTACCGGGTGTCGTTGGCCAGCGCGACGACCTCGTCCTCGGTGTCGAAGGGGGTGGCCACGACGACCGGGCCGAAGATCTCCTCGTTGACGACCCGGGCGTCCGCGGGGGCGCCGGTGATGATGGTCGGCGCGACGCTCCAGCCCTCGCGCAGGCCGCCGGTCACCAGCTGCCCGCCGGCCAGCGCCTCGGGGGTGAGGAACGACGACACCTTCGCGTAGTGCTCCTCGCTTGCCAGCGCAGCGGAGAACTGGGTGGCGGGGTCCTTCGGGTCGCCGACGACCAGCGCCTCCGCGGCCGCCTTGTAGCGGGCCACGAACTCGTCGTAGATCCCGCGCTGCACGTACAGCCGGCTGCCCGCCAGGCACACCTGACCGGCGTTGCGGAAGATGGCCTCGATCGACCAGTGGACGGCGTTGTCGATGTCGGCGTCCTCGAACACGACGTTGGCGCCCTTGCCGCCGAGCTCCAGGCTGACCGGGATCAGGTTCTGCGCCGCGGCGGCCGAGATGATCTTGCCGGTGCCGGACTCGCCGGTGAAGGTGATCCGGTCGACGTCGGGGTTGCTGGTGAGCGCGGAGCCCACGGAGTCCGGGCCGTAGCCGTGCACCACGTTGAGGACGCCGGCGGGGATGCCGGCCTCGATCGCCAGGCGTCCCAGGATCGTCGCGGACACCGGGGTGTCCTCCGCCGGCTTGAGCACCACGGTGTTGCCCCACGCCAGCGCGGGAGCGACCTTCCAGGTGCTCATCATCAGCGGGAAGTTCCACGGCGAGATGGCGACGACGACGCCGGCGGGGTCGAGGCGGGAGTAGGCGTGGTGGCCGGAGTCCATCGGGTAGGTGTCGGCCATCGACAGCACGGCGTGGTCGGCGAAGAAGCGGAAGTTCCACACGCTGCGGGCCACGTCGTGCAGGGCCTGCGTGATCGGCTTGCCCATGTCGCGGGTGTCGGCCATCGCCAGCTCGTCGGCGTGCTCCTCCATCAGGTCCGCGAGCCGGTGCAGCAGCTGCTGGCGCTTGGCGTAGCCCATCCGCGGCCACGGGCCCTCGTCGAACGCGGTCCGCGCGGCGGCGACCGCGACGTCGGCGTCCTTCTGGCTGCCGAGCGCGACCTGGGCCCATACCTCGCGGGTGTAGGGGTCGACGGTGTCCATCCGGGCGCCGTCGAGGGACTCGACCTCCTGGCCGTCGATGATGTGGCCGTACACGTCCATGGGTGGTCCTCCCGCCGGCAGCCGGTGCCCGGCGAGCCTACGAAGGGCCTAGCCGGGCCGGGGAACCCGTTCCGACCTGCGGAACGCACGCCCGGGCCCCCCGGGCGGCCCCCTCCCAAGATCGCTGCGAGATCGCAGACGTGGCGCGGAAGGTGCCCTCGATCCGCGCCACAACTGCGATCTCGCGGGGATCTCCGATCAGCGGCCGAGGAGGGTGGACAGCTTGCGGGCCGCGGCCATCACGACCCGGGCGTGGCGCTCCTCGGCGGCGCGGAACTCCTCCACCGAGCCGGCGAGCGAGATCGCGGCCCGCGCGATCCCGCCGGAGTCCAGCACCGGGGCCGCCACGGAGCCGAGTGAGGGCATCGACTCCTCGTACGCGGTCGCGTAGCCGCGGCGGCGCACCGCCTCCAGCTCCCGCTCGAACGCGGCGGGGTCGGTGATGGTCGCGGGCATGAAGCGCGGCAGCCCGGCCTCCACCCGGGCCACCGCCACGTCGTGGTTGTACGCCGCGATGGCCTTGCCGGAGCTGGTCGCGTGCACCGCCCACCGGCGGCGTCGTGTCGGCATCGCGCGCAGGCCGCGCAGCGTCGGCAGCCGCTCGACGAACACCACGTCAGGGCCGACCGGGACCGAGAGGTGCACCGTCCAGCCGGTGCGCTCGCGCAGCTCCTCGAGCAGGGGTACGGACACCGCGCGCAGTCGCATCCGGCTGGACGCCAGGTGCCCGAGCTCGAACAGGTGCAGGCCCAGGCGGTAGCGGCCGGTCTCCTCGTCCTGCTCGGTCAGCCCGTGGGAGGTGAGGGTGGTGAGGATGCGGTGCGCGGTGCTCTTGGACACCCCGAGCCGTCGGGCGATGTCGCTGACCCCGAGCTCCTCCTCCTGGGCGAAGCAGTCGAGCAGGTCCAGGGCCGTGGCGACGGAGCGGACCCCGCCGGGGACGTCCCGGGAGGTGCCCGCGGTCTCGCGCTCGGGGGCGGTCACCGCCCGTCCCCGGGACCGGTCTCGACGCCGCGGTCGGCGAGGTAGGCCGAGCGCAGCAGCGTCGCCTCCGGGTCGGCCAGCGCGTCCACGAGCAGGTCGGCGTCCGCAGCCGCCCCGGCCGTGCTGGCCAGGTCCTCGGCGGCGGCGTGCACCTGCTCCCGGGTGGTCCGCACGACGATCTCCGCGCGACCGGCCAGCGTCTCCGCGAGACCGCGCGCGGTGACGTCCACCTGATCCGCGGGCACGACCCGGTTGAGGACTCCGAGCCGGGCCGCCTCGGCCGCCCCGAACTCGCGGCAGGTCAGCACCAGGTCGCGCGCCACGGCAGGGCCCACTTCGCGCACCAGGCGCGGGATGCCGCCCCACCCCAACGGCAGTGCGAGGGCGGCCTCGGGGACGCTGAAGACCGCGTCGTCGGCCGCTACCCGCAGGTCGCAGGCGAGCATCAGCACCAGCCCGCCACCGATGCAGTGCCCGCGCACGGCGGCCACTGTCGGGGGGCGCATCGCCGCGACGGCGTCGATGGCGCGGCGGCCGAGGTCGGCGAGGTCGCGCAGAGGCCGGCTCGCGGCCGCCGCGCCGAGGTCACCGAGGTCGACGCCGGCGCAGAAGGCCCGCCCCTCACCGCGCAGCACGACGGCGCGGACGCGGTGGTCCCGGTCCAGCGCGTACGCGGCGTCGATGAGCTCGTCCAGCATCCGGGCGCTCATCGCGTTGAGCCGCTCCGGCCGGGCCAGGGTGAGCAGCGCGACCGGACCGTCCACGGTGAGTGTGAGGGTCTGGAGGGGGTTCGTCATGGCCGTCCCTTCCGGTCCGGCGCCGTCATGGTCGCGTTGCCCCGACAGTAGTCCGGAGCGCGCGCCGCGATGGTTGACTGTGCCGCGTCGGCGCCGGTCGCGCCGGGCGCGCGTACGAAGGAGTGGTCGTGGCCAAGCACAAGGTCGTCGACGGGGTCATCCAGCTGGACAAGCCGAAGAAGGGCATGACGGCCCCCCGGATCCCCAAGTCCCTGTACGAGAAGGAGCTGTTCCGGCTGCAGGCCGAGCTCGTGCAGATGCAGGAGTGGGTGCGGCAGGAGGGCGTCCGGCTGGTCGTGCTGTTCGAGGGCCGCGACGCCGCCGGCAAGGGCTCGACGATCAAGCGGGTCACGCAGTACCTCAACCCCCGCGTCGCGCAGATCGTCGCCCTGCCCACGCCCACCGACCGGCAGAAGTCGCAGTGGTACTTCCAGCGCTACGTCGAGCAGCTGCCGGCGGCCGGGGAGATCCGGCTGTTCGACCGGTCCTGGTACAACCGGGCCGGCGTCGAGAAGGTCATGGGCTTCTGCACGCCCGACGAGTACCGCCGCTTCCTGCACCAGGCGCCCATCTTCGAGCGCCTGCTGGTCGAGGACGGCGTGCTGCTGCGCAAGTACTGGTTCAGCGTCAGCGACGCCGAGCAGGAGGCGCGCTTCCGCTCCCGGCTGCAGGACCCGATGCGCCAGTGGAAGCTCTCGCCGATGGACCTGGAGTCCATCACCCGGTGGGAGGACTACTCCCGGGCCAAGGACGAGATGCTGGTCCACACCGACATCCCCGAGGCCCCGTGGTACGTCATCGAGGCCGACGACAAGCGCCGGGCACGGCTCAACATGATCCACCACCTGCTCACGACCGTGCCCTACTACTCCGTCGCCCGCCCGCCGCTGAAGCTGCCGCCCCGGCCGCCGAGCCACGGGTACGAGCGGCCGCCGCGCGACCTGCAGACCTACGTCCCGGACTACGCCGAGGACGTGCTGCGCCAGGAGGCCACGTCGCCGAGACGGGCGAAGCCCGCCAAGTCCGTCAAGCCCTGACGTACGCGGGACGCGGCTGCCCGGCGGCCGGGCGGTCGGATGTGGATCTTCCGCGGAAGATCCACATCGCCGGTTGACCCCGGACGCCCCGTGGCCCTGACGTTCTCGGATACGGAGATCGATGACTGAGGCCGCCACCCCGCGGGGTGGCGGCCTCAGTCATGCTGCGGGTCGACCCGGTCAGGTCGTCTGGGCGCGAGGCGCCTTGACCTTGACCCAGGGGCCGTAGGCCTCACCGTTGAGCGGGGCGACCCGGACCACGTATGGGTGGGCAGGGTTCCCCTTGCGCCAGAGGAAGACCCGGGCGAGGGCACCCGACTTCTTGAGCGTCTTCCAACCCGTCCCTGCGGTGCGGACCTGGACGGCGAAGCCGGTGATGGAGAGGGTGCCATCGGTGCGCTCCCAGGTGATGCGCAGCCCCTTCGCGGTCCACGTCGCCGCCACGACGGTGCGTCCCCACACCGACAGCACCACGGGCTTGGCCGGGTCGTCGGTGGGCCCGGTGACAGGTCCCCCCGCGGGGGTGCCTCCGTCGCCCGGTGGGGCGGGCGTGTCGGCCGGGGACTCCTGCGAGGGCGGGGTGCTCCCGCTGTCATCGCTCGGCGTGACGGGGGCGAGTGGTGGAAGCGGCGCCACCTCGATCGTGTGGGTGACGGCGGCGCTGGTGCCGCCGTCCTTGTCCTGCGCGCGGACGGTCACCGTGAACGTCCGCCCGGCACCGGACCTCCCGTAGATATGCCTGGCAGTGGGGTTGTCGGTGCGGTCGACGGTTCCGTCACCCCAGTCGACCACGAAGGTGAGGCCGGCCTCGACGTCGGGCAGGGAGGGGTCGGTCGCGTTGAACGACAGCACGGCTGCGACGCGAGCGGGGACCTGCGAGCTGCCGGCGACCTCGGTCACCGTCGGGGCGACGTTGGCCACGGTCGCGGTCGTCGTCTCGGTCGCGGACTCGCCACCGTCCTTCTCGATGGCCCGGACGGTGATCGGGTAGGTGTCCGGGGTGCCAGCCGGGTCGTCGGCGTAGGTGTGCTCGAGGACGAGGTCGCTGCCCAGGTCGGCGGTCTGGTAGTCGACGTCCTGCTTGCTCCCGTCGCCCCAGGTGACGCGCAGGGTTCCCGCGTCGGGGCCGGGGTCGTCGACGCGGACCTGGACCCTGGCGGTGCCCGTCTCGCTGATGTCGAGTTCATCGGCGGGGCCGCCGACCGTGACCGTCGGGGCGGCGTTCGCGACGCTCGCCGTCGCGGACTCGACCGTGGACTGGCCGCCGTCCTTGTCGGTGGCGCGCACGGTGATCGGGTAGGTGTCCGGGGTGCCGGCGGGGTCGTCGGCGTAACGGTGCTTGAGCAGGACCAGGGTCCCCGGGCAGGTGTCCGGCCCGGTGTACTCGGGGCAGTTCACGAAGTTGGTCGGCTCGCACCGTGCGTCGCCCGGGGCACACGGGTAGCCGACGTCTTGGACGGTGCCGTCACCCCAGTCCACGCGGAGTACGCCGGTGTCGTTCCCCGGGTCGGTGACCTGGGCCCGCACCTCGACCTGCTGGCCGCCCTCGGTGACGCTGCGCCGGTCGCCGGCGGGAATCTGGATGGAGGGCAGGCAGATGCCGCCGCTGCAGGTGTCGATGGCGGCGTAGTTGAGGTGCAGGGTCGGCGCGACGTTGGCGACCGTGATCGAGCCGGAAGCCGATCCCGTGGCGCCGCTGGAGTCGGCCACCGTGACGGTCACCGGGTAGGTGCCCTGGGCCAGCGTCACCGTGGGGTTCGGGCCCGTGCGGGTGACCGTCGGTGGCGCGCACGGGCCGGGGAAACAGATGATGTTCGAGCTGCCGGTATCGGGGAGAGTGATCGTCCACTGATACGTCAGCGGGTCGCCGTTCGGATCCGACCCCTCGGCAAGCAGGCTGAACGGCGTCCCTTCGAGCGGCTGTGCCGGCGAGGACGCCTTGAGCACGACGGTCGGCGGGTCATTCGGGACGAGGGTCGCGGCCGCAGCGCCGTAGGTCTGCTCGACCACGTCGAGCGTGTCGGACTGGTTGCAGTCCGGCTGCCCGGAGCACCCGGTGTCCGGCAGGACAGCGCCGGTCTCCGGCGCCACGCCGGTGATGACGAACGTGGTGTGGCCGCTGTCGTTGCGGATCCAGGCGACCTTCGAGGCGCCGGTCGGGTCGATGTAGGGCAGGCTGAGCGCGTAGCGCTGGGGTTCCCCGTACGGCTGGCGGACGAACCATCCGTCGTGGACGTAGACGGTCTCCCAGTGCCACGCCAACGGGTTCTCGGCGTCGTCCCAGACCTTGACCGCCATCGTGCTGCCGCGACCCGGGCTTCCTCCTCCCTGGGGCGTCAGTTGCCAGGTGGGATCGACGGCCGGGTCGTGTGCTCCCACCGGCTTCTTGCCGATGATGGAGTCCTTACGGTCCGGCAGGGTCTGCGCGAGGAACACGAAGTACAGCGTCGCCAGGTCCTTGGGGTCTCCCACCATCGCGGCGATGTCGGGCGTCGCGGCGGCTGCCTCTTCGATCGACTTGTCGAGCTTGTTGGGGACCTCGAGTGCGCCGAACACGTTGATCGACTGGAGGATGATCCCGACGATGCAGATGATGGCGATGGCTACGGTGGCGAACACGACCCCGGCGGTCACGATGCCGGCAGCGCCGGGGATCAACGCGGTGGTGCCGAGCGTGCCCGCTGCGGATCCCGCGGCAGCGGCGGTGAAGACGGGGACCAGGGCGAACGACCCCACCGCGGACACCACGGCGGCCGTCACGGCAGGGATGGCCACGGCTGCGGCTGCGGCCGCCCCGGCGATGAGCCCGGCCGCGGCCACGGCCGACAGGAATCCGATGCCCAGTGCGGTCGCGCGGGCGACTGCGGCGCCGTCCGCCCCGGGGAGCAGCTCTCCATAGACCTTCATCGCCGCGTAGGCGGTGAACTGGTCCGCGCTCGGCGTGGGCGCGGTTCCCACGAGATTGGCCGGACTCGTCCCGATGCAGAAGGCCCCCGGGTCGTACCGGTCGAAGCCCGCGGGCGGCTGGTAGGTGCAGGGGTTCGCGTTCCAGCGGTCGTACTCGGCCTTCGCCTGCTGGGCCACCTTCACCCGCAGGTCCTTGACCAGGGTCTGGAACCTGACCAGCGCCGCCTGCTCGGCCGGCGTCCGGTTCGCACCGGTTTTCCCGGCGATGGCGAGCAGCCGGTTGAACATCTGGGAACGGATCTCGTCCCGGGCCCACCAGTTGATCCGGAAGTCGTTCGGGACGCCGTGCAGCGCTGCCACGGCCTTCCGAGCCTCGTCCTCCAAGGGCAGCCAGGCGCCGTTCTTCACCGGGTCCCCGATGACCGAGTTCTCCAACCCGCTGACGACGATGGGGTCACCGGAGATGGTGCCGATGCAGAGCCCGGGCGACACCTCGACCTGACCGGGCTGGCAGGCATGTGCGGGCGGCGCCTTCAGCAGGGCGAGCAGAAGGGCCGCGAGGGTGACTGCGACCACGAGGGCAGCGCGGAAGACGCCCGACTGCACAGCCCTGGACCGAGCGCCGACCATGATCGCCCCTAAGGGTCGCGGCGGCCCCTCGGCGCCGATCCGCGCACGCTACTCTCCGTGACCAGCCTTGGCCAGGGGAGAACCCTGAACCAAGCCCGGGGAACGCCGCTCCAAGAACGCAAGGAATGCTCCGCATCGGAGCAGGTGGTCCCGTGCCCCGGCGGGCGGACCCGGGGGTCATGAGGGTGCGGGCGCCGTCCGTCGCTCCCAGGGCCGGGCCAGGGGGTCGGCGTACCGGGTCAGTATCGGACCGGCGACCGCCAGCGCCAGGACGTACGCCGTCGCCACCGGCCCGACCTCGGTGAATCCGGCGGCCACCGCGATGCCGGCGATCACCACCGAGAACTCCCCGCGCGCGACCAGCGCGGTGCCCGCCCGCATCCGACCGCGCGGTCCCACGCCGTCGCGCCCGGCCGCGAACCACCCGGTCCCCACCTTGGTCAGCGTCGTGACCACGCCGAGGGCGAGGGCGACGGGCAGCGCGGGGAGCACGTCCGCCGGCGCGACCTCGAGGCCGAACGAGAGGAAGAACAACGCCGCGAAGAGGTTGCGCAGCGGCTCGAGCACCTTGCGGGCCCGCCGCGCGGTCTCCCCGGGGATCGCCAGCCCCACCAGGAACGCACCGACGGCGGACGACGCGTCGACGAAGAACGTGAGCCCCGCGACCAGCAGGGTCAGGCCGAGCACCCGCAGCATCACCTGCTCGTCGTCCTCCGGGCCGAGCCAGCGCTCCAGTCGGTGGCCGAAGCGTCGCGCGCCCCACAGGATGAGCAGGACCACCCCGACGGCGGACCCCACGCCGATCCCGGCCTGCAGCGCCGTTCCCCCGGACACCACCACGGCTAGCAGCGGCAGGTACACCGCCATCGCCACGTCCTCCAGCACCAGCACGGAGAGCACCGACGGCGTCTCGCGGTTGGCCGTACGGCGCAGGTCGGAGAGCAGGCGGGCCACGATGCCGGACGAGGAGATCCAGGTGACCCCGGCGAGGGCGAGGCACGCGGGCCACTCGTACCCCAGCAGCAGCCCGGCGAGGAAGCCGGGAGTGGCGTTCAGCGCGAGGTCGACCAGCCCGCTGGGGGCGTGCCGCTTCATCGACTGGGTGAACTCCGCGGCGGAGAACTCCAGGCCCAGCAGGAGCAGGAGCAGCAGCACCCCGATCTCGCCGGTCACCTCGACGAACGGGGTCGCCACCTCCAGCTCGAGCAGGCCGCCGTGGCCGAGCAGCAGGCCGGCCAGCAGGAAGAGCGGGACCGGGGACAGGTCAACCCGGCGGGCGAGCGCGGTGAGCACCGCGAGCAGGAGCAGCAGCGCCCCCAGCTCGACGAGCAGTGCACCGAGCCCCTCCATCGATCAGCCCTCGAGGATCGCGCGGACCCCGGTGATTCCGGTGTCGGTGCCCACCACCACCAGGGCGTCCCCGGAGCGCAGCACCTCGTCCGGCGTCGGCGACGCGATCACGTCATCGCCGCGGACGATGGCCACCACCGAGGCTCCGGTCAGCGTGCGGGCGCGGGTGTCGCCCAGTGGACGGTCCGCGTACGGGGAGCCGGTGCGCACGTCCACCGTCGCCGACGCCAGGCCCGGGATCTCGCGGGTCAGGTCGGCGAACCGCTCGGTGATCCGGGGGGCGCCGAGGATCTCGGCGACCGTGTCCGCCTCCTCGCGGGTAAGGAGCGCGACCTGCTCGGCGGCGTCGGGGTCGGCCGCGTCGTAGCGGACGAACTCGAACCGGCCGTCCCGCCGGGCCACGATCGCGACCCGGGTGCCCGACGCCGTGACGAACTCGTACTGCACGCCCACGCCGGGCAGCAGCACCTCCGTGACATCCATCCCGCCATCCTGCCCGGCGGGCGCCGGGGATGGGGCGACGCCGTCACAGATCCCGGTACAGCCCCCGCAGCACCATGTCGGTGTGGGACACGATGCCGACGATCTGCCCCTCGTCGATGACCGGCGTGCGCGAGAGTGCGAACCGTTCGAACAGCCGGGCGCAGTAGCGGATGTCCATGTCCGGGTGCACGCTGATGACCGGCTTGGTCATGATCTCGTAGACGCTCACCCGCTCCGGGGAGCGGTTCTTGGCGAGCACCTCCCGGGCGATGTCCGAGATCAGGACGATGCCGTACTCGTCGTCCTCGTGCCGCTTGTCGACGATGAGCGTCTTGGTCTCGACGTGCTTCATCTGCCGCAGCGCGTCGGCGACGGACGTCAGCCCGTCGACCATGTCCACGTGCAGCTTCATCACGTCGCGGACGCGTACGACGGCACGGTGCTGTTCGGTCACAGTTCATCCTCCACCCGTTGCTGCAGGGTCCGGACCTGGACGCCGACTCCGACGGCGTCCTCGACGTCGATCTGGAACGCGATCCCGGCGCCGGGCTTCCGATCGAACTTCCCGACCTCGGCGACGCGTTCCAGGATGTGGCGGCTCAGGTGCTCCTCGACGAGCAGGAGCACCACGTCCCGCTGGCTCTCCAGCTCCAGGCCGAAGAACGTCTTGGCCGGCGTGATGCCTTCGCCGCGCGCCTGGTTGAGCACGGTCGCGCCGGTCGCCCCGGCCTCGCGCGCGGCGTCGACGATCTCGTCGGAGTCCACGTCGTCCGCGACGACGATGATCAGCTTGAAGTGCACCTGGGTCTCCTAGTCGGCGGTACGGGGCTGGGGGGCGAGACCGCGGCGGCGGGCGCGCCAGTGGCCGATCTGGGCGTAGCCCATCACGGTCATCATCGGGAACAGGCTGGCGAAGGCGATCAGGCCGAAGCCGTCGATGAGCGGGCTGCGGCCGGGGACGGTGGACGCCAGGCCGAGGCCGAGCGCGGCCACCAGGGGGACGGTGACGGTGGAGGTGGTCACGCCGCCGCTGTCGAAGGCGAGGGCGATGATGCTGCGCGGCGCCCGGAAGGCCTGGAACGCCACGATGAGGTAGCCGATGACGATGTACATCGGCAGCGAGGTGCCGGTGACGATCCGGAAGCAGCCCAGCGCGATCCCGATCGAGACGCCGATCGCGACGACGATGCGCAGGCCCCACGCGCTGACCGTGCCGCCGGACACCTCCTGGGCCTTCAGCGACACCGCGATCAGCGCCGGCTCGGCGATGGTCGTGGCGAAGCCGATGGCGGCGCCGAACACGTACACCAGCCAGTAGTCGGCCCACCCCGGCGCGGCCCCCTGCGCGGCCGACCCCACAACCTCGGGGTCGGTGAGCTGCTGGGCCATCACGTCGCCGAGGGGGAACAGCGCCTCCTCCAGCCCGGCCAGGAACAGGATCATGCCGACCACGACGAGCCCGAAGCCGAGCAGGACCCGACGCACCTGCGGCACCGGGCGCCGCAGGACGTAGACCTGGAACAGGACCAGCAGCACGCCGATCGGCAGGACCGCCAGCACGGTGTCCCGCGCCGTCTCGCCCAGCAGCGTCAGCAGCTCGCTCATACGACGATCCCGTAGAGCATCACGAACACCATCGGGGTGAGCGAGGCGAAGGCGATCAGTCCGAACCCGTCGATCATCGGGTTCCGCCCGCGGATCGACGAGGCCAGCCCGACCCCCAGCGCGGCCACCAGCGGGACGGTGACGGTCGAGGTCGTGACCCCGCCGGAGTCGTACGCGATGCCCACGATGTCCGCGGGCGCGAACAGCGTCATGATCAGGACGCCCACGTAGCCGCCGATGATGAGCCACTGGATCGGCCAGCCGCGGATGATGCGGATGACGCCGACCACGATGGCGGCCCCGACCGCGACCGCGACGGTGAGCCGCAGGCCCAGGGCGTACGAGTCGCGCGCGGCGTCGGTGTCGGGGATGGCGCCGTCCAGCGCGGCCACGTCGGCGGCCTCCCCGGCGATGGCGAGGAGCGCCGGCTCGGCGACGGTTGTCGCGAACCCCAGCGCGAACGCGAACACGGTGAGCCAGACGACGCTGCCCCTTCGGGCGAACCCGACCGCCATCGTCTCGCCGATGGGGAACAGGCCCAGCTGCAGTCCGCGGATGAACAGGGCCAGGCCGAGGACGACCATGACGCCGCCGACGAGGATGCCGCCCAGCCCGGGCAGCGGCTGGCGCAGCACGACGATCTGGAAGAACGCGATGACCAGCACGATCGGCAGCAGGTCGCGGACGCTCTCGCGCAGGTCCTTGGCCAGTGCGCCGCCGAGCTCGCTCAGCACCGCGACCACCCGGCCATGCCGCCATCCTGCCGGGCCTGGGGTCAGGACGTGGTGGTGTCGGCCACCTCGTCCGGGCTCTGCCGGAACTGGCTGGTGTAGAGGTCGTAGTAGAAGCCGCGCCTGGCCAGCAGCTCCTCGTGCGAGCCCTGCTCGACGATCCGGCCCGCATCCATCACCAGGATGGTGTCGGCGTCGCGGATCGTGGACAGCCGGTGCGCGATGACGAAGCTGGTGCGGCCGGTCCGCAGCTGGGCCATCGCCCGCTGGATGAGTACCTCGGTGCGGGTGTCCACCGAGCTGGTCGCCTCGTCCAGGATGAGGATCGGCCGGTCGGCCAGGAACGCGCGCGCGATCGTGAGCAGCTGCTTCTCGCCGGCGGAGATGTTGGCCGCCTCGTCGTCGAGGACCGTGTCGTAAGCGTCCGGAAGCGTGCGAACGAAGTGGTCGACGTACGCAGCCTTCGCAGCCGCGAGGATCTGCTCCTCCGAGGGGTCCTCCTCGCCGTAGGCGATGTTGTCCCGGATGGTGCCGCGGAACAGCCAGGTGTCCTGCAGCACCATCGCGAAGCAGCGCCGCAGGTCGTCGCGGGTGAGTTCGCGCACGTCCACCCCGTCGACGGTGATCCGGCCCTCGTCCACGTCGTAGAAGCGCATCAGCAGGTTCACCAGCGTGGTCTTGCCGGCGCCGGTCGGACCGACGATCGCCACCGTGTCGCCGGGGTTGACGCGCAGCGTCAGGTCCCGGATCAGCGGGGTGTCGGCGCGGTAGCGGAACGACACGTTCTCGAAGCGGACCTCGCCCGCCACCCGCGGCAGCCGCGCCGGGTCGGCCGGGTCCGGCTCCTCCTCCGGCTCGTCCAGCAGTTCCAGCACCCGCTCCGCGGACGCGACCCCGGACTGCAGCACGTTGGTGATGCTCGCGATCTGGGTGATAGGCATCGTGAACTGCCGGGAGTACTGAATGAACGCCTGCACGTCCCCGAGCGACATGGAGCCGCTGGCCACCCGCAGGCCGCCGATGACGGCGATCGCGACGTAGTTGAGGTTGGCGATGAAGTTCATCGCGGGCTGGATGATGCCGGAGATGAACTGGGCCTTGAACGACGCGGCGTACATCCGCTCGTTGGCCTCGTCGAACTCCTCGATCGCCCGCGCCTGGTGGCCGTAGACCTTCACCAGGTCGTGGCCGGAGTACATCTCCTCGACGTGGCCGTTGAGGCGTCCGGTCCACTCCCACTGCCCGACGAAGTGCCGCTGCGACCGCTTGGCGATGAGCAGCGTCACGATGAAGGACAGCGGCACGGTGAGCAGCGAGATGACCGCGAGCAGCGGGCTGATCCACACCATCATCGCGAGCACGCCGATGACCGTCAGCACCGACGTGATCATCTGGGTGAGCGTCTGCTGCAGGGTCATCGAGATGTTGTCGATGTCGTTGGTGACCCGGCTGAGCAGGTCGCCGCGGGCGTGCGCGTCGAAGTAGCGCAGCGGCAGCCGGCCGAGCTTGAGGTCGACCTCCTCGCGGAGCCGGTAGATCGTGCGCTGGGTGACGCCGGCCATCAGGTAGTTCTGCGCCCAGCCGAGCAGCGAGCTCAGCGCGTAGACGACGGTCGCCAGCGCGAGCACCCGGGCCAGCGCGGTGTAGTCCACGCCCACCCCGGGCGTCAGGTCCATCGCCGCGATCATCTGGGCCTGGTCGGTGCGTCCGGCGGCGTTGAGCGAGTCGACGACCTGCTGCTGGGTGGTGCCCGGCGGGAGCGACTGCCCGATCACGCCGGCGAAGATGAGGTTGGTCGCGTTGCCCAGGATCTTCGGGCCGACCACGGCGAAGAAGACGCTGGCGGTGCCGAGGACGAGCACGACGGAGATCACCAGTCGCTCCGGCCGCAGCCGGCCGGTCATCCGCTTCAGCGTCCCGCTGAAGTCCCGCGCCTTCTCGGCGGGGAGCGTCATGCCCAGGCTGCCGGGCCCGCCGCCCATCGGGCCGCCTGGCCGCCTGCCGAAGCCGGGACCGGGGGGCGGGGCCGCCGTCCGGGTGCTCATGCGACCTCGTCCGCGGTCAGCTGGGACAGCACGATCTCGCGGTACGTCGGGCAGTCCTCCAGCAGCGCCTCGTGCCGCCCGACCCCGACGACGCGCCCCTCGTCGAGCACCACGATCTGGTCGGCGTTCATGATCGTGCTGACCCGTTGCGCGACGATGACGACGGTGGCGTCCTGCGTCTGGCGCCGCAGCGCGGCGCGCAGCCGGGCGTCCGTGGCGTAGTCCAGTGCGGAGAAGCTGTCGTCGAACACGTAGATCCGCGGGCGGCGGACCAGGGCGCGCGCGATCGCCAGCCGCTGCCGCTGGCCGCCGGACACGTTCGCCCCGCCCTGGTCGATCGGGGTCTCGATCCCCTTCGACATCTCGCGTACGAAGCCGGCGGCCTGAGCGGTCTCCAGCGCCGCCCACACGTCCTCGTCGGTCGCGTCGGACTTGCCGAACCGGACGTTGCTCGCCACCGTGCCGGAGAACAGGAACGCGCGCTGCGGGACCAGTCCGAGGTGGGCCCACAGCCGCTGCAGCGGCATCTCGCGCACGTCGACGCCGTCGATCAGCACGGCTCCGCCGGTGACGTCGTACAGCCGGGGGACCAGGTTGACCAGCGTGGTCTTGCCCGAGCCGGTGCTGCCGACGATCGCGGTCACCTGGCCCGGCCGCATGGTGAACGAGACGTCGCGCAGGACCGGCTCCTGCGCCCCCGGGTAGCGGAACTCGACGTCGCGCAGCTCAACCACGCCGAGGTCGGGGCCGTCGGGCGTGACCGGGTGCTCGGGGTCGTGGATGTCGGGGACGGTCGTGAGCACCGCCTGGATGCGCTCGGCGGAGGCCGCGGCCCGCGGGACCATCACGAGCATCATCACGGCCATCATCACCGAGAACAGGATCTGCATGATGTAGGCCAGGAACGCGGTCAGGTCGCCGATCTGCATCTGCCCGCTGTCGACCAGCCCGCCGCCGAACCACATCACCGCGACCGTCGACAGGTTCATGATCAGCATCAGCGCCGGCAGCGCGAGGGCGAAGAGCCGGGTCACCGAGAGCGCCGTGGCGGTGAGGTCGAGGTTGGCCTCCTCGAACCGCTCCTCCTCGTGCCGGGTCCGTACGAAGGCGCGGATGACCCGGATCCCGGCGAGGTTCTCCCGCAGCACCGCGTTGATCCGGTCGATCTTCACCTGCATCGAGCGGAACAGCGGCACGGCCTTGAACAGCATGAGCCCGATGACCACGGCCATCAGTGGGATGACCACGAGCAGCAGCGCGGACAGCTGGACGTCCTCGCGCAGCGCCATGATGACGCCGCCGATCGCGGTGAGCGGCGCGAGGATCATCATCGTCAGGCCCATGAAGACGAGCATCTGGACCTGCTGGACGTCGTTGGTGTTGCGCGTGATCAGCGACGGGGCGCCGAAGTCGTTGACCTCGCGCAGCGAGAACGTCTCGACGGTGCGGAACAGCTCGCGGCGCACGTCGCGGCCGAACGCCATCGCGGTGCGGGCGCTGTAGTAGACCGCGATCACCGACGTCACGCCGAGGGCGAGGGTGACGGCGAGCATCACCGCGCCGGTGCGCACGATGTAGCCGATGTCGCCGGTGACGACGCCGTCGTTGATCAGGTTCGCGTTCAGGCTCGGCAGGAACAGGTTGGCGGTGGCCTGCACGAACAGCAGCGCCACCACGATGACGAGAGCCCCGCGGTAGGGCCGGAGGAACCGGCCCAGCAGCGCGCCCATCCGTGCCGTCCTCTCCGCCGGCCGGGGCCGGATGGAAGTGGGGTCCTACCAGCGGGGCAGGGCCTTGCCGGGATTGAGGATGCCACGCGGGTCGAACGCGGCCTTCACCCGAGCGTGGAGGTCGACCGCGACCGGGTCCAGTTCCTCGGCGAGCGCGCGCCGCTTGAGCAGGCCCACGCCGTGCTCCCCGGTCACCGTCCCGCCGAGCGCCAGGGCGACATCGAGGATCTCGTCGAACGCGCGCAGGGCGCGCGCGGCGGCGTCCTCGTCCCCGCGGGGGACCACCAGGGTGGGGTGCAGGTTTCCGTCGCCCGCGTGGCCGAAGGTGCCCACGACGGTGTCG
Source organism: Candidatus Nanopelagicales bacterium (assembly GCA_041393815.1). Classification (NCBI taxonomy): domain Bacteria; kingdom Bacillati; phylum Actinomycetota; class Actinomycetes; order Candidatus Nanopelagicales; species Candidatus Nanopelagicales bacterium. The sequence continues at coordinate 102,392 of JAWKJK010000008.1, read as the reverse complement.
TGCCGCTGCGCGACGTCGGCGATCCGCCGCACCGCCTCGGCCAGCCGGGACCGGGGGACCGCGACGTCGTCGAGCAGCCAGTCGCCCATCGCCTCCAGCGCCGGGATCGCCAGCCGGCGCGCCCCCAGCAGCAGCTCGGCCTGCTCGGGGTCCTCCGAGCGGTACGTCTCCACCGCTCCGGCCCGCTCGCAGGCGGCCAGGAGCAGGTCGGCCTCCGCGGTGCCCGCGTCACCGGGCAGGTCGGACTGGGCGACCAATAGCGCCTCCGCCGTGGTGTCCAGGCCCATCGGCCGCAGCGCCTCCACCGCGACGAGCGTGGTGCGGTCCATCAGCTCCAGCATGCTGGGGGACGTCGTACGCATCACCGCCTCGACCGCGCGCCCGGCGGCCTCGACGTCGGCGAACACCGCGACCGCCGTCGTGGCCGGCGGTGGCAGCGGGCGCAGCCGCAGCCGCGCCATCGTCACGACGCCGAGCGTGCCCTCGCTGCCGACGAACAGCCCGGCGAGGTCGTACCCCGCGACCCCCTTCACCGAGCGGCGCCCGACCCGGGTCACCCGGCCGTCGGCGAGCACGACCTCCAGGCCCAGCACGGCGTCGCGGGTGACGCCGTACTTCACGCAGCACAGGCCGCCCGCGTTGGTGTTGACGTTGCCGCCGATCGAGCAGAAGTCCTTGCTGGCCGGGTCCGGGGCGTACCAGAGCCCGTGGCCGGCGACGTGGTCGCGCAGGTCCTGGTTGAGCACTCCCGGCTCGGTCTCGACGTAGCCGTCGCCGACCTCGACCGACCGGACGTTGCGCATCCGCTCCAGACAGACGACCAGGGAGCCGTCGACGGCGTTGGATCCGCCCGACAGTCCGGAGCCGGCGCCACGGGGGACCACGGGGACGCGGTGCGCGTACGCGGCACTCAGGACGGCCGACACCTGGTCGACGGTGCGGGGGAAGACGACCGCGAACGGCTCCCCGACCGCCGAGCCGGTCGAGCGGTCCTGCCGGTAGGACGCCATGACGTCGGGGTCGGTGACCACGTCGCCGTCCGCGAGCGCGGCTCCGGCGGCGGCGAGCACGGCGTCCTCGGGGGTCACCGGGCCATGCTCCACCATCCCCGCTCCCGTATCGCGGTCCGGCCGGCGCACCGCGGCGTATGTTGCTGCGGTGCCGAGCCCGTGTCCGTCCCGCTGCGGGAGCCGGCGGTGATCTCGGTCCGGCGCTACCGGGTGCGGCGGTACGGGCCCGACGCCGAGGCCCGCCCCCCGGTCGACGACGTCGCCATCGAGCAGCCGGTGGAGCTGCGGGTCGCCGGTGCGCCGACGACGGTCACGATGCGCACGCCGGGCGACGACATCGACCTCGCGCTGGGCTGGCTGGTGTCCGAGGGCTGCGTCCGGGCTGCGGCCGACGTGCTGTCCGTGCGCGAGCGGGCGATGGGCGAGGACGACGAGCGGGCCGCGTCGGTCGAGGTCACCCTCGCGCCCGGAGTCCCCGCGCCGCTGGCGCGCGCCTACCCGGTGACGAGCGCGTGCGGCGTGTGTGGGTCGGACGCGGCGGACGCGGTGCTGGCCCGCAGCGGCTGGCCGGTGGCCGGCGTGGCGCCCCAGGTGGACCCGGAGGTGCTCGCGACGCTGCCGGAGCGGCTGGCGCGCGACCAGGCGACCTTCGCGCGCACGGGCGGCCTGCACGCCGCCGGGCTGTTCCGGCTCGACGGCGGGGACACCGTCGTCGTGCGCGAGGACGTCGGCCGGCACAACGCGGTGGACAAGGTCGTCGGCGTGGCGCTGAGGGAGGGCCTGCTGCCGGCCGCCGACTGCGCGCTGCAGGTGAGCGGGCGCGCGTCGTTCGAGCTGGTGCAGAAGGCCGTGATGGCCGGGATCCCGGTGCTGGCTGCGGTGTCCGCCCCCTCGTCGCTGGCGGTGGAGCTGGCCCGCTCGGCGGGGCTGACCCTGGTCGGGTTCGTGCGCGACGGGTCGTTCACGGTGTACGCCGGCGAGGAGCGGTTCGCGGACTACCCTGGCCGGGAGGACCGGTCGCCCGCCGGAGGGACGTCGCCCGCCGGAGGCGCGACGTGACCGGAGGACCGTCGTGACCACGCAGCCGCCCGCCGCCGCTCCCGCGGAGGTCGAGGCCGCGGTGCGCTCCTGCGTCGACCGGCACCGGGACGCCGAGGGCCCGCTGCTGCCCGTGCTGCTCGACCTGGTGGCCGCGTACGGCTACCTCCCGGCGGAGTGCGTACCGCTGGTGGCACGGGAGCTGAACGTCTCGCGGGCCGACGTGCACGGGGTGGCGTCGTTCTACCGCGACCTGCGCACCACGCCGCCCGGCCGGACCGTGGTGCGGGTCTGCCGGGCCGAGGCGTGCCAGGCCGTCGGCGCCGACGCCGTGGTGGCCGCTGCCGAGCTGCGCACCGGACTGTCGCTGGGTGAGACCGCGGCGGACGGCAGCGTGACGCTCGACGACGTCTTCTGCCTGGGCAACTGCGCGCTCGGACCGTCCGTCGAGGTCGATGGCGTACTGCACGGCCGGGTCGACCCGGAGCGGATGGCCGAGCTGCTGACGGACTCCGGCGGTGGGTCGTGACGGCGGCCCGGACCGTCCACGTGCCCGCGGACTCGGCGGCGCGGTCAGTGGGCGCCGACGCGGTGGCGGCGGCGGTCGGCGAGGCGCTGGGCAGCGGCCCGGACACCCGGCTGGTGCGCACCGGCAGCCGCGGAGCGCTGTGGCTCGAGCCGCTGGTGGAGGTCTCCGCCCACGGTGGCCCGCGGCACGGCTTCGGCCCGGTCACGGCGGCGGACGTCCCGTCGCTGCTGGCCGCGGGCCTGCTGGACCGGGACCCCGCGGACGTGGCGCACCCGCTCGCGCTCGGGCCGGTCGAGGATCTGGCGTGGCTGCGGGACCAGGCCCGGGTGACCTGCGCCCGCCTCGGGGTGGTGGACCCCCTGTCGACCGAGGACTACGAGGCGCACGGCGGTCTGGCCGGGCTGCGCCAGGCGCTGGCGATGTCGCCGGCCGACGTCGTCGCGGAGGTGACCGCGTCGGGGCTGCGCGGGCGCGGTGGTGCGGGCTTCCCCACCGGCGTGAAGTGGGCGACCGTGGCGCAGGCCGACGGCGCGCGGAAGTACGTGGTGTGCAACGCCGACGAGGGCGACAGCGGCACGTTCGCGGACCGGATGCTGATGGAGGGCGACCCGTTCTCCACGATCGAGGGCATGACGATCGCGGCCTACGCGGTCGGCGCCGCGCGCGGGTACGTGTACGTGCGCTCGGAGTACCCCGACGCGGTCGCCGCGCTGCGCCGGGCCGTGGCCGCCGCGTATGACGCGGGCTGGCTCGGCGCGGACGTGCTGGGCTCCGGGCTGCGCTTCGACCTCGAGGTCCGGGTGGGCGCCGGGTCATACGTGTGCGGCGAGGAGACCTCGATGCTGGAGAGCCTCGAGGGCAGGCGCCCGGTGGTGCGGGCCAAGCCGCCACTGCCCGCGCTGGCCGGCCTGTTCGGCTGCCCGACCGTGGTCAACAACCTCACCACGCTCGCCACCGTGCCCGCCGTCCTGGCATCGGGTGCGGGGGCGTATGCCTCGCTCGGCCTCGGCCGGTCGCGCGGGACCCTGGTGGCCCAGCTCGGCGGCAACGTCGCCCGCGGCGGCCTGGTCGAGGTCCCGTTCGGCGTCCCGCTCGCCGACCTGGTGGACCGGTGGGCCGGCGGCACCAGAAGCGGGCGCCCGGTCCGCGCGGTCCAGGTGGGTGGCCCGCTCGGCTCCTACCTGCCCGCCGACCGGCTCGAGGTTCCCGCCGACTACGAGGCGCTGGCCGAGGCCGGCGGCCTGCTCGGGCACGGCGGTGTCGTCGTGTTCGACGACACCGTGGACATGGCCCGCCAGGCGCGCTTCGCGATGGAGTTCTGCGCGGAGGAGTCCTGCGGGAAGTGCACGCCCTGCCGGGTCGGCTCCGTGCGCGGCGTCGAGGTCATCGACCGGATCGTAGCGGGCACGGACCGGGACGCGAACCTCGCGCTGCTGGACGACCTGCTGGTGACGATGACCGACGGGTCGCTGTGCGCCATGGGCGGGCTCACCCCGCTGCCCGTGCGCAGCGCCCTCACCTGGTGGCCGGAGGACTTCACCCCGGAGGTGCGCCCGTGACCGTGCTCCACGAGCCCGACCGCGGCACTCCCGCGGTGCAGTCGGACGTCGACGTCACCGTGACCGTCGACGGCGCTTCTGTCACGGTCCCTGCGGGCACGTCGGTGATGCGGGCGGCGTCGCTGGCCGGCCACGACGTGCCGAAGCTGTGCGCCACCGACCGGCTGGACGCCTTCGGGTCGTGCCGGCTGTGCCTGGTGGAGATCGACGGGGTGAAGGGGACGCCGGCGTCCTGCACGACGCCGTGCTCCGACGGCATGGTCGTGCGCACGGAGACGGAGCGGCTGGAACGGTTGCGCCGCAACGTGATGGAGCTCTACATCTCCGACCACCCGCTGGACTGCCTCACCTGCCCGGCCAACGGCGACTGCGAGCTGCAGGACATGGCCGGCGTCGTCGGGCTGCGCGAGGTGCGCTACGGCTACGACGGGGAGAACCACCTCGACCTGCCGACCGACTCGTCCAACCCCTACTTCGACTTCGACGCCAGCAAGTGCATCGTCTGCTCGCGCTGCGTGCGGGCCTGCAGCGAGGTGCAGGGGACGTTCGCGCTGACCATCGAGGGCCGCGGCTTCGGGTCGAAGGTCGCTGCGGGTGCGGGGGAGTCGTTCTTCGACTCCGAATGCGTGTCCTGCGGCGCATGCGTGCAGGCCTGTCCCACCGCGACGCTGGAGGAGCGCAGCGTGGTGGACCTCGGCCTGCCCACGCGCACGGTGCGCACGACCTGCGCCTACTGCGGCGTCGGCTGCTCCTTCGACGCCGAGCTGCGCGGCGACACCGTGGTCCGGATGGTGCCGGCCAGGGACGGCGGTGCGAACGAGGGTCACTCCTGTGTCAAGGGCCGCTTCGCGTGGGGCTACGCCACCCACCGCGACCGGGTGCTGAGCCCCATGGTCCGCGAGTCGATCGCCGACCCGTGGCGCGAGGTGACGTGGGACGAGGCGATCACGTACGTCGCGAACCGCCTGCGCGACATCCAGTCCCGGCACGGCGTCGGCTCCGTCGGGGGCGTCACGTCCTCGCGCTGCACCAACGAGGAGGTGTACGTCGTCCAGAAGATGGTGCGGGCGGCGTTCGGCAACAACAACGTCGACACCTGCGCCCGGGTCTGCCACTCGCCGACCGGGTACGGGCTCAAGCAGACCTTCGGGACGTCGGCCGGCACCCAGGACTTCCGTTCCGTCGAGAAGGCCGACGTCATCGTCGTCATCGGTGCCAATCCGACCGAGGCGCACCCGGTCTTCGCGTCCCGGCTGAAGAAGCGGCTGCGAGAGGGTGCGCAGCTGATCGTCATCGACCCCCGCCGGATCGACTTGGTCCGTTCGCCGCACGTGCAGGCCGCCCACCACCTGGCGCTGGCGCCGGGCACCAACGTGGCGGTGCTCAACGCGCTGGCGCACACCATCGTCACCGAGGGCCTGGTAGACGAGGAGTTCGTCGCCTCGCGCTGCGAGGGCGGCGCGGAGTGGGCAGCGTTCATCGCGCGCCCGGAGAACAGCCCCGAGGCGCTCGCCGACGTCAGCGGCGTCCCGGCCGACGAGGTGCGCGCGGCAGCGCGGCTCTACGCGTCCGCGCCGAACGCCGCCATCTACTACGGCCTCGGCGTCACCGAGCACAGCCAGGGCTCCACCACGGTGATGGCGATCGCGAACCTGGCGATGGCCACGGGCAACATCGGCCGCCAGGGCGTCGGAGTGAACCCGCTGCGCGGGCAGAACAACGTGCAGGGCTCCTGCGACATGGGCTCGTTCCCGCACGAGCTGCCCGGCTACCGGCATGTCTCCGACCCAGAGGTGCGCGGGATCTACGAGCGGCTGTGGGGCGTGCAGATCCAGCCCGAGCCGGGGCTGCGGATCCCGAACATGTTCGACGCCGCCATCGACGGGACGTTCAAGGCGATGTTCATCCAGGGCGAGGACTTCATGCAGTCCGACCCCAACACCGCGCACGTCGCCGCCGCCCTCGCCGCGATGGAGCTCGTCGTCGTGGAAGACCTGTTCCTCAACGAGACGTCGGCGTTCGCGCACGTGTTCCTGCCGGGGACGTCGTTCCTGGAGAAGGAGGGCACGTTCACCAACGCCGAGCGGCGCATCAACCGGGTGCGCCCGGTGATGCCGCCCCGCACCGGCAAGCACGAGTGGCAGATCGCCTGCGAGGTCGCCACCGCGATGGGCTTCCCGATGGACTACGGGCACCCGTCGGAGATCATGGCCGAGATCGCAGCCACCACACCGACTTTCGCGGGCGTCTCATTCGACCTGCTGGACCGGGTCGGCAGCGTGCAGTGGCCGTGCACGGGCACGGCCGAGCTCGGGACGCCGGTCATGCATGTCGACGCCTTCGTCCGCGGGCTCGGCCGGCTGATCCCCACGCCGTACGTCCCCACCAACGAGCGGTCGACCCGCCGGTTCCCGCTGCTGCTGACCACCGGCCGGATCCTCACCCAGTACAACGTGGGCGCCCAGACGCGCCGTACGGAGAACGTGCGCTGGCACGACGAGGACGTGCTGGAGATCCACCCGCACGACGCGGAGGACCGGGGCATCGCGGACGGAGACGAGGTCGTGCTGGCCAGCCGGATGGGTGAGACGACACTGCGGGCGGACATCACCGAGCGGGTCCCTGCCGGCGTGGTCTACACGACCTTCCACCACCCCGAGTCCGGCGCCAACGTGGTGACGACCGAGTACTCCGACTGGGCCACCAACTGCCCGGAGTACAAGGTGACCGCCGTCCAGGTCCGGCTGAAGCACTCCGTCCCCGTTGGGGTGGGTGGATCATGACCGACCCGCGCCCGCCGGAGGTCCGGATGGCCGAGGACATCGCTTCGCAGTTCCGGCACCTGCCCGACGACGACGCCGTCGCTTCCGTGCTGAACCACGTGACGATGTTCTGGGACCCGCGGATGCGTGCCCGGCTGGTCTCCCTGGTGGCGTCGGCGCCCGGACCGATCGACCCCGTGGTGGTGCGTGTTGCTGACGCCCTGGCCGTGCGGGGGGCGCCCGCTCAGGCCTGAGCCGTGGAAGGCGTTGCGGGCAGCCGCATTCCGAGGACGGCGCCGCCGCCGTCGCGGTCGTCGACGAACACGGTCCCGCCGTGCGCGACCGCGATCTCGCGGACGATGGCCAGGCCGAGGCCGGAGCCGGGCTTCCCGCGTACGTCGTCCGCGCGGTAGAAGCGGTCGAAGACGCGGTCGCGGTCCTGCGGCGCGACACCCGGGCCGCGGTCGGCGACCCACACGGTGCCCTCGTGCACCCCGATCTCGATCGGGGCGCCCGAGCCATCGAACTTTGCGGCGTTGTCCACCAGGTTCCACAGCGCGCGCTCCAGCGCGGCGGCGCTGCCGACCACGGTGCTGGCATCCGCGGTGACGGTCACCTCGCGACCGCTCCGGCGACGCGCCCGCTCGGCCACCCGATGCGCGACCGCGGCCAGGTCGACCGGTTCGGCGTCGGCCTGGGCCGGGGCCTCGATGGCCAGGTCGACGATCTCGTCGACCAGGTGGGTCAGTTCGCGGGTCTCCCCCTGCAGGTCGGCGAGCACGTGCGACCGGGTGGCTGGGTCGAGGTCCTCGAAGCTGCCCAGCAGGCTGATGTTGGTGCGCAGCGACGTCAGCGGGGTGCGCAGCTCGTGCGCGGCGTCCTGCACCAGCCGCTGCTGGTCCTCGCGGCTCGCCGCCAGCCGGGCCAGCATGGCGTCGAACTCACCCCCGAGGCGGGCCACCTCGTCCGCGCCTTCCCGGGGGACGTCGACGTCGAGCCGGCCGGTGCTGCCGACCTCCTCCACGGCGGCGGTCAGACGCACCAGGCGGCCGGTGATGCGCCGGGCGACGTACCAGCCGACGGCGGCCGCGGCCAGCACGACCAGCAGTCCGACGGCGGCCAGTGCCGTGGCCATGGTGGTGAGCAGCCGGTCGGTCTCGCTGCGGTCGCTGGCCACCTGGACGGCGCCGCGCCCGTCGCCCAGGGACTGGGTGACCATCCGGTACGCGGTCCCGTCGATGACGACGTCACGCGTCTGGATGCTCCGGGTCCCGGACCGGGCGAGGGCGAGGTCGGACTCGTCCACGGGCAGGTCGACCGTCGCGTTGGGTGCGGCGACGGCTCGGCCGTCACCGGTCAGCACCTGCGTCGGCAGGTCGTCGTCACCGGGCAGGCGCAGCGGGTCCCGGCCCGGGTCGAACCGGTCCGGTTCCCCCGGCGGGGGCTGCCGGATCAGCGCGCCGGCCACCAGGTCCGCCTGCTGCTGCAGGCTTCGGTCGATCTCGGCGTTGAGCCGGTTCGCGGTGGCCAGGTAGGCCAGCGTGCCGACGGCGATCGCGACGCCCAGCGCCACCAGGGCGAAGGCGACGGCCAGCTTGGTCCGCAGGCTCACGCGCGTTCCGGTCGGATGGTGTAGCCGACGCCGCGGACGGTCCGGATGAACGAGTCGGCCGGGCGGTCCAGCTTGCGGCGCAGGTAGGAGATGTAGACGGCCAAGTTCTTGGAGTCCGGCCCGAAGTCGTAGCCCCAGATGCGGTCGTAGATCGTGCCGTGCTCCAGCACGATGCCGGCGTTCTCCATCAGCAGCTCGAGCAGGTCGAACTCGGTCTTGCTCAGGGTGATCTCGTCGGGCCCGTTCCACACCCGTCGTGCGGCCGGGTCCAGGCGTACGTCCCCCACCTGCAGCACCGCGGTGGGGGCGGCGCCGCCGTCGTTGGTGCCGGCACGGCGTAGTAGCGCGCGCAGCCGGGCCAGCAGTTCGTCCAGCTCGAACGGCTTGGCCAGGTAGTCGTCGGCGCCGGCGTCGAGGCCGGCGACCCGGTCGGCGGTCTCGACCCGCGCGGTGAGCATGAGGATCGGGGTGAGGTCGCCCTCGGTGCGCAGGACGCGGCAGACGGCGAGGCCGTCGATGCCGGGCATCATCACGTCGAGCACCAGCACATCGACAGGGGCGCCGTGCACGGTGGCCAGCGCCTCCACGCCGTCGACGCAGGTGACGACGTCGTAGCCGTGCAGCCGCAGCGCCGTGGCCAGCGAGTCGCGGATGGCCCGGTCGTCGTCAGCGACGAGGACGCGGGCCACGGCGGCAGTATCGCCGACGGACGGACTGCTCATGGGCACCTCGGTCGGGTGTCCGCCCGCGGGGCACCTGGGGGGAGGGTGCCCCGCGGACGTCCGGGGAGGGGTGGATCAGACGGATCAGGCGGATCGGCGGATCAGGCGGTCAGGCTCGCGGTCGTGCTCGTGTCGCTCGTGGTCCCGCCGGTGGTGGCGTCGGGGGTGGTGCCGTCGGGCAGCGTCCCGTCGGGCAGCGTTCCGCCCGGGCCGTGGTGGCCGCCGGGGCCCCTGCCGTCACCGGGCGCCGGCATCTCCTCGACTCCGGTCACCTGGAAGTCGGCGTCGACCTTGACGACGACGTGGGTGCCGTCGGCCTTGATGGCGTGCGCCTCGTACACGCCGTCGGAGTCGGTCTCGACGCGCTCGATGGTGGCGTTGGGCAGTTCGGCCTGCGCGGCGGCGGTGACCTTGTCGGCCGTGTCACCCTCGAGCAGGGTCTCGCCCGGTCCGGGCCCGCCCGGACCCATGCCGGGGCCGCGACCCTCGCCGGGTGCGGGCATCTCGACGACGGCGGTGACCTGGAAGTTCTCGTCGATCTGGACGATCACGTGGGTGCCGTCGGCCTTGATGGCGTGCGCCTCGTACACGCCGTCGGAGTCGGTCTCGACGCGCTCGATGGTGGCGTTGGGCAGCTCGGCCTGGGCGGCGGCGGTGACCTTGTCGGCCGTCTCGCCGGTGAGGGCCTCCTCGCCCATGCCGGGCCCGCCGGGCCGGCCGGTACCGTCCTGTCCGTCGGCGGCCCAGCCGGGGGTGCCCGACTCGCCGGCGGACCCGCTGCTGCTGGCATTCGGGGTGACCGTGTCGTCCGCGTTGGCGATGCCGAGGCCGCCCACCGCCAGCGCGGCGGCGGCGACGCCGATGGCGACTCCGGTGACGATCTTGCTCATGGTGCGCTCCTTCCGTGGGGGGTCGGTTCCCTGTGCTGAGACCACGGTGCGCGCCGCGTGCATGCGTCCGGTGTGCCCGAGGTGAGAGGCGGGTGTGAGCCGCCGGCGCCGTCGTTCGGCGCGCCCAACCCCCGACATCTCCGCGCGCTCCCGGCGCCTCCGAGCCACAGATGTGAGCCGACTGGCTGCTACCCGGCCTCCCGGACCCCGGGTAGCGACCGTTCGGCTCACCTCTGTGATCCATTCCCGACGGCCCCGGCGCGGCGAGGCGCTTGGATTGGCACGCGGGCGACGGTGCGAGGGAACGAGGTGGCGTCAGTGGTCGAGCAGCGCAGGAACCTCATCGGCGGGGCGTGGGTCGGGGGCGCCGGCGAGAACGTCGACGTGAACCCGTCGGACACCTCCGACGTGGTGGGCGTGTACGCCCTCGCCGACGCCGAGCAGGCCCGGACGGCAGTGGCCGCCGCCGCCGAGGCGGCGCCCGGCTGGGCCGCCACGACCGGGTTGCAGCGCTTCGAGATCCTCGACCGGGCCGCGGACGAGGTGCTGCGGCGGCGCGACGAGCTCGGCGACCTGCTCGCCCGCGAGGAGGGCAAGACCCTGCCCGAGGCGGTCGGCGAGGTGGTGCGGGCCGGGCACATCCTGAAGTTCCAGGCCGGCCAGGCGCTGCGCGGCGGCGGGGAGCTGGTCGACTCGGTGCGGCCGGGCATCGAGGTGATGGTCACCCGCGAGCCGCTGGGCGTGGTCACCGTCATCACGCCGTGGAACTTCCCGATCGCGATCCCCGCCTGGAAGATCGCGCCTGCCCTGGCGTACGGCAACACGGTGGTCTTCAAGCCGGCGGAACTGGTGCCGGCCAGCGCGTGGGAGCTGGTCGACATCCTGCACCGCGCCGGCCTGCCCCACGGGGTGCTCAACCTGGTGATGGGCCGCGGCCGGGAGATCGGCGACGTGCTCACCGGCAGCCCGGAGGTCTCCGGCATCACGTTCACCGGGTCGGTCGTCACCGGCGAGCGGGTGCTGCGCACGGCCCAGGAGCACCGCGCGAGGGTGCAGCTGGAGATGGGCGGCAAGAACCCGCTCGTCGTCGTCGACGACGCGGACCTCGACGTGGCCGTCGAGTGCGCGATGCAGGGGTCGTTCGGCTCGACCGGCCAGCGCTGCACCGCGTCGTCGCGGCTGATCGTCACCGACGGCATCCACGACCGGTTCGTGGCCGCCATGTCGGAGCGGATGCGGCAGTGGGTGGTCGACGACGCCCGCAAGGCCGGCACGCAGATGGGACCGGTGGTGGACCCGTCGCAGCTCGGGCAGGACGAGCACTACCTGGACGTGGCACGGACCGAGGGCGCTGAGCTCATCGGCGGCGAGCGGCTGGCCCGCGGCACCGACGGCCACTACCTGTCGCCGGCGCTGCTGGTCGGGACGGCCAACGACCACACCGTCAACCGCGAGGAGGTGTTCGGCCCGGTGGCCGCGATCATCCGGGTCGCGGACTACGAGGAGGCGCTCGCCACCGCCAACGACACGGTGTACGGGCTCACGTCCGGCATCGTCACCACGTCGCTGGCGCGGGCGACCGACTTCCGCCGCCGCTCCACCGCCGGGATGGTCATGGTGAACCTGCCGACCGCGGGCGTGGACTTCCACGTGCCGTTCGGCGGCCGGCACGGATCGTCGTACGGACCGCGCGAGCAGGGCGAGTACGCACGGGAGTTCTTCACCACGGTGAAGACGTCGTACGTCGCCGCCGGGGCGCCGTAGCTGGCCTCGAGCACGATTTCGGGACCGCCGCGGGCCTCTTGTACCCTCTCCGGCGGTGGCGTGTCCGAGCGGCCAAAGGAGCACGCCTCGAAAGCGTGTGTGGGGGCAACTCCACCGTGGGTTCGAATCCCACCGCCACCGCCAGCCAGCCAGCCAGTCAGCCAGCCAGTCACTGACACCGGGCCCGACCCCTCGACAGGGTCGGGCCCGGTGCGTTCGCCCCGGGCTCAGGCCCGAAGGTGTTCGGTCGGTTGGCCGGTGACGCCGGCGATCAGGTCGAAGTCCTTGTCCAGGTGCAGGACGGTCAGTCCCGCCAGCTCGGCGGCGGCCGCGACGAGGACGTCGGGGATCGACGGGGCCCGGTGCCGCCCCTGCGCGGCGAGGAGCAGCTGAACCTCCACCGCTCGATCCTCGATGGCGGGGGTCAGGTGCTGCACCGGCATCGACGACACGGGCGGTCCGTGCACGAGGGCGCGGGCGTCCGCGGCGGTCCGCGCGGAGTAGCCGACCTCGAGCCGCGTGACTGAGGTGATCTGAACGAGCCCCCGCTGGATCCGCTCCGCCCACTGTGACGCGTCCGGGCTCGCCCCGAGACGGACCAGCGCCGACTTGTCGACGAGCCACTCGGTCACTGCCACGCGCTGTCCATCACCTGCGGGTCGGACAGGTCGCCGGCCCGGTCGGCGAACGCGCGCAGGTCGGCCTCGGACACCGCGTCCCCCGTGACCGCCGCGTCCGCGGCCAGCCTGCGGCGGATGTACTCCACCCGCGACAGCCCCAGCCGCGCCGCGCGTGCGTCGACGCCGGTCCTCGAGGAGGTCAGCCGCCGACCCGTGCGGTCGTGGCGAGCTCGGGCAGCGGTCGGCGCGCGACGGACCGGGCCCCCTTCGCGGTCATGCCGAGCATCCGCAGCAGCTGCTCGGCGAGCTCGTCGGCATCGTCGTCGTCCAGGGTCTCCGGCGACGTGAGGCGGACCGAGATGAAGGTGAGCACACTGCCCGCGGTGCTCAGCATCGCGAGCACCGGGTTCTCCACGTGGAAGCGACCGGCCGCGATGCCGCCCTCGATGTCGCGCAGTGCGCGGGGCGCCAGGCCTTGCTCCGAGGTCAGGTACGCGTTCCCCGAGACCGTGAGGATCTGCGCGACAGCGGGTTCGCTGGTGGCCAGCCGGGCCGTCATGCGAACGCCGATCGCGTAGCGCTCGGCCCAGTCCGCGACTCCCTCGCAGGCGGCGTCGAGCTGCTCGCCGTACCGGTCGAGGACCTCGCCGACGGCGGTCTGGAGCAGCTCGGCCTTGGTCTCGAAGTGGTTGTAGAACGAGCCGAAACCGACGTCCGCCTCGTCGGTGATCTCCTGGATGCTGATGTCGTCCGTGCGTCGGCGCGCGAGCAGCCGCGCGGCCGCGTCGATGAGCGCCCGCCTGGTCCGCGCCTTCCGGCGGTCCAGCCGGGTGGGGGACGTGTCGGTGGAGGCCGGGGGCATGGCCGCAGGCTACCCGATCCTGATCGCATCATCATGACTGAGATGTCATCAGCCATGCCCGCGCGCCGGCGCGTGGCCGCCCGGTTCTGATATCTGCATCAGAAACGATGAAGGCCTTGACGACTGCCTCATCATTCCTGATACTTCCATCACATTCGGGCGGACGAGGACAAGGGAGCGCTCATGTGGATGGCTGAGGTCGCGGAAGGCTCAGTGACCCCGCACACCGGACTGCACGTCGATGCGGGGGCGCGGCCGGGCGAGCACCCCGGCCGGTCGCGGAACCCGTTGATCAAGGTGACCGGGCTGACCTGGCTGGAGTTCGAGAAGCCGGACCTCGACCGGGCGCAGCAGTTCGCCCGCGACTTCGGCTTCGCGGTGCACCACCGAGACGACGACTCGCTGTACCTGCGCGGTACTCGGGCCGGCTCGGCCTGCGTCGTCGTGCGCAAGGCCCCGCGCAGCCGCTTCACCGGGTTCGCGCTGCAGGCGGCCGACGCCGTGGACCTCCACCGGGTCGCAGCCGCGCACGACCGTGCCGTCGAGGTGGCGCCGGAGCCGCTCGGCGGGTCCGCCGTCACGCTCACCGACCCCAGCGGCGTCACGGTTCGCGTGGTGCACGGCGCCGACGAGCTCCCCGAGTTCCCGGGCCAGGCCACCCAGACGCTGAACGTCGGCGGGGTCGCCCCGCGCAGCAACCGGACGCAGCGGCCCGCCCGCGAGCCTGCACGGGTCGAACGGCTGGGCCACCTGGCCATGGCGTCGCGGGTCTTCGCCCGCCAGCTCGACTGGTACCTGGACAACTTCGGGCTCATCGTGAGTGACTTCCAGTTCCTCGACGGCCAGCGGGACCGGGGGCCGGTGTTCGCGTTCATCCGCTGCGACCGTGGCTCGGAGCCGACCGACCACCACACCCTCGCGATGCTGCTGGCACCCGAGGCGGGCTACGCACACTCGGCGTACGAGGTGGCCGACCTCGACGCGCTCGCGGCCGGCGGCGAGTACCTGCGCGAGCAGGGCTGGACCCGTTCGTGGGGCATCGGGCGGCACATCCAGGGGTCCCAGATCTTCGACTACTGGCGCGACAACGACCGCTTCCTGGTGGAGCACTACACCGACGGGGACGTCTTCGACAGCAGCCTCGAACCGGGGTGGTCACCCCTGCGGGCGAGCGGCCTGGCCCAGTGGGGTCCGCCCGCCACGCCGGATTTCCTGGGGAACAAGCCGCGCCCCGCGCTGGCCCGGGCCGCGCTGGAGGCACTGCGGGAGGACAACGAGTTCGACTTGTCCCGGCTGAAGGGCCTGATGAAGGCGATGAGCCGATGAGCGTCAACGTGGTCCGGTCCGACGGAGCCTGGTTCGTGGACCGCGACGGGGCGGCCGTCCCGATCCCGACGTCGGCGGCGACCACCGCCGAGCTGCTCGCCGACCGGGACGCAGTGGCGACGGCCGTGGCCGCCGGCATCCCCGCGGACGCACCGCGGGTCGCCGACCTCCTGCTGGAGTCCCCGGTGACCACGCCGTGCCGGGTGGTCGCGCAGGCGGTCAACTACCGGTCGCACGCGAAGGAGTCGGGTTTCGATCCGGGAGCGGTCCCCCCGGTGTTCTTCCGCAAGTCGTCGAGCTCGGTCACCGGTCCCACCGGCCGTATCGTCACGCCGCCGCACGTCCGCCTGCTCGACTACGAGATCGAGCTCGGGCTCGTCATGGGTGCGCCGGTCCCGCTGGGAACCACGGTGGAGGCCGACCGGCTGGGCGACTACGTCGCCGGCCTGGTCGTCACCAACGACGTCTCCGCGCGCGACGTGCAGCTGCCGAAGACCCAGTTCTACGAGGGCAAGAGCTACCCGACGTTCACCCCCGTCGGACCCCGGCTGGTGCTCGTCGACGCTGACGAGCTGCGCCGGCTGGTCGACCTGCGGCTGCAGCTGTGGGTGAACGGCATACTCCGGCAGGACCGCACGGTCGCCGACATGATCCACGAGCCGGCGTACGCCCTTACCGCGCTCGCGCGGTTCCAGCCGCTCGAACCCGGTGACCTGCTGCTGACCGGGACTCCCGGGGGGACCGCGCTCCAGGCACCCCCTCACGTCGTCGAGCTGATCGCCGCCTTCCTGCCCACGGCCACGAAGTGGCGGCTGTTCTTCGACCGGCAGGCGAACGTGCCGGAGTACCTGCGCGACGGCGACCTGGTGACGGCCCGGATCGCCACGGGCGACGGCAGTCTCGACCTCGGCACGCTGGCCAACGTCGTGGCGGCCGCGTCATGAGCCGCCATGCCGACGACCTCGTCGTCCCCGTCCTGATCGCCGGCGCCGGTCCGACCGGTGTCGTCTCGGCCACCATGCTGGCCCGGCGGGGGATCGGCTCGCTCGTGGTCGACCGGTACGCCGACGTCTACCCCCTGCCGCGGGCGGTCCACCTCGACGACGAGATCTACCGGGTGCTGCAGTCGATCGGCGTCGCGGAGGAGTTCTCGGCCATCACGGAACCGCGGCTCGGGCTGCGCATCGTGGACTGGGGAATGCGGGTCATCGCGCAGTTCGACCGGACCCGGAGGGTCGGGGACCACGGCTGGCCGCAGGCGAACTTCTTCGACCAGCCGGAGCTGGAGCGGGTGCTGCGGGCGAACCTCGCCCGCTACCCCGACGCACGGCTGCGCGGCCGGTGCGAGCTGGTCGAGCTCGAGCAGGGCGTGGCCGACGGCCCGGCACCGGTGCGCGCGGTCCTCCGGGACCTCGACACCGACGAGCGCAGCACGGTCTGGGCCCACGCCGTGCTCGGGTGCGACGGGGCCAACAGCACGGTCCGCGCGCTGATCGGCGCCACGCTGCTGGACCTCGGGTTCGAGGAGCGGTGGGTGGTCGTCGACGTGCGCTCCCCGCAGGAGCTGGACGTGTGGGACGGCGCGTACCAGGTGGCGGACAGCCATCGGGCGGGCACGTTCATGCGGGTGCTCCCGGGCCGCTACCGGTGGGAGTTCCAGCTGGTGGGGGACGAGCGACCGGAGGACCTGCTCGCGCCCGAACGCCTGGCCGGGCTCGTCCGGCCGTGGACCCAGGACGTGCCCTTTGACTCGCTGGAGGTGGTGCGTTCCGCGGAGTACACGTTCAAGGCTCGGATCGCGGACCGCTGGCAGGACCGCCGGGTGTTCCTGCTCGGGGACGCGGCACACCTCACCCCGCCGTTCATCGGGCAGGGCCTCTGCGCGGCGATGCGCGATGCCGCCAACCTGACCTGGAAGCTGGCGTCGGTGCTCCAGGGCGTGGCGCCGGAGTCGCTGCTCGCGACCTATCAGGCGGAGCGCCAGCGACCGGCGAAGGCACTCATCGCCAAGGCGAAGATGGTCGGCACCGTGATGAGCGGCGGCAACGGCGCGACCGCGCCGGTGCGGAAGCGAGCCCTCTCGCTGGTCAGCCGGATCCCCGGGATCGGGGTGAAGGTGCTCGACGCCCCGCCTCCCCCGCTCCCGGCAGGGCCGCTCGTCGTGCGTCCGCGCGGAACCTCGCTGCCCGGCACCCTCGTGCCGCAGCCCTGGGTCCTCGTGGACGGGCGGCGGGTCCGGCTCGACGCCGTGCTGGGCGACGGGTACGCCGTGCTCACCACCCGGTCCCCCGAGCCGTCGGTCCGGGCTGCGGCCGCGCGTCTGGGTGCACCCGTCGTCCTCGTGACGGCGGTACCGGTCGCCGCGGCAGCGGTGGCGGGCATCGACCTGTCCGCGTGCGACGAGGACGGGGTGCTGCTGTCCTGGCTGGCATCGGCCCGGGCCACCGCCGTGGTCGTGCGTCCGGACCGTGTCGTGCTCGCCCAGACCCGGCCGGGGCAGCGCGAACTGGACCCGGGGTTCCTGGGTCCCGAGGCCGTCCCGGTCCCCGCGGGGCGTCAGCGGGAGGCGGTGGGCGCCACGCGGGCCGGGTAACGTCGCCGGGGCTCCCGGCTGGACTGCACTACAGGTGCACTATCGTGCACCCGTGGACCAGGAGACCGCCGCCCTCGCGTCGGCCATCGGGCTGCGGGTCCGGCAGGAGCGGCAGGGGCGCGGCTGGACCCTGGACCGGCTTGCCGAGGCCGCGGACGTCAGCCGACGCATGGTGATCAACGTCGAGCAGGGCGCGGTGAACCCCAGCGTGGGCACGCTGTTGCGGATCAGTGACGCCCTCGGCGTGGGCCTGCCGGCGCTGGTCGAACCGCCCGCGCCCCAGTTGTTGAGGGTCGTCCGGCGCGGCGAGGGCGCGACGCTGTGGACCGGGGACGCCGGGGGACGAGGGGTACTGGTCGCGGGCGTCCAGACGCCGGACGCGGTGGAGCTGTGGGACTGGTCCCTGGGCCCCGGCGACCGGCACGAGAGCGAACCGCACCGCGAGGGCACCCAGGAGCTGGTGCACGTGCACAAGGGCTCGGTCACGGTGGAGGTCGACGGGCAGTCGGTGACGCTGGGCCCCGGCGACGCGCTGGCGTTCCGCGGGGACGTGCCCCACGCGTATGCGGCGGCGAAGGCGCGAGCGGCGAGCTTCTCACTGGCCGTGTACGAGCCGGGCGCGCGTCCGGGACCGAGGCCGGAGCCGACCGATGGCTGAGTCGAGGGACTGGCAAGGCCTCCTCGACGGTGCCTCCGTCGACGGGGCGGTGGGCGCGCTGCGCCCGGACTACCGCGCGCTGCTGCTGGTCGTCGCGGGGATCGAGCCGGGCCCCGGAGACGCCGCGAGTGAGACCCTCCTCCGGGCAGCGGAGGCCAGCGCGCGCGCGGCCGTGGCGAACACCGCCGCGGAGGAGCTGCCGGAGGTCGCGGCCTGGCGCGAGGCCTACCGCGCGTTCGGCGCCAAGCCGCAGCGGACCCGCAACAGCCTGGAGGCGCTGCTGCGCCGCGCCGGTGACGGATTGCCCCGGGTCAACCGGCTCACCGACATCTACAACGCGATCTGCGTGCTGCACCGCATCCCGGTGGGCGGGGAGGACGCGACCCGGTACTCCGGCCCGCCCCGCCTGCTGCGCGCCACCGGGTCCGAGCCCTTCGACACCGTGGCCGGTGGCGAGCACGTCGTCGAGCACCCCGACCCCGGCGAGGTCGCGTGGTGCGACGACGCCGGCGTCACCTGCCGGCGGTGGAACTGGCGCCAGGCCCGCCGTACGCAGCTGCGCGACGACACCACCGCGGCGCTGTTCATCCTCGACGCCCTCGAGCCTGTGACCGACGAGGCGCTCGATGCGGCGGGGGACGACCTCGTGTCACATCTCGTCGCGCTGGGCCCCGACGTCGTGGTGCACCGACGGCTGGTCGTCCCGGACACCCCCGCGGGCGGTGGGGCGTGAACGCCGTCGCCTCACCCCGCCGGTCGACCGGACCCGGCGGGAGCGCGCAGCAGCACGCGGACCCCCGCCCTGGCCAGCATGAGGGTGATGACCAGGGTCGTCACCGACCAGAACCCGCCCAGGCTCACGCGGTCGCCGAAGACCAGAGCCACCGCCTCGAGCACCAGGAACTTGCTCGCCACCAGCAGCAGCCACAGCAGCAGGGCCGCGACCACGCGGCCGCGGGTCGTGCTGGCGGCCCGGAACCGCGCGGCCACCTTCTTCTTGACCACCAGCACCAGTTCGAGGACCACCTTCAGCAGCACCGCGGTGAGCAGCGACAGGGTGAAGGTCTCGCTGATGACCTGAGGCAGGTACTCCACGTACAGGTTCAGGACGACGACGTACACGGACAGGTCGACGACGGTCGCCGCCAGCCGCGGATCCACCGAGCGGGGCACTCGCACCGGCGCGTCGGTCACGCGGGCACTGTAGGGGAGCGCCGCCTGCCGGCGGGCGCGGTCGCCCGGCGATGACCGACCGGGTTCCCGCGTGGTCGCTCGCGGTCGTGGCCATGCTGTCGGTGCAGCTCGGGGCCGCGCTGTCCCTGCAGCTGGTGCCGGTCGTCGGCGCGGCGGGCACCGCGTGGCTCCGTCTCACCGCGGGCGCGCTGATCTTCCTGGCCATCAGCCGACCGCGGCTGCGCGGCATGGCCCGCCGCGACCTGGTGGGGGCGCTGGTGCTCGGTATCGCCACCGGGGTCATCACCGTGTCGTTCCTGCAGGCCATCGACCGCATCCCGCTGGGCACCGCGGTGGCGATCGAGTTCCTCGGCCCGCTCGGGGTGGCGGTCCTGCGCAGCCGCGAGTTGCGCCAGTACGTCTGGCCGGTGCTCGCCCTGGTCGGCGTGCTCCTGGTGACGTCCCCATGGAAGGGGTCGATCGACCCGGTCGGCGTCGCGTACGCGGCGCTGGCCGCCGTCGGGTGGGGGACGTACATCGTGCTGACCCAGTACGTCGGGGACCGGTTCAGCGGGCTGCAGGGGCTGTCCATCACCATCCCGATCGCGGCGCTGACCGCGGCCGTCGTGGGCGTTCCGCAGGCGGCCGGCAGCATCACCTGGGGAGTCGTGGCCGCGTCGGTCGGGCTGGCGCTGCTCCTGCCGGTGCTGCCGTTCTCGCTGGAGCTGCTCGCGCTGCGCCGGCTGTCGCTGGCGGCCTTCGGCACGCTGATGGCGCTCGAGCCGGCGATCGGACTGACCATCGGCGCCGTGGTGCTGCGGCAGATCCCGACCGTGCTGCAGATCGTCGGGATCGTCCTGGTGGTGACGGCCGGCATCGGCGCCGAGCGCCTCGGCCACCGGGAGCCCCCGACCCCCGGCGCCGCGCCCCCGATCGTCGACTGACCCCGTCCGCCCCCTTGTCGGGCACACGATCCGCTTAGCGGATCGTGTGCCCAACTCCGGCGGCGTGTCGGGGCCCGAAGGGTGCCCACGATCCGGGCCTGGTGGCGGGAGTGGCCCGTGGGACTAGCAGCGGCGACGCGGCGGGACCGGCAGCGACGCGGGCGCCGGGCCCGGCATGATGCGACGGCATGAGCCGACACGTCCAGGTCACGTTCGACGCCCACGACCCGCGTGCCCTGTCGACGTTCTGGCGGGACGTGCTGGGCTACGTCCATCCCGGGCCGCCCGGCGTGCCGCTGGCCGAGGGCGCGGATCCGCTGGCGGCATGGGACGACTTCCTGGCGGCCGTCGGAGTCCCGCCCGAGCAGCGCAACTCCCGATCTGCGCTCGAGGACCCCGACGGGGTGGGACCGCGCCTGTTCTTCCAGCAGGTGCCGGAGGGCAAGACCGCCAAGAACCGGGTGCACCTCGACGTCCGGGCGGCACCGGGACTCCACGGCGACGCGCGGATGGCCGCGCTGGAGGCCGAGTGCGACCGTCTCGTCGCACTCGGAGCCACCCGGCTCGCCCGGCACGAGCCGGCCCCGCCGATGAGTGCCGGTCACCTCGTGATGGCCGACCCCGAGGGCAACGAGTTCTGCCTGGACTGAGGACCGCCCGGGCGTTCCGCGGCGGACGCCGCATCCGTCATGACATGCTCGCCGAACGGGCCGTCGGCGCTGCGTCGACGGGAGGGGCAGGGGGCTTTGATGAGTCGTGCAGTGATCCGTGCCGCGGTGTCGGGGGCGATGCTCGCTGGGATGCTCCTGGTGTCGCCAGCGGTGATACAGGCGGTCTCAGGGCCCGGCGCGGTGTCCGGCCCAGTCACCGCCGTCCCGGTCGGGTCGTCGCGGGCCGCGGTGCCCTCCGTCGCACGCGTCGAAGTCGTCCCACCGCCGGCCGGGTCCGCAGTGGCGCGGTTCGTCAACCGGTACCGGCCGATCCGCGGCTTCTCCTACGAGCCGGCTCCGTCGGACAACGCGCGGAAGAACCCCACCCGCGGTCCCGGGGGCAACCAGGTCTACTTCGACTCCGACTACTACAACGAGGACTTCCGGCAGCTGTGGGGCCCCGGCGGCCGCGACGACCTGCGGAAGATGGCCTCGATCGACTCGAACTTCCTGCACATCTACAACTGGAACCCGTACCGCGACCACGGCGGCTTCCTCGACTACGCCGAACGGCTGGGCATCGGCGTCACCATCCCGATCAGCAACTACACCAACTGCCTCATCATCGGGAACGGGTGCGACGGGGTCGCCACGGGGAGCTACGCGGCCGCCTACGCCAACATCGAGCGGATCTTCGAGGAGATCTACCTGCCCGGGGCCGACCACAAGCCGCACCCCGCTGCCGCGATCTGGGGCGTCTACAACGAGTTCGACTACGTCGGGATCTCGCCGGAGTCGGTCCTGTTCGTGATCGCCGCGATCGTGGACCTCGAGCGCAAGTACGACGTCCCGCCTCAGTTCCGACTGCCGATCTTCGTGTCGACGTCGACCGGGCCGTACGCGGGCGGGGCGCAGGGCGTCGGCCCCACGTTGGCCGTGTCCCGGGTGCTGGAGGAGTCGGCGAAGAGCGACCAGCCGCGCACCTGGGTCGGCAAGGACGGCAAGCAGGTGGTCCTCGGCCCGATCCCGGACGGGTTCTGGCAGAGCCGCTACGTCGCCAGCACCAACCCGTTCCAGAACGCGATCGCGCTCAACACGCTGATCAACCAGACCTGGCCCGCGGCGTTCCCGGGTGGGGACCGCTGGAACGACCTGCCGCCGATGTTCTTCGGGGAGATGGGGTTCGCGTACCCCGACTCCCAGGAGGGGCAGCGGGTCCGCGACCAGCTGCGCTGCACGTACCCGATGTCGCGCGACAGCGCCTCGCCCGGTGGCTACTTCCTCGGCGCGGCGATGTTCGAGTTCACCCAGGAGGACCTCAACGGCCAGTGGGGGGTCTGGACGTTCTTCGACCCGTCGCGGTTCACCACCGCCTCCATCCAGGGGCGTGGCGGCGGAGCCTCCTGGATCCCCGGCGGGACCTATCGCGTCGACGAGCTCAAGGACCGGCCCACCTGGGAGGCGATCGAGGCCGGTTTCCATGCGCGGGAGCAGGACTGCATGTGGGGCTGACGGCAGACTCAGGGGCATGGCCCACGAGCACGTCGACGTCCTCGTCATCGGCGCCGGACTGTCCGGGATCGATGCGGTCGTACGGCTGCGGGAGCGGCTCCCGGACCTGACGATCGCGGTGCTCGAGGCTCGCGACGCGATCGGCGGGACCTGGGACCTCTTCCGCTACCCGGGGGTCCGATCGGACTCCGACATGCTGACCCTCGGCTACCCGTTCCGGCCGTGGAACGGTGCTGGGCTCGCCGACGGTCCGTCCATCCTGCGCTACGTCGAGGAGACCGCGCGCGAGTACGGCGTCGATCGGCTGATCCGCTTCGGGCACCGGGTGGAACGGGCGGAGTGGTGCGGGGACGACGCACGCTGGACGGTGCACGCGCGTCGCGCCGACACCGGTGACCCGGTCGTCCTGACCTGCTCGTTCCTGTTCTGTGCCACCGGCTACTACCGCTACGACGAGGGCTACACGCCGGCACTTCCCGGCATCGAGCGCTTCACCGGTCCGGTGGTGCACCCGCAGCAGTGGCCGTCCGACCTGGACTGGG
Organism: Candidatus Nanopelagicales bacterium; assembly: GCA_041393815.1. Taxonomy (NCBI): domain Bacteria; kingdom Bacillati; phylum Actinomycetota; class Actinomycetes; order Candidatus Nanopelagicales; species Candidatus Nanopelagicales bacterium. The sequence continues at coordinate 79,626 of JAWKJK010000008.1, read as the reverse complement.
CGGGCCGCCGTGTCGTCGTCATCGGCAGCGGCGCGACCGCCGTGACGCTCCTACCGGCGCTGGCCGAGACTGCCGCGCACGTGACGATGCTGCAGCGATCGCCGACGTACGTGCTGTCGATGCCGTCGCGGGACCCGTGGGGGAATCGGCTGCGGGCGTGGCTGGGCCCGCGGCGCGCGTACCCGCTGCTGCGCTGGCGCAGCATCCTGCTGACCCAGGCCAGCTTCCGGCTCAGTCGTCGGGCCCCCGCGCTGATGCGGTCCCTGCTCCGCCGTGGCGCGGCCGCCCAACTGCCCGACGGCTACGACGTCGACCGGCACTTCGCGCCGAGGTACGACCCGTGGGACCAGCGGTTGTGCCTGGCGCCGGACGGCGACCTCTACCGGGCCATCGGCTCCGGCCGGGCGTCCGTGGTGACCGACGAGATCGACTCGTTCACCGCCGGCGGCATCCGGGTCAGGTCGGGGGAGGAGATCCCCGCAGACGTGGTGGTGACCGCAACCGGGCTGAACCTGCTGGCCCTGGGCGGCATCTCGCTGGTGGTCGACGGCCGCGGAGTCGACCTGGCGGAGTCGGTGGCGTACAAGGGCATGATGCTGTCCGGGGTGCCCAACCTCGCGCTCGCGCTCGGCTACACCAACGCGTCCTGGACGCTCAAGTGCGACCTGGTGAGCCGGTACGTCGCGCGCCTGCTGGACCACATGCGCCGCAACGGGTTCGACACGGTCACACCGCTTCCACCACCCGACGCCCGGCGGCTGCCGCTGATCGACCTGGCCGCGGGGTACGTGCGCCGCGGTCTCGCGGCGATGCCGACGCAGGGGGTGCGCTGGCCGTGGCGGCTGCACCAGAGCTACCCGCGTGACCTGGTCCTGCTCGGGCTGGGACGGGTCGACGACGAGGGCGTGCGGTTCGGTCGTGCGCGTACGAGGCGGGGTTCGGATCACGCAGTGGGGAGCGCAGTATGAGGAGGTACCTCTTCGCGGGCGGCACGGCCGTGGTGACGGGTGCGGCGAACGGCATCGGCGCGGCGCTGGCGCACGGGTTAGCGGCCCGGGGGAGCGGCCTGGTGCTCGTCGACCGGGACGCGGAGGGGCTGGGCGCCGTACGTGCCGAGGTCCGGGCCGCGCGGCCCGGCTGGCCGGTGGCGACGTACGTCGAGGACCTCGCCGACGGCCCCGGCACCACCGCGCTCGGGAAGCGCATCGCGACGGAGCACCCGGGGGTGCGGCTGCTGGTCAACAACGCCGGGGTCGGGCTGGCCGGGCGGTTCGACCAGGTCGACGTCGAGGACGTGGAGTGGGTCCTCGACGTCAACCTGCAGGCGCCCATCCGGCTCACGCACGCGCTGCTCCCCACGTTGAAGGCGAACCCGGGGTCGCACGTCGCGCTGCTGTCCAGCGTGCTCGGGCTGGTGGGGGCGTACGGCCAGTCGGCGTACTGCACCAGCAAGTTCGGCCTGCGCGGGTTCGGCGAGGTGCTGCGCCAGGAGCTGGTCGAGGACGACGTCGGCGTGACCACCGTGCACCCCGGCGGGATCCGCACCGGCGTCGCTCGCGCGGCTCGCGTCGGGTCCGGCGTCACCCCGGAGGAGTACGAGGAGGGGATGGCCGAGTTCGAGCGGGTGCTCACGATCGAGCCGGCGGATGCGGCCCGGCGGATCCTGGACGGGATCGAGCGCCGTCGGCCGCGGGTGCTGATCGGCGCGACGGCCACGGTGCCCGACGCCGTCGCGCGGCTGCTCCCGACCCGGTACCCGGCAGCCGTGGCCCGGCTGGCCCGCTCCCGCGGCGGAGCCGTCCGCCCCCGCTGACCCGAACCCGCGGCTGCCCCGGCGCCGCCGACCCGCGCCGCCGCCGACCCGCGCCGCCGCTGCCCGCCCTCTCCGCGGCCGAATGAGTCTGGGCGTTGTTTGCGAGGCCTAATTCGGCCCGCAAACAACGCCCAGACTCATTCCGTCGACCGGGTGAGGGGCTGCGGGATGTCAGGGACCGTGGTCAGGGGAGGCCGGCGTGGTCGCAGAGGAGGTCCACGGCCTCGTCCAGCAGCCGTCCCCACCGGTCGCCGCCGGGGTCGTTGGAGATCTGCTGGTCGGTCAGGCCGGTGACCAGCGCGGTCCAGAGGTCCAGGTGGCGCGGGTCCCTCACCCCCGCCCGCGCCACCGCGGCGGAGAATCGCTCGTAGTTGCGCACCGCGAGCGCGTACGACTCCTCCGACGGGACGAAGCCCGGTACGACCCGCTGGAACATCAGCTGGTAGCGCACCGGATCGGCGGTGCAGAAGTCGAAGAACATCCGCGCCCCGTGCCGCAGCTCGGCCCGCGTCACCGGCTCGCCCTCGCCCGGCGTGTAGTCCAGCTCCAGCATCGCCCGCTGCCCGTCGGCGAACATCGCGTCGAAGATCTCGTCCTTGCTGGCGAAGTACGCGTACAGCGCCGGCGCGGTCATGCCGACCGCGCGCGCCAGGTCGCGCAGGGCCAGCCCGGACAGACCGCGCTCGCGGCACAGGTCCCACGCCGCCGCGACGATCTCGCGGCGGGTGGCCTCGTGCCGGCGCTCCCGGGCGGAGGTCGCAGCGTGGGAGGGGCCGGTCGACGGCGCGGTCAGAACGGCACCGCCTGCCCGAGCAGTCCGGTCCCGGTCGCCCGGCCGGACACGATGCGGCAGAACTCCACGGCGTCCAGGGTGAGGGACTCACCGTCGTCGCCGGACGCGAAGTCGCCCCCGGCGGGACCGTCGAGGTGGAGCCGGAACGGCTGCCCGTGCCGGCGCCCCCACTCCGCGACGATGTCGGCGACGATCCGGCCGTCGTGGTCGGCGTCGGTGGCCATCTCCACGCCGAGTGCCCGGGACAGGTCGACCCGGTGCATCCAGGTGTCGCGGGTCAGGATGACGTCGACGAAGTAGCCCATCGTCCACCGCTCGCGGATCGGGCCCGCCTCCACCGGGATGGACACGAACCGCCGCACCGGCGCGGGCGTCCGGCCACGACCGCGGGCCGCCCTTGGGGCGAGCGCGGCGCACTCGGCGACCAGTGCCTGCTCCGACAGGTCGGCGGTGCGTTCGATCTGGATCGCGGTCATGTGGTCGACCGCCTGGCCGCCGAGTCGTCGCACCCGCCGGGCGACCTCGAGCTGCTGCGAGGCCATCTCGCGTACGGAGGCCGCGCTGCGCTCGGCGCCGACGAGGTGGCCGACCAGGTCGCGCACGGTCCATCCGGTGCAGTCGGTGGGCAGCGCCCACTGGTCGTCGCGCACCGAGGCGGCGAGCGCGGCGAACCGGCGGTACTCCTCGCCGGCCAGGGCGATCGCCTCGTCGTGGCCGAGCGGCGCGATGTCGGCGGTGGCGGTCACGGTGGTCATGGTCCCTCCCCGGGATTGTCTGAACGACGTTCAAGGTACTGAACAACGTTCAGAAGCGTCAACCCCCACCGCCGGACCGCCCCGACGGGCCATGCTGAGGTACGACCACGCAAGCGACCGCGGAAGGACCCGCGATGAGCGACGCGACCCCTCCGCCGCCCTCGGGCGGTACGCCTCCGCCGCCTCCCGGCGGCGCGCCTCCTCCTCCGGGCAGCCCGCCCCCGCCTCCTCCGGGCGGGTATCCCCCGGCCGGCGGCTACCCACCGGGCGGCTACCCACCCTCCGGGTCGTACCCCCCGCCGGGCGGCGCCGCCCCGCAGAACGGCATGGGTACCGCGGCGCTGGTCATGGGCATCCTGCAGTTCTTCTGCCTGGGCCCGATCGGCTCGGTGCTGGCGATCATCTTCGGGGTCATCGGGATCCGAAAGGCCAAGGACGGCACCGCGACCAACGGCGGCACGGCCAAGGCCGGCATGTGGCTCGGCATCGCCGGCCTGATCCTCAGCCTCATCGCCCTGGTCGTCCTCATCGTGTCCGGTGCCTGGATCTTCAAGGCGGCCTCGGAGAGCCTGGACCCGGCGAACAACACCCGGACCGGCCTGGCGGACGGCCGCTACGTGATGGACCCCAACGTCTGGCTGCACGTCAACAACGACTGCTCGTTCACCGGGGTCCCGTACTCCGCGGAGACCAACGAGCCCGGCCCGAGCAGCGTCACCGTGGTGGGGAGCGGGCCGCAGCAGTGCGGGCCCGGGGGAAGCTCCAACAACCGCGTCGTCACGTTCACCGTGACCAACGGGACCGCCACCATCGAGAGCGTCGAGGTGGGCTGACGGACAGCCGACCGGTGAGGGGCGGACAGGGGGTGGCCGGTTGAGGCGCGCGATGGCCGCCGCGCTGCTGGCCGCGGTGGCCGTGTCCGGCTGCGGCGGCGGTGATCCCGTGTCGCCGTTGGTGGAGCAGACGGACCGGGCGAACCTGGCCGCGCTGGAGTCCGACCTGCGGGCGGCCGCGCTCGGCATGGAGACGGCCTTCGCCGAGACCGGTTCCTACCCGACCGTCACCGCCCAGATCCCCGGGTTCGTCCCCTCCGGCGGCGTGCAGGTCACCGTCGCCCGGGCGACCGCCGACGGCTTCTGCCTCGAGGGCACCGTCGACGGCAGCGACCCGATGCACGTCGAGTCCAGCGGAGCGCTGACCGCAGGTCCGTGCTGACCCGTGGGTGCGGCGGCGCCCCCACGGGTCAGCCCAGTAGTCCGTCGCCCACGTACCCGCCGGGCGAGGCCCCGGGCGGCAGCGCGAACACCGCCGACCCGATCGGGGTGGTCCAGGTGTTCAGCAGGTCCAGCTCGGCCAGCCGGCGCTGCACCGGGAGGAACTGCCGCTCGATGTCGGCCTGGTACGACGCGAAGATCAACCCGGCGTCGCTGGCACCCTCGGCGTCGGTCCCTTCGTCGTAGTTGTAGCCACGCCGGAGGAACGGCGGACCGCTCGCCTCGCCACGGGCACGGCGGATGTGGGCGGACGGCAGGATCACCGACAGTCCCCGCTCGTCGACCGCGTCGAGGTCCGCGACGTCTGCCTCCTTCGTGCCCGTCAGCGGGGCGCCGTTGTCGAGGCGTCGGCCGATGGCCTGCTCGCGGCCGGACCGGTCGAACGCGTCCCAGGTCTCGAGGTCCATCCGGATCCGGCGGACCACCACGGTGCTCCCGCCCAGGAACCACTCCGGACCGCTGTGCGCCCACACCAGCTGGTCGAACTCCTCGGTCCCGGGCCTCGGGTTGACGGTCCCGTCGACCTGGCCCATGAGGTTGCGTGGCGTGGTGCCGGCCGCGGTCGCTCCCGCAGCGCGGAGGAACCCGTGCTGCCGCCACCTCGGCACGGTGAAGGCGCGCGCGTCCTTGCCGAGCATCCGCACCGCGTGCGCGAGCGTGGTGGGGTCGTCGGACCCCACCTGCACGAGGACGTCACCGCCGGACCAGCGCGGCTGCAGCCGGTCGATCCCGAAGGACGGCAGGGGGGCGAACCCCGGCGGCCGCTGGTCCTGCAGCCCGGCCAGATCGAACACCGCCGGCCCCAGACCGAACGTGATCGTGAGCCGGGCCGGGTCGAGCGCGAGCTCCGGCTCGTTGTCGCCGAGTGCGCCATGCCCCTGGGTGAGCCGCTCGGCATCGTCGGACAGCAGGCGCATCAGCCGGCGCAGCCCGTCCTTGTCGGTGCCGGGACGCAGGTCGAGGGCGAGGAACACCGCGTGCGCCTGCGCCGGGGTGGCGACGCCGGCCTGGTGCGGCCCGTGGAACGGCTCCACGGCCGAGCCGACCGCGCCCGCACCGAGCGGGTCGGGTGCGGTCGGCTGGGGGGTCGGCTCGGAGCCGCCCGCCGCAGCAACCGCGGTCGCGCCGGCGACGCCGACCGCGGCGCCGCCGAGCCCCGCCGCGATGCCGGTGAGCAGCATGCGGCGGGAGACCCGGCGGTCCGACGGTGCGGGGCTGTCGGTCACATCCCCTCCGACATGCTGGCCCCCTCGGACATCCCGTCCATGGGCTGGTACGTCTCGTTGCCGCCCGCGTAGTCCTTGGCGAGCGCGACGAACTCCACCGTCGACCCGTCGTCGAGGGTGAGGGTGACCGTGACGTCGTCACCCGGGGCCACCGGCGACGTCAGGTCCATGATCATGATGTGGCTGCCGCCCGGCTCGAGCACGAGCTCTCCGCCTGCCGGAACCACGAAGCCGCCCTCCTTGGGCTGCATCACCATCTGGCCGTCCTTCATCACGGTCTCGTGCAGCTCGGTGCGATCGGAGGCGCTGGTCGTGGCCGAGACCACGGTGACGTCCGCGTCGGTCGCGTTGACGAGGGTGCCGAACGCTGCGGTCATGCCCGACTCCGCGGCCTTGGCCCAGGGGTCGGTGACGGTGAGGGAGGTGCTGGACGCCGGCTCTGCGGTCGTGGCGCTCGCGGCGGCGGAGGACGAGGAGGCGCTGCCGGAGTCGTTGCTGGCGCAGCCGGCGGCACCGCCGGCGACCAGCACGAGGGCCGCGGCGAGCGGGACGAGGGAACGGGGGGACACGGACATACGGAGCCCTTTCGGGACGCGCGCCGATGAGGGACGCGGACGGGTGGGGTGCGCGTGCGAGCACGGCGGGTAGCACGGCGCGCACCCCCTGCCCCGCAGGGGATCTCGGCGTCGTGCCGGTCAGATGACGTGGGCCGGGCGCGGGCCTGGCGGCCCACGCCGGACCACCGCGTGCCGTAGCGGCGCACCGGTCGCGACCGGGCCGCGGGCCACCGGCGTGGCCGCGTACGCGGGCACGGGCGAGGTGGCGAGCGAGGCGGCGCGCAGCGGTCGGGTCAGGGTGGCGACGAGCCACTCGACCAGCGCCTCTCCTCGGCGCAGCACGAGGGCGGTCAGCACCACGGCGACCGCGTGACCGGCGAGCATGGTCGCGGTGGGGGTGCCGCCGTGACCGGCCCCGGCGTGCTGGCCAAGCCCCACGTGCAGGACCACCTGGGTCACGGCCAGGAGCCCGATCAGGCGGGGGAGGCTCCACACCCGGTCCGACAGCAGCGTCGCCGCGACCACACCCACGCCGAGCCACAGGGCGAGGGCCGCCGGGTCGACGTGGCCGCCGCCGAGGGAGTGGCCGGCGGACGCCAGCCCGACCGCGGCGGTCCCCACGACCAGTCCGCGGCCGGCGCGCCACGCAGGGACGCGGCACCACCGGGATGTGGCGGCCATGGTCACCTCCGCGCGCGCTGGGACCACCAGGGTGGCACCGGGATGCGGGCAGCATACCCATGGGGGTATGCCCGCAGTGTCGCCGGGCATCCGCCCGGACGGGTCAGGAGGCCGACGGGGAGGGCGACGGGGCCGGCGTGGTCCCCGTCGAGGCCGCCGGCGCGGTCGAGGCGGGCGCACCCCCGGGGGACGGGCAGCCCGGTCCGGACGGGGACGGGACCGGCTTGGTCAGCGCCTTCTGCACCTGCTCGCTGGTCCGGACCTTCTGGAACGCCTCGCCGAGCACCGTGTCGATGGTGGCGTCGGTCCGGTCGTCCTGCACCAGGACGGCCTTGGGGATGTAGTAGCGCATCAGCGTGGCGCCGTCCTGGCCCTTCGCCCCGTAGCGGATCTCCGCGGTGCCGGTGATGGTCTTCGACAGCGGGTCGTTGGCGACCTTGCCGATCACGAAGCCGCGGGCCTTCAGCTCCTCCGACGTGCGGCCGGCCAGGCCGCTGATGTCGGTGGAGTTGTAGACGTTGGTCGTGACCTGACCGGGCTTGGGCAGCCCCGTGCCGGGGATCACCGTCACGGTGGTGCACGGCAGCGCGGACGGCCCCGAGGACGCGTCGGTCGCCTCGTCGGTGGAGGACGAGTCGCGGAACAGGATGAAGGACAGCCCGAACCCCGCGGTGAACAGCACCAGCATGGCGAGGATCACCAGGATGATCGGGCCGACCTTCGAGCGCTTCCGCCCGGTACCGCTGTAGCCGGGTCCCCCGTACGAGCTCATGCCGTCGCCCCCTGGGCCAGCCGGGCGTCGAGGTCGAGGATGCGCGCGTGCAGCAGCGGGCGCTGCTGCAGGGCGGCGCGGACCGCGCGGTGCAGGCCGTCTTCGAGGTAGAGGTTGCCCTCCCACAGCACGACGTGGGCGAACAGGTCGCCGTAGAACGTGGAGTCGTCGGCCAGCAGCGCGTCGAGGTCCAGCGTCCGCTTGGTGGTGATCAGGTCGGTCAGCTTGACCTGCCGCGGCGGCACCGCGGCCCACTCCGACAGCGTGAGGCCGTGCGGCGGGTACGGCCGCCGGTCGCCCACGCCCTTGAAGATCACGGCGCGAGTCTAGGTCGCGCGTACCGCCCCACAGCGGAGCGGGCGGCGGATGCGAACGGATCGTTACCCAGACCCCCCGGTGTTGGGCACACGATCCGCTTTGCGGATCGTGTGCCCAACACCGCCGACGCGGCGGCCGGGGGCTGATCGTGGCGGAGGATAGGGGATTCGAACCCCTGAGGGGTTTCCCCCAACACGCTTTCCAAGCGTGCGCCCTAGGCCACTAGGCGAATCCTCCGCGGAGGAGGGTACAAGCGGTGGCCGTTCGCCCGGAAATCGGCGCAGCCCCCGCGGGCCGGTAGACTCGGCGGCCGACCCCCCGTGCGGCGGCATCCCGCTGAACCCCCCCAGGGCCGGAAGGCAGCAAGGGTAGGCAGGCTCTGTCGGGTGCGCGGGGGGTCCCTTCGCGCCCCGCGGCCGGCGGCTCGGCCGCACCCGCCCTCCACCGCGTCCCCCGGCCCGCGAACGCCGGGGCCGGGGGTCGGGCCCCGCGGCTAGGGTGGCGCCGTGTCCCTGGCCCTGTACCGCGTCTACCGCCCCGGTCGGCTGGACGACGTGGTCGGCCAGGAGCACGTCGTGGAGCCGCTGCGCCGGGCGCTGGCGCACGACCGGGTGCACCACGCCTACCTGTTCTCCGGTCCGCGCGGCTGCGGCAAGACCTCGACGGCGCGCATCCTGGCCCGGTCGCTGAACTGCGAGCAGGGGCCCACGCCGGAGCCGTGCGGGGAGTGCCGCTCCTGCCTCGACCTCGCGCCCAACGGCCCCGGGTCCATCGACGTCATCGAACTGGACGCCGCGACCCACCGCGGCATCGACGACGCCCGCGAGCTGCGTGAGAAGGCGGTGTACGCCCCGGCCGCGTCCCGCTACAAGGTCTACATCATCGACGAGGCGCACCAGCTCACCAACGAGGCCGCCAACGCGCTGCTGAAGCTGGTGGAGGAGCCGCCGCCGCACCTGCGGTTCGTGTTCGCGACCACCGAGCCCGAGAAGATCATCGGGACGATCCGGTCCCGTACGCACCACTACGCCTTCCGGCTGGTGCCCGGCCGGGTGCTGCAGCAGCACCTGGCGTCGGTGTGCGAGGCCGAGGGCGTCCCCGCCGACCCGACCGCGCTGGCGCTGATCGCTCGCGCGGGCGGCGGCAGCGTCCGGGACGCGCTGTCGATCCTGGGACAGCTCGCCGCGGGCGCCGGCCCCGAGGGCATCACGTACGCCGAGGCCGTCGGCCAGCTCGGCGTCACCGACGCGGCGCTGCTCGACGACGTGGTCGACGCCCTCGCCGCGGGCGACGGCGCCGGGCTGTTCGCCGTGGTCGACCGGGTCGTGGCCTCCGGGCACGACCCGCGCCGGTTCGTCACCGACCTGCTGGAGCGGCTGCGCGACCTGGTCGTACTGACCGCGGTGCCCGGGGCGGCCGAGTCCGGCCTGCTCGACGTCCCCGACGACCAGCTGGCCACCATGGCCGACCAGGCGACGCGCTTCGGGCTGGCCGAGCTGTCCCGGGCGGCGGACCTGGTCAGCCAGGGGCTGTCGGAGCTGCGTGGCGCCACCGCGCCGCGGTTGCAGCTGGAGCTGCTCTGCGCCCGGCTGCTGCTGCCGGCCGCCGACGACGCGTCGCGCGGGCTGGCCGCCCGGCTGGACCGGCTCGAGCGCCGCTTCGGGGCCCACGGCGTCGAGGAGCGGGCCGAGGGCGGGGGGAGCCCCGCCGAGCCGTCTCCGGCCTCCGTGCGCAGCGCCTCGCCCCGCGGGTCCGGTGCGTCGGGCCCGTCCCCGTCGACCGGCCAGTCGACCGGCCAGTCGCCCGACCAGTCGCCCGACCAGGCGACCGACCAGGCGCCGCCCGCGCGCCCGTCGGCCGCCCCCGCCGCGGACCGGGCGGCGTCACCGACCGGCCCCGGTTCGCCCCCGCCGGCCCGACCCTCCGCCTCGGCCCCTCCGCCGCCGCCCCCGCTGTCCCGGGTGGCGCCGTCCACGGCACCCGCGTCGACACCGGCGCCCCCGGCCGCGGCGGGGCACGCGGACGACTCCGCGGGGTCCGCCGCACCCTCGGTCCCGGCCGAGCAGGAGACCGCGGCCCGGCCGAGCGCCTCGGCGGGCCAGGGCGCCCTTGGCGCCCACGGCGCCCCGGGGGCCCCGGGCGCCCCGGCCGAGGCATCCGCCGCCGGCCCCGACCTGGGAGCCGTCCGGGTGGCCTGGCCGCAGGTGCTGGAGGCGCTGAAGTCGCGCAAGCGGGTCGCCTGGATGGTGTTCGGGCAGTCCCGGCCGCTGTCGCTGTCCGAGGGCGTCCTCGCCGTGGGCGTGCCCGCGGCCGGCACGGTGGCCGGGGCCCGCCGCAGCGGCCACGACGAGCTGCTGCGACTCGCCCTGCAGGACGTGCTCGGCCTCGATGCTGCCGTCGACGTGGTCCTCGACCCGGATGCGGAGTCCGCGGCGGCCGCCCCGTCGCCGGGCGCGGCCGGCGGCCCCGCCCGCGGCTCCGAGGGGGGCGACGGTGACGCCCCGACCCGCAGCCGCGCGGCGGAGGTCCGTGCGGCCGCCCGCGCCGCCGCGGCCGACCCGGACCCCGACGCCGAGCCCGACGTACCCCGGCTGGACGACGACGACCTCGACGCCGAGGGGCTGACCGGCGAGGACCTGGTCATGCGCGAGCTCGGCGCGACGCGCATCGGCGAGATCGAGAACGGCTGACCGGGCCATGTACGAGGGCGTGGTCCAGGACCTCATCGACGAGCTCGGCCGGCTGCCGGGCATCGGGCCGAAGGGCGCGCAGCGGATCGCGTTCCACCTGCTGCAGGCCGACCCGGCGGACGTGCGTCGGCTGGCCCAGGCCTTGCTGGAGGTCAAGGACAAGGTCCGGTTCTGCGCGACCTGCGGCAACGTGGCCGAGGACGTCGAGTGCCGGATCTGCCGTGACCCGCGACGCGACCCGGCCGTGCTGTGCGTGGTGGAGGAGCCCAAGGACGTCGTCGCGATCGAGCGCACCCGGGAGTTCCGCGGCCGCTACCACGTGCTCGGCGGGGCGATCAGCCCGATCGAGGGCATCGGCCCGGACGACCTGCGCATCCGCGAGCTGATGACCCGGCTCGCCGACGGGACCGTGACCGAGATCATCCTGGCGACCGACCCCAACCTCGAGGGGGAGGCCACCGCCACCTACCTGGCCCGCATGCTCGGTCCGCTCGGCCTGACGGTGACGCGCCTGGCGTCCGGACTGCCGGTGGGCGGAGACTTGGAGTACGCCGACGAGGTGACCCTCGGCCGGGCATTCGAAGGGAGGCGACGCCTCGATGTCTGAGCGCGCCACGTCTGACCGCCCGCACGACGACGCGGCACCGGACCCGCTGGCCGCGGTGGTCGCGGCCGACCTGGCGGCCGCGCTGCGGGAGACCGAGACCGACCCGCTGGTGCACGAGCCGGTGCCGACCGCGCCCGACGCGGACCTGGTGGTGCTGGCCGACGAGCTGGTGCTGGCGTTCGGGGAGTTCGTGGCCGCGGTCGAGGCGCTGGCCTCGGCGCAGCGCCCCGACGAGGCGGTGTCCCTGCTGCTGCTGGAGGTGTCGGCCGTTCTGGGCGCCGGTGCGCGGCTGGGCGCGATCACCGACGTCGTGCCCGACGGCAGCTGGGAGCCCGACGCCGGCATCGAGCCCGACGTCGACGCCCTGCGCGACGCGCTGCACCAGCTGCTGGAGCCGGTGGACACCTACGCCGAGGTGTTCGACCCGTACGCCGGCCACGAGGTCGTGCACGCCCAGATCTCCGACGACCTGGTGACCACGGTCGCCGACCTGCTGCACGGGATCGCCCACCACACCGCCGGCCGCCCGGTCGAGGCGCTGTGGTGGTGGCAGTACTCGTACGTGTCGAGCTGGGGGCCGGCCGCCAGCGCCACGCTGCGGGCACTGCAGTCGCTGGTCGCGCACGTACGCCTGGGCAGCCCGATCGTGGAGCACCACGACGTGGAGGATCTCGCGGAGCTGGAGGAGGAGTCGCTGGAGCGCCTGCTGCTCCAGTCCGTGCGGGAGGAATGACCGCACCGCCCCCTCGCGGCCGCAGATCCCACCATCCGGACGGGAGCGTTCCGCACACCCTCCGCGGATAGACTGACGGCTCCGCCGACGACGCCGGTCCCCCTCGGGGGGCCGCGCTCGCGTGCGGCCCGACCGTGACCGCGGCCGGGACCCGGCGCTGTGAGGACGTGAGACGACCGTGGGACTGGTGGTGCAGAAGTACGGCGGCTCTTCCGTCGCCGACGCCGCCAGCATCAAGCGGGTCGCGCGGCGCATCGTCGACACCAAGAAGTCCGGTCACGACGTCGTCGTCGTGGTGTCCGCCATGGGCGACTCCACCGACGAGCTGATGGACCTCGCCGAGCAGGTGTCGCCGCTGCCCCCCGCCCGCGAGCTGGACATGCTGCTGACCGCGGGCGAGCGCATCTCGATGGCGCTGCTGGCGATGGCGATCTCCGACCTCGGCGCCGAGGCCCGCTCCTACACGGGGTCGCAGGCCGGCCTGATCACCGACTCCGCCCACGGCGCGGCCCGCATCATCGACGTGACGCCGGGTCGGATCACCACGGCGATCGGTGAGGGCGCGATCCCGATCGTGGCGGGGTTCCAGGGCGTCGCGCAGGACACCAAGGACGTCACCACGCTCGGCCGGGGCGGGTCGGACACCACCGCCGTCGCGCTGGCCGCGGCCCTCGGGGCCGAGTGCTGCGAGATCTACACCGACGTCGACGGCGTCTTCAGCGCCGACCCGCGCAGCGTCCCCGCTGCCCGCCGGCTCTCCTATGTCACGTACGAGGAGATGCTCGAGCTGGCCGCTGTCGGCGCCAAGGTGCTGCACCTGCGCTGCGTGGAGTACGCCCGCCGCTACGACCTGCCCATCCACGTCCGCTCGTCGTTCTCCGACCGAGAGGGCACGTGGGTCCTGTCCGAGGACGGCATCGCCGCCGCCCTGGCCCAGACCGAAGGTGACGACATGGAGCAGCCCATCATCAGCGGCGTCGCCGCCGACCTCAACGACGCCAAGATCACGGTGTCCGCGGTGCCGGACAAGCCCGGTGAGGCCGCCAAGATCTTCCGCGCGCTGGCCGACGCCGGGATCAACGTCGACATGATCGTGCAGAACGTGTCCGCCGCCGCGACCGGCCGCACCGACGTGACGTTCACCTGCCCCAAGGGCTCCGCGTCGGCCGCGCTGTCCGCGCTGGACCGGTCCCGCGACACCATCGGCTTCGACAGCCTGCTCTTCGACGACCAGATCGCGAAGGTGTCGCTGGTGGGCGCGGGGATGCGCTCGCACCCCGGCGTCTCGGCGACGTTCTTCGCCGCGCTGGCGGACGCCGGCGTCAACGTCGAGATGATCTCCACCTCGGAGATCCGTATCTCGGTGGTCACCCGGACCGTCGACGCCCAGACTGCGGTGCGCGCGATCCACTCCGCGTTCGGCCTCGATGCCGACGGCGAGGCGGTCGTGTACGCAGGAACCGGCCGCTAGGAGGCACCGCCCCATGAACCGCACGCCCACCGTCGCCGTCGTCGGCGCCACCGGCCAGGTCGGCGCTGTCATGCGCCGCCTGCTCGACGAGCGCGACTTCCCCGTCGGCGACATCCGCTTCTTCGCCTCGGCCCGGTCCGCCGGCACCACGCTGCCGTGGCGCGGGCGCGACGTCGTGGTGGAGGACGCGGCGACCGCGGACCCGAGCGGGATCGACATCGCGCTGTTCTCCGCCGGCGGGGCCACGTCCAAGGCGCTCGCACCGCGTTTCGCCGAGGCGGGCGCGGTCGTGATCGACAACTCCTCCGCCTGGCGGATGGACCCCGATGTGCCGCTGATCGTCAGCGAGGTCAACCCCGCGGCGATCGAGGAGATGCGCAAGAGCATCATCGCCAACCCCAACTGCACGACCATGGCGGCGATGCCGGTGCTGCGCCCGCTGCACGAGGCCGCCGGGCTTCGCCGGCTGGTCGTCAGCACCTACCAGGCGGTCTCCGGCAGCGGCCTGGCCGGTGTCGAGGAGCTGGACTCCCAGGTCCGCTCCGCGGTAGGTCAGGACACCGCCGCACTGGTCCACGACGGCGACGCCGTGGTGATGCCGGCGCCGAAGAAGTACGTCGCCCCCATCGCGTTCAACGTGGTCGCACTCGCGGGCAGCATCGTGGACGACGGGTCGCAGGAGACCGACGAGGAGCAGAAGCTCCGCAACGAGAGCCGCAAGATCCTGGGCATCCCCGACCTGCTCGTGTCCGGGACCTGCGTGCGGGTCCCGGTGTTCACCGGCCACTCGCTGTCCATCAACGCCGAGTTCGACCGGCCGCTGCCGGTGGCGCGGGCCGCTGAGCTGCTGGCACATGCTCCCGGCGTCGAGCTGGCCGACGTGCCCACCCCGCTGCACGCGGCCGGGCGCGACCCGTCGTACGTCGGCCGGCTGCGCCAGGACGCCGGCGTCGCCGACGACCGCGGGCTGGTGCTGTTCGTCAGCAACGACAACCTGCGCAAGGGCGCGGCCCTCAACGCCGTCCAGATCGCCGAGCTGGTCGCCGCCCGCGGCTGACGCGTTCGCCGCTCCGCCCCGCCGGAACCGATCGGTGCGGTCTGAGCGGTGTGAGTTGATCAGTACGAGTGGCGCTGGGCCATCACGGCCTTGACGGTCTCCAGGTCGAACGGCTCGCCGAGCCAGTCGTACATGCCCTGCAGCACCGAGGGATCGGCGACCCAGTCGTCGTAGTGCACGTGGTAGCCGTGGTGCCGCAGGTCGGCGAGGATGCCGAGCTGCAGGTTCTCGATCCGCTCGAGCTCGGCCCGGGCCTCCGGGCGCTCGGCCCACCACTTGCTGTTGGCGACCTTGTCGTGCGAGCGCGTGTTGAACAGGAACTTGCTGTAGGGGAACACCTTGCGCAGGTACTCGACGTACTTGGGGGTGTCCTTCCAGTACCAGCGCACCTCCTTGAACCCCACGACCCGGGTGTCCTCCTCGGGTCGCAGGACCGTGTCGAGGATCAGGTTGCGCTGCTCGTGGATGGACAGGTACTCCTCGTACTCGTGCATCCCGTACCAGGGGTGCGTGGGGTCCACCGGCTGCTTGTTGCTCGCCGCGAACTCCTTGGCCTTCTGCGCCATCGTCTGGTGGAACTTGTACAGGTGGTAGATGGCCGCGCCGTTCTCGCCGCGGATGGTGTAGCCCGGGATCGAGTTGAGGATGCCCTGCAGCAGGGTCGAGCCGGATCGGCCGTAGGTGACGACGAACAGGTAGCGGTACGACGCCGGGTCCGGCGCGTCGCCGACCCGGCCCGCCGCGGCGGACAGCGCCTCGACCTGCGACTTCAGCCGACGGTTGGTCTCCCGCTCCGCCTCCAGCTTCTGCGCCAGACGGTCGCGCTGCTCGACCAGTCGGCCGACCGGCGGGATCGCGACGGCGGCACTGCGCACGTACTTCTTCATCACGCTCCCGATACCCCGACGTCCGACGGCGGAAACGATAGCCGCCGCGGGCCCGCCGCCCCAGCCGGTGCTCCCGTAGCGCAAGCATGGTGGACCGCCGAGTTGATCTTCCGCGGAAGATCAACTCGCTGGCCGGTCGCGTCGACCTGCGCAGAAGTGAGCCCAGTGGTCGTCACCGGGCCGGATCGGTGCCGGGTAGCAACCGGTCGGCTCACGAACGCGCACCCCGGTGTCGTCCTCGTGCGCACGCACGACGTCCCGCCAGAGACGCGCAGACTCCCGCCGCGACCACCGGTCGGCCGACGCCTGGGGAGCCGAGGCGAACCTGCGCCGCGGAGCGCGGCCTCCTGACCGCGCAGTGGATCTTCCGCGGAAGATCCACTCCCATCGGTCCGGCCGGCGGCCGGGCGCGTCCACCGGCGCAGAAGTGAGCCCAGTGGTCGTCACCGGGCCGGTTCGGTGCCGGGTAGCAGCCACTCGGCTCACAAACGGGGCGCCGCCCGCCTCCGCAGTGCTGGAGTGGATCTTCCGCGGAAGATCCACTTCGCAGGGCCGGCTGCGGTGCCCGAGGCCGGCCCGAACATGACGATGCGGTGACCCGCATCGAGCGAGTCACCGCATGGTCGGGGTGGCGGGATTTGAACCCACGGCCTCTTCGTCCCGAACGAAGCGCGCTGCCAAGCTGCGCCACACCCCGCGAAAGCGAAGCGGAGTCTAGCCCAGCGCCTCGACCGGCCCCAAAACGGACCGGGCGGTGAGCGTGAGCAGCGTGGCCTCCGGGGGGCAGGCGAAGCGGAACGGCGCGTACGGGGAGGTTCCCAGGCCCGCGGACACGTGCAGCCAGGACGTGCGCGCCGGGTCCTGCGCGCTGGTGTGGGTGGACAGCCCGCTGGCCCGGGACCGGTCCAGGTCGCAGTTGGTCACCAGTGCGCCGAAGCCGGGCAGGCACAGCTGGCCGCCGTGGGTGTGCCCGGCCAGGACCAGGTCCGCGCCGTCGGCGGCCATGGCGTCCAGGACCCGCAGATACGGTGCGTGCGCGACCCCCAGCGCCAGGTCGGCGCGGTCGTCGAAGGGCCCGGCGACCTCGGCGTAGCGGTCGCGCCTGATGTGCGGGTCGTCGACGCCGCGGACGTCCAGGCGCAGTCCGCCCGCCGCCACGACGGCGCGCGCGTTGGACAGGTCGTGCCAGCCGGCGGAGGTGAGCCCGGCGACCAGGTCCGGCCAGGGCAGCGTGGGCAGGTCGTCGCGGATGTCCGACGGGCCGAACAGGTAGCGCGCGGGGTTCAGCGGCCGCGGGGCGTAGTAGTCGTTGCTGCCCAGGACGAACACGCCGGGCACGTCCATCAGCGGCTCGAGGGTGTCGAGCACCACCGGGACCGCGTCCGGATGCGCCAGGAAGTCGCCGGTGACCACCACGAGGTCCGGGTGCAGGGCGCGCAGCCCGCGCACCCAGGAGCGCTCCTCGTGCCGGTTGGGGGTCATGTGCAGGTCGGAGACGTGCAGCACCCGCAGCGGAGCCTGACCGGGGTCCAGGACCGGTGCGGTGGCGTGGCGCAGCCGGAACGAGGTGGTCTCCCAGTGCGCGTAGGCCAGCCCCGCGGCGCCGGCCGCGGCCAGGCCGAGGAACGCACGGGTGGTCGGGCGCACCCGGCGATCCTGTCACGTCGGCGGACCCCAGGGGCTGCTGGGAGGATGTGGCCATGAGCACCCTGAAGGACCGCCTGCACGACGACCTCACCGCCGCCATCAAGTCCCGCGACGAGCTGACCGCCGCCACCGTACGCATGGCCCTGGCTGCGATCACCAACGAGGAGGTCTCGGGCAAGGTGGCCCGGGAGCTGTCCGACGACGACGTCGTCGCGGTCCTGGGCAAGGAGGCCAAGAAGCGCAAGGAGTCCGCGGCCGCGTACGACGACGCCGGGCGCGCCGACCTCGCCGACCGGGAGCGGGCCGAGTTGGGCGTGCTCGAGCGCTACCTGCCCGAGCAGCTCGACGACGATGCCCTGGCCGAGATCGTCTCGGCCGCGGTGGTGCAGGCCCGCGCGGACGGCGCCGAGGGACCCCGGGCGATGGGCGTGGTGATGAAGATCGTGCAGCCGCAGGTGGCGGGCCGGGCCGACGGCGGCCGGGTGGCCGCGCTGGTCAAGCAGCAGCTCGGCCTCGGCTGACTCCCGCCAAGCCTGGGCTCAGCCGGCGGGGCTGGCGGGCGGGGGCGGTGCCTGCGACTGCGGCGCGGCCGAGGTCGGCTTGGGCGCCGGGGCGGCCGAGGTCGGCTGCGGGGCCGGCGCGCTGGACGTCGGCTTGGGTGCGGGGGCGCTGGACGTCGGCTTCGGGGCCGGCGCGCTGGACGTCGGCTTCGGGGCCGGCGCGCTCGTCGTGGGCCTGGGGGAGCTCGAGGTCGGCTTGGGCTGTGGTGCCGCGGTCGGAGTCGGGTCGCGGGTCGGCTCCGCCGTCGTGGGGGAGGCCGACGCGCTCTCGCTGGGGTCGCCGGACTCCGACGGCCCGGGGGAGGCCTCCAGCGGGTTGCCGTACTTCTCCGCGTCGGTGGCGGCGCCCAGGCCCCACGTCGAGGTCAGCTGGAAGTCCTGCTCCGGCGTCCCGGCCAGCGCCCCGAGCATGGCGTTCTTCCAGATCGGTCCGGGCATGGTCGAGCCGAAGACCTGGCCGTAGTAGACGCCGTTGATCACGACGTTCTTCATCGGGTACGCGTAGCCGCCGCGCGGGTCGCCGACCCACACGGCCGCGGCCAGCTCGGGGGTGTACCCGGCGAACCAGACGGCGGCGGAGTCGTTCGTCGTCCCCGTCTTGCCCGCGGCCGGCCGACCGAGCGACATCGCCTGGCCGGTGCGGCCGGAGATGTTCCCGTCGATGACGCCGGTGAGCAGGCTGGTGACGGTGTCGGCGATCTCGGGCTCGACGACCTGCTTGCACTTGGCCGACGGGATCGGCAGCCGCTTCCCGGTGCGGTCGGAGACCTGCAGGATCGCGATCGGGCGGCAGTACTCGCCGTGGTTCGCGAACGCGGCGTAGGCGCCGGCGAGGGACAGCGGCGAGATCTCCATGGTGCCGAGGGTGAACGACGGGACGCGGTACAGGTCGCCGCCGGTGGCCAGGCGGACCCCCATCTTCTCCGCGATCTCGGCCGGCCGGCACAGCCCGGTGCGTTCCTCCAGGGCCACGAAGTAGGTGTTGATGGAGTAGGCCGTCGCCTTGCGCATGTCGAAGGTGCCCTGGCCGGTGGAGTTGCGGAACGTGATGGGGCCGAAGGGGGCGCCGGTCTCGCAGTTGACGAAGTCCTCGAAGGTCTTCGGGCTCGGCGAGCTGATCGGTTCGAACGGGGACACGCCGGCCTCGAGCGCCGCGGCGAGCGTGAACACCTTGAAGGTCGACCCGGCCTGCATCCCGATCGTGCCGCCGTAGGCCTGGTCGACGACGTAGTTGTACGTCGTGCGGCCGCGGCCGGACGTCCCCCACTTCCGGTTCTGCGCCATGGCCAGGATCTGGCCGGTCCCGGGCTGGACCATCGCGATCGCCGCCGCGCGGCGGCTGTCGTCCTTGATGGGGATCTGGGTGATCGCGGCCTGGTAGGCGGCGTCCTGGGTCTGCGGCTGCAGCGTCGTACGGATCGTCAGGCCGCCGCGCTTGAGCAGGGCCTCGCGGGCCGCCGTGGTCTCGCCGAACGCCGGGTCGGACTGCAGGATCCGGACGACGTAGTCGCAGAAGAACGGCGCGTACGACGAGGTGCAGCCGTTGCGGACCCGCTTGGGCTTGAGGATCTTCTTCATCGGGACCGCGGCCGCGCGGGCGGCCTGCGCCTGGGTGATGAAGCCGACCTCGGCCATCCGGCGCAGGACCACGTCGCGTCGCACCGTGGACAGCCGCGGGTTGCGGGTGGGGTCGTACGCGGTGGGCTGCTGCACGATCCCGGCCAACGTCGCGGCCTCGGGCAGGGTCAGCTTGCTCGCGGGCTTGCTGAAGTAGCGACGGGACGCGGCCTCGACGCCGTACGCCCCGGCGCCGAAGTACACGATGTTGATGTAGCGCTCGAGGATCTGGTCCTTGGTGAAGCGCCGCTCGAGCGCGAGCGCGTAGCGGATCTCGCGGAGCTTGCGGATGGGGGTCCTGGCCCGGGCGGCCGCGACCTCCTCGGCGTTGTCCGCGTTGTTGACCAGCACGTTCTTGACGTACTGCATGGTCAGGGTCGAGCCGCCCTGCTGGACGCCGCCGGCCGTCGTGTTGGTGGCCAGCGCGCGCATGGTCCCGCGCAGGTCGATCCCGCGGTGCTCCAGGAAGCGCGAGTCCTCGATGGCCACCAGGGCCTGGCGCATGATCGGGGCGACCGAGGTGAGGGGGACCTCGACCCGGTTCTGGTAGTACAGCGTCGCCAGCAGCGAGCCGTCCGCCGCCAGGATGACCGAGCGCTGCGGCAGCGGCGGGGTGGACAGCTGGTCGGGCAGCTCCTCGAAGCCGGTGACGGCCGAGCGGACCGTGACGCCGAGACCGCCGACGAGCGGGAGGAATGCGGCCGCGACGAGGACGCCTGCGAGCCCCGCCACGAGGACGAAGAGCAGCAGGCGTGCGAAGACCCCCACCGGGTTGCGTCGTCGTCCCTGGGGGGGTGGCAGCACGGCCATAGGACGTCCAGGGTACGGGGAGAGGTTCCGACCGGCGTCCCCTCGGCGTCCGATCGGCCCGGCGTGGTTTCCCCCCGACGCGGTGAGAATAGTTCAAAATGACTAGTCTTTCTAGTACTATCTGACCTGTACCGAGCGTCGGGGGCGCAATAGCGTCCGGACCCGCAGCGCAGCGTGGCGCAGGTCACCCCCGACCCGCCCGCGCCTGACGTGGGGAAGGAGCCGACCGATGGCCTGGACCACCGACTGGACGGCCCGCGGGGCCTGTCGCGGCAGCGACCCGGACGCCCTCTTCGTGCAGGGAGCGGCCCAGAACCGCGCCAAGGCGATCTGCATGGGGTGCCCGGTCCGGACGGAGTGCCTGGCCGACGCGTTGGACAACCGGGTCGAGTTCGGGGTCTGGGGCGGCATGACCGAGCGCGAGCGCCGGGCGCTGCTGCGCCGTCGCCCGCAGGTCACCTCCTGGCGAGGCCTGCTGGAGACCGCGCGCGAGGAGTACGAGCGCCAGGCCACCGGCACCCGGGCGACCCGCACCGCGTAGCCCGCACCGCGTAGCCC
Source organism: Candidatus Nanopelagicales bacterium (assembly GCA_041393815.1). Classification (NCBI taxonomy): domain Bacteria; kingdom Bacillati; phylum Actinomycetota; class Actinomycetes; order Candidatus Nanopelagicales; species Candidatus Nanopelagicales bacterium. Next base: position 58,800 of record JAWKJK010000008.1, on the reverse strand, counting down.
GCCCCGCGGGACCCGCCCCCCGGGCGGTTCGTCCTGGTCGCCGTGCCTACCGGGCGACCAGGAGTTCGCCGGCGCCGATGGGGCTCGTCCTGGTCGCCGTGCCTACCGGGCGACCAGGAGTTCGCCGGCGCCGATGGGGCTCGTCCTGGTCGCCGTGCCTACCGGGCGACCAGGAGTTCGCCGATCTCCCTCAGCCCCTCCAGGTCGTGCACGTCCTCCGCCAGCGCGGGCACCGACGTCACCGGCACCCCCGGGTGAGCGAACGTGAACCGCTCCGCCAGGTGCCGCTGCCGCTCCGCCCGGCGCATCCGCTCCGCGTGCAGCCGCAGCAGCGCCGCCGTCGTCGGGTGCTCCCCGTCCTCCTCCAGCCGCTCCGCCCCCGCCACCGCCTGCTCCGCGGACAGCTCCGGGGCGCGCACCTCCTGGACCCGGTTGAGCACCAGGCCGGCCAGCGGCATCGAGTCCTCCTCCAGCCGCTCCACGAAGTACGACGCCTCGCGCAGCGCGTCCGGCTCGGGCGCGGCCACCACGACGAACGACGTCCCCTGGTCCTGCAGCAGCGCGTACGTCACCTCCGCGCGCTCGCGGAAGCCGCCGAACGTGGTGTCGATGGCGGCCACGAACGTGCCCACGTCCGCCAACACCTGGGCGCCGAGGATCTTCGTCATGATGCCGGAGAAGAAGCCGAAGCCCACGCCCACGATGCGCCCGATCCCCCGGCCCGCCCCGCGCGCCGGCGTGGTGAGGATCCGGATGAACCGGCCGTCCAGGAACGACCCCATCCGCTCCGGCGCGTCGAGGAAGTCCAGGGCGGACCGTGAGGGAGGGGTGTCGACGACGATGAGGTCCCAGGTGCCCTCCGCGTCGGCCTGCGCCCGCAGCTGCCCCAACTTCTCCATCGCCATGTACTCCTGGGTACCGGCGAACGACGTCGACAGCGCCTGGTAGAAGGGGTTGGCCAGGATCTGTTGAGCCCGAACGGGATCCGCGTGCGCCTCGACGATCTCGTCGAAGGTGCGCTTCATGTCCAGCATCATCGCGTGCAGGGACCCGCGACCGTCCGGACCGGTCACGCCCTCGACGAGTCGCGGGACGTTGTCCAGGCGGGACAGGCCCATCGCCTGGGCCAGTCGCTTCGCCGGGTCGATCGTGAGCACGCACACGTCGCGGCCCCGCTCCGCCGCGCGCAGCCCCAGCGCCGCGGCGGTCGTCGTCTTGCCGACGCCTCCGGCGCCGCAGCACACGACGATGCGCGTTCCCCGATCGTCGAGGAGGGCGTCGACGTCGAGGGATCCGGCGGCGGAGACGGTGCTCATGCCATCCCCTGCTCGCGCAGCAGCTCGGCCAGCTCGTACAGCCCGCCGAGGTCGATCCCGTCCGGCAGCAGCGGCAGCGTGTAGACGGGGCGGTCCAGCGACTCGATCCGCGCGCGCTCCGCGCGCTCCAGGCCCACCCGCGCGGCATGGTCCTCCGCCTCCGCCAGCAGCGCGCCGACGACCGGCGCGCCCGCCTGACGAGGTCCGAGCCCTGCCGCAGCGAACCCCTCGGCCAGTCCCTCGCGCGACATCGACCCGTCCGCGGCCGCGGCCAGCTCGGAGTCCGACAGCACCGGGGGCCGGATCATGTTCACCACGATCCCGCCCGGCGGGAGCCCGGACTCCTCCAGGTCCTTGACCCCGTCGATGGTCTCCTGGACCGGCATCTCCTCCAGCAACGTGACCAGGTGCACGGCGGTGCGCGGGGACCGGATCACCGCCATCACCGAGTCCGCCTGGGACCGCAGCGGCCCCACCTTGGCCAGCCCGGCTATCTCGCTGTTGACGTTGAGGAAACGGCTGACCCGGCCGGTGGGCGGCGCGTCGAGGACGACGGCGTCGAAGGCGTTGGGCTGCTTCTTCTCCGCCCGCTTCACCAGCTCGATGGCCTTGCCGGTGAGCAGCACGTCGCGCAGTCCCGGCGCGATGGTGGTGACGAAGTCGATCGCGCCCATCCGGCGCAGCGCCGACCCCGCGCGGCGCAGGTTGTAGAACATGTCGAGGTACTCCAGCAGGGCGTCCTCGGGGTCGACCGCCAGGGCGATCACGTCGCCGCCGCCGGGTGCCACCGCGACCTTGCGCTCCTGGTAGGGCAGCGGCGCGGTGTCGAACAGCTGGGCGATCCCCTGCCGGCCCTCGACCTCCATCAGGGCCACCCGCTGGCCCCCCGCGGCCAGCGCGATCGCGAGCGCCGCGGCCACGGTCGTCTTGCCCGTACCGCCCTTGCCGGAGACGACGTGCAGCCGTACGTCCGGCCAGTCCGTCCCTTCGCTCGGCACGCTCGCGAGCCTAGTCCGCGGCGTAGCGGGATGAGCGGTGTGCGCGGCCCGCGCGAGCAGGGCTAGGGTCCCTCGCATGACGACGTGGGAGTACGCGACCGTGCCCCTGCTGGTGCACGCCACCAAGCAGATCCTGGACACCTGGGGCCAGGACGGCTGGGAGCTGGTGCAGGTCGTCCCCGGGCCCAATCCGGAGAACGTCGTCGCGTACCTCAAGCGCCCCAGGCCGGAGTGAGGAGGCCACCCATGGGTGAGGTCGAGAGCAGGCTCGCCGCGCTCGGGCACCAGGTGCCGGAGGTGGTGCCCCCCGTGGCCGCGTACGTCCCCGCGGTGGTGAGCGGCCGCTACGTCTACACGTCCGGGCAGCTGCCGATGGTCGGTGGCCAGATGCCCGGCACCGGCAAGGTCGGCGCCGAGGTCACGCCCGAGGACGGCAAGAAGATGGCGGAGTACTGCGCGCTCAACGCGATCGCCGCGGTCAAGTCCGTCATCGGCGACCTGGACAAGGTCGTGCGCGTCGTCAAGGTCGTCGGGTTCGTCGCCAGCGCCCCGGACTTCACCGGCCAGCCGCAGGTCGTCAACGGTGCCAGCGAGCTGCTCGGTGCGGCCTTCGGGGAGCGGGGCGTGCACGCCCGCTCCGCCGTCGGCGTGGTCGGGCTTCCCCTCGACGCTCCCGTCGAGGTCGAGATGATCGTCGAGGTCGCGGACTGAGCGACGACGCCGGCGCGCCGGGGACCGCGGGCAGCGGCCCCGGGCTGGTCATGCCCGAGGCGCTCACCCGGCGCGCGCACGCGCTGGCGTACGGCGACGCCGAGGCCTGGACCCCCCCGCCGGTGGGGCCCGCGGCGACCGTCGTGCTCATGCGGGACACCGAGGAGGGGCCCGCGCTGTACCTCATGCGCCGGGTCACCACGATGGCCTTCGCCGCCGGGATGCACGTCTTCCCCGGCGGCCGCGTCGATCCGCGCGACTCCGACCCCGACGTCCCGTGGGCGCCCGGGGCCGACTACGACGTGGCCCGCGAGGCCGCGCGCATCAACGCCGACCCGGCCCTGGCCCGGGCCCTGGTCGTGTGCGCCGTCCGGGAGACGTTCGAGGAGTGCGGCGTGCTCCTCGCGGTCGACGACGCGGGGATCCCGCCGCGGCGCGACCCGGTCGGCTCGGGGGACCGGTGGGAGGACGACCGGCGGGCCGTGCTGGACCACAGCGAGTCGTTCGCCGACGTGCTGCGGCGCCGCCGGTTGCGGGTCGACCCGGCGCGGGTCCCGACCTGGAGCCACTGGGTGACCCCGGAGGTGGAGTCCCGGCGCTACGACGTGCGCTTCTTCGCCGCCGCGCTGCCGGCCGGGCAGGAGGCCGAGGAGGTCGGGGGCGAGGCCGACCGGGTGCACTGGACAACGCCCGCCCACGCGTTGGCGGAGTACGGGGCCGGGCGGATGGCGATGCTGCCGCCGACCGTGGCCACGGTGGCCGAAGTGGCGGCGTACCCCACGGTGGGCGATGCTCTCGCCGCCGCGGGGACGAGGCACACCGTGCCGCTGATGCCGCACCCCTTCCCGGACGGCGCGGGCGGAGTGCGGTGGGCCCTGGTCGACTTCCGCGACGGGTCGGTCGTGCACGCCGGCGACGGCGAGCCGCCGGCCGGCTCGGAGGCCCTGGGAGTGCTCGGCTGAGCGCGCCGCTGCCGCTGCTGGGGTCCGCCGCGCCGTGGCACGGCGGGCGGGTGACGCCGCGCGCGACCTGCGTGCTGGCCCCCAACCCGGGACCGATGACGCTGGACGGCACCAACACCTGGGTCCTGGTCGAGCCCGGGTCGACCCGCGCGGTCGTGGTCGACCCCGGGCCGGACGATCCCGAGCACCTCGGCGCGGTGCTCGCCGCGGTGGACGCGCTCGGGGCGCAGGTGTACCTGACCCTGCTCACCCACGGACATCCCGACCACGCGGAGGGCGCGCGCACGTTCGCGGCGATGACCGGGCGGCCGGTTCGTGCGCTGGACCCGGCGCACCGACTCGGCGACGAGGGCCTGGGCGAGGGTGACGTCGTCGCCGTCGACGGCCTGGAGGTCCGGGTGCTCGCGACCCCCGGGCACACCGACGACTGCCTGACCTTCGTGCTGCCCGCCGACGCGGCGCTGCTGACCGGGGACACCGTGCTGGGCCGGGGAACGACCGTGGTGGCCCACCCGGAGGGCCGGCTGTCGGACTACCTCGCGTCGCTCGAGCGGCTGCGCAGCTTCTCGCGCGAGAGCGCGGCCGAGCGGGTCCTGCCCGGGCACGGTCCTGCGCTGCGGGATCCGGCGGGGCTGCTGGCGGCGTACCTGGAGCACCGCGAGCAGCGGCTGCAGCAGGTCCGGGCGGCAGTGGCGGCGGGTGCGGAGACGGCGCCGGAGGTGGTGGCGGTCGTCTACGCCGACGTCCCGCGCGCGCTGTGGCCCGCCGCGGAGCTGTCGGTGCGGGCGCAGCTGGACTACCTGCGCGACCGGGGCTGAGCCCGACCGGGCGGTGGTCTGCGGGTCAGCGGGCCCGGCGCTGCAGTCGCTCGAGGTCGACCAGCAGCACCGAGCGGGACTCCAGCTTGATCCAGCCGCGCTGGACGAAGTCGGCCAGCGCCTTGTTGACCGTCTCGCGCGAGGCGCCAACCAGCTGGGCCAGTTCCTCCTGGGTCATGTCGTGGGTGACCAGGAGGCCCTCGGGGGTGACCGCGCCGAACTTGTCCCCCAGGTCCAGCAGCGCCTTGGCCACCCGCCCGGGCACGTCGGAGAACACCAGGTCGGCCATGGCGTCGTTGGTGCGGCGCAGCCGTCGCGCCAGCGCGGCCAGCAGCGCCTCGGCCACCTCGGGCCGACCGGTCAGCCAGGGTCGCAGCGCCTCGTGCCCGAGTCCGCGGACCACCACGTCGGTGAGCGCGGTCGCGGTCGCCGTGCGCGGACCGGGGTCGAACAAGGAGAGCTCGCCGAAGATCTCGCCGGGCCCGAGGACGGCGAGCAGCGACTCCCGCCCGTCGGCGGACGTGTGACCGAGCTTCACCTTGCCGTCGGTGATGACGTACATCCGGTCGCCCGGCTCGCCCTCGGTGAAGATGATCGTGCCCTTGTCGATGCGTCGCTCGGTCATCGACGCACGCATCGCCGCGGCCGCCTCGGCGTCGAGCGCGGCGAACAGCGGGGCCTGCATGAGGGCGTCGTCCACGTCCGGTCCTTCCTCGGGTGTGCCAGGACAGTGTGGACTACCCGGGCCCCTGTCCGCTGCCCCGGTCGTCGGTCGGCAAAGCGGTGAGGGCGAGCAGCGGGTCCTGCCGGTAGCGGGCGATCAGCTCGGAGGTGACGCCCTCGATGCGCTGGAACAGCTCCGACCGGTACTGGGACAGCTCCCGCTCGGCGCGCTCGAGGTCGGCGACGAGCGCCGCGCGGTCGGCCTCGTCGCCCGCCACCGGCTCCCGCGCCCACAGCCGCTCCAGGTCCGGCAGCGGGGGCAGGCCCTCGACCGGTTCCACCGACACGTGCGCGAGCCGACGGTGGGAGCCGCGGGCCTCGGTGAGGACCTCGCCGATGTGGGCCATCGGGTCCGCGCCGGAGTCCGAGCGGACCAGGTCCAGCCGGGCCTGGATCAGCCGGCGCCAGTAGGAGACCCGGGTCTCCTCCTCGTTGAGTCCCGCGCGCATCCGCCGCAGGTCGGCCAGCGACAGTCCGTCGTACGCCGAGTCGACCTCCGGCGGCGGCTTCTCCAGCCGCGCCTTCTTGCGGGCGGCCCTGCGGGCGGCCGCATCGTCGGCGCTCACTCGGGCAACGTACCCGCCACGTGCGGCGGACGTCGCGCCTACGCGGGTGGTCGCGCCCGGGCGGGTGACCGCGCGCGCGGGGGTGCGGGGGGTGCGCGGGACGTACCCTGGCGGGGTGCCGCGGACCACCACCCCCGCCCGCGCGGAGTCGCGCACCGCGCTGGTCCGCCGGGCCCGCAAGATCAACCGGGTCCTGGCGGACACGTACCCGGACGCGCACTGCGAACTGGACTTCGGCAGCCCGCTGGAGCTGCTGGTCGCCACGGTGCTGTCCGCGCAGTGCACCGACGCCCGGGTCAACATGGTGACCCCGGGGCTGTTCGCCCACTACCCGTCCGCGGCGGACTACGCGGCGGCAGACCGGGCGGAGCTGGAGGAGGAGATCCGCTCCACCGGCTTCTACCGGGCCAAGGCCGCCTCCGTGCAGGGCCTCGCGCAGGCGCTGTGCGACCGGTACGAGGGCGAGGTACCGGGTCGTCTGGATGACCTGGTGACCCTGCCCGGGGTGGGCCGCAAGACCGCGAACGTGGTGCTGGGCAACGCCTTCGGCGTGCCGGGGATCACCGTCGACACCCACGTCGCCCGGCTGTCGCGGCGGTTCGGCTGGACCGAGCAGACCGACGCGGACCGGATCGAGGCCGACCTGATGGCCCTGTTCCCCCGGGCCGAGTGGACCGACCTGTCGCACCGGCTGATCTGGCACGGTCGCCGCCGCTGCCACGCCCGCAAGCCGGCCTGCGGCGCCTGCCCGGTCGCGCGGTGGTGCCCCTCGTACGGCGAGGGCCCCACCGACCCCGAGCAGGCGGCCCGCCTGGTCAAGGACGGTGCCGCGTGACCCGGCCCCGCCGGGGGCGGCGCGGCGGTCACCCCGCCGGGCCGCCGGGTGCCGGGCTGCCGGGTGCCGGGCTGCTGGGTGCCGGGCTGCTGGCCGCGGCACTCCTCCTCGCCGGGTGCGGCGGGGGTGCCCAGGACGGACTGGCGGCCGCGGGGGAGCCGGTGGCGACCGGCTCCGACGCGACCGGCTCCGACGCGACCGGTGCGGGCACGCCGGTCCCGGAGCAGCCGGATCCGGACGTGTCCGCGGCGCTGGCCGCCGCCGACCTGCCGCCGTGCCCGGACAGCGACCCCGCCGTCGCCCCGGTCGCCGGCGGCCTGCCGGACGTGACCCTGCCCTGCCTGGGCGTCGGCCCCGACGTCCGGTTGGCCGGGCTGCGGGGCACCCCGCTGGTCCTCAACGTCTGGGCGTCCTGGTGCCCGCCGTGCGTGGCGGAGATGCCGATGTTGGCCGACGCCGCCCGGCGCGCCGGCGACCGGATCCGGTTCCTGGGCGTGGACCTGCTCGACGACCGGACCGCGGCCCTGCTCGCCTCGGCGGACCTCGGCGTGCCGTACCCGTCGGCCATCGACCGCGACGGGGTCCTGCGCTCGGCGCTGGGGTTCCCCGGGCCCCCGCTGACCCTGTTCGTCACCGCAGACGGGGAGGTCGTGGGCCGCTACCTGGGGCAGATCCCGGACGAGGCGGCACTGGACGCGGCGGTCGAGGAGCACTTCGGCATCACCCTGGGCGCTGCGACGTGACCACCGGCACCGGCTGGGTCGACCCGACGGCCGTGGCCGGGCTGCCGGGCTGGCTGCGTCCGGTCGCGGACGCCGCCGGGCGGGTGGTCACCGCGGACCTGTCCCGCTGGGGGCCGCCGGCGGAGGGCGGGCGCCGCGGGGCCGTCCTGGTCCTGCTCGGTGAGGGCGACGGCGGCGATGGCCCGGAGGTGCTGCTCATCGCCCGCGCGCCGGACATGCGCTCGCACCCGGGCCAGCCGGCGTTCCCGGGCGGCGCCATCGACCCGGAGGACCGCGGCCCGGTCGAGGCGGCGCTGCGCGAGGCGCAGGAGGAGACCGGCCTGGACCCGTCGGGGGTCGTCGTCTACGCGGCCCTGCCGGACCTGTGGCTGCCCCCGTCCGGCTTCGTCGTCACCCCGGTCCTGGGCTGGTGGCGAACGACCTCCCCGGTCCGGGCCGTCGACCGGGCCGAGGTCGCCAGCGTGCACCGCGTCCCGGTCGCGGACCTCACCGACCCGGGCAACCGGGTCCGGGTGCGCCACCCCTCCGGCTACATCGGTCCCGGGTTCACCGTGCAGGGCCTGCTGGTGTGGGGGTTCACCGGCGGGCTGCTGGATCGCCTGCTGCACCTGGCCGGCTGGTCGGTCCCCTGGGACGAGGACCGCGTGGTGGACCTGCCGTACGACGACCGGGACCGGCCGTGAACATCGTCGACGCCGTCATGCTCGGGGCGCTGGCGGTGTTCGCCTGGACCGGGTGGCGGCAGGGCTTCGTCGCCGGCCTGCTGTCCTTCACCGGCTTCCTGGCCGGCGGCGTGGCCGGTGCCTTCCTGGTCCCGCCGGTGGTCGCGAACCTCGACGTCAGCGGACTGCTGCGTGCCGCGGTGGTCGCCTTCGGTGTCCTGGGCTGCGCGGTGCTCGGCCAGGCCCTCACCTCGATGCTCGGTCGCTACCTGCGTCGGCGCATCACCTGGGAGCCGGCCCGTCTCGCCGACAACATCGGTGGGGCGGCGCTCAACGTGCTCGCCCTCGCGGTGGTGTCCTGGATCGTCGCCAGTGCGGTCGCGACCATGCCCGACAGCGCGCTGTCGCGGCAGATCCGCTCCTCCGGCGTCATGGTGGGCCTGGACGCCCTGGTCCCCGACGCCGCGCGCGACCTGTTCACCGGGCTGCGGGACCTGGTGGGGACCAGCGACGTGCCGCGGGTCTTCGCCGGCTTCGCCGAGATCGCCGGGCCCGAGGTCGAGGCACCCGACGCGACCCTGCCCAAGGACCCGGAGGTGCGCGCCGCCCTGGGGTCGCTGGTGCAGGTGACCGGGCCGGCCCCCGCCTGCGGCACCGAGGTGACCGGGTCCGGGTTCGTGTACGCGCCCGAGCGGGTGCTCACCAACGCGCACGTGGTCGCCGGGGTGACGGAGCCGGAGGTGCGGCTGGCCTTCACCCGCGAGCTGCTCCCCGCCCGCGTGGTCGCGTTCGACGACCGCCTCGACATCGCGGTCCTGCTCGTGCCCGGGCTGAAGGCCCCGGCGCTGGGGTTCCGCGGCGACGGTGACCGTGACGACGGTGCCGTGGTGGCGGGTTTCCCCGGCGGAGGGAAGCTGAGCACCGCGCCGGCCCGCATCCGGGCGGTGATCGAGGCCCGCGGAGAGGACATCTACGGCCGGGCCGGGGTGCTGCGCGAGGTGTACTCGTTCCGCGGCACCGTCCTGCCCGGCAACTCCGGCGGCCCGCTGATCGCTCCGGACGGCCGGGCGTACGGGATGGTCTTCGCGTCCGGCATCGACGACCCCACGACCGGGTACGCGCTGACCGCCCGCCAGCTGGCCGGGGTCGCGGAGCAAGGCCGCACCTCGTCCACCGCGGTCCCGCAGGGCACCTGCCGGGTGCGAGACTGACCGCCCCGGCTGCGCCGGTCTTGTCGGCCAGACGAGATCTGGCCATACTTATGGCTATGACTGTGGCCGAGCAGTTGCCGCTGGCAGAGGTGAAGAACCGCCTGTCCGAGGTCGTGGAGCAGGTGGAGACGCAGCACGCGCGGGTGACCATCACCAAGCACGGCCGCCCGGCGGCGGTGGTCATCAGCGCGGACGACCTGGAGTCCCTCGAGGAGACGCTGAGGGTGCTGTCCGACCCCGACCTGCTGGCGCAGGTCCGCGCCTCGCGCGCCGAGCGTGACGCGGCCGTGGTGCTGACGAAGGAGGAGGCGGCCCGCCTCGTCGGGCGTGGCGAGTGACCGACTGGGACGTGGCCTGGACACCGACCGCGACGCGGTCGCTGGCGCGGCTCCCGGAGAAGGCGGCGAGCGCAGCCCTCGAGTTCGCGTACGGCCCTCTGGCCGAGAACCCGCAGCGTGTCGGCAAGCCCTTGCGGTTCGAGCTGGAGGGCCTGCACGCGGCTCGCCGTGGTGACTACCGGGTCATCTACGAGATCGAGGTCGACGCCCGGCGGGTCGTCATCCACGTCATCGAGCACCGGGCGAGCGCCTATCGGCGGCGGTAGCGTCGCCGCGGACCGGCTCGGCGGCGGCGCGCTCGAGCCGGGCGCACGACGTCAGGACGGCGTCGATGTCGAGACCGTCGATCGGTGGCCCGTCGTACGCCCGCAGCCCGGCCGCCGCGCGCTGCGCCAAGGCAGTGGCGCCGACCGGGTTGCCGCGCGCGGCATGGGTCAGCGCCGCCCCCCACTGCGCCAGCGCGCGCCACGCTCCGCGTTCGTCCTCCGGGCAGCAGCGCCAGCGCAGTTCGTACACCTCGTGCACGTGGAACGGCAGCCCGCGGTCGAGGTAGTCGGCGGCCAGCGCCAGTGCCGTCGGCCCGTCGGGTTCGAGGTCGGCGGGCACTCCGGGGACGACCAGCCCGGGGTCGGCGTCGGCAGGCAGCGGCCGGCCCAGGCGGTCCCGTGCGCGCTCGGGCATCGGGGGGCTCAACCTGCGACCGGGGCGGCCAGCCAGTTCTGCAGCAGCCGGGTGAACGTGGCCGGGACCTCCTCCTGCGGGAAGTGGCCCACGCCGTCGAGGGGCACGAACCGGTACGGCCCCTCGACGAAGTCCTCCGAGCCGCGCACCGAGCCGACCAGGAGGGTGGGGTCCTCGGCTCCGTGCACCTGCAGGACCGGGACTCGGACGGGGGCCTCCATCCGGGTCATGAAGCCGCGACCGTCCCGTCGCAGGATCGACCGGACCGCCCACCGGTGGTACTCCACCGCGCAGTGCGCTGTGGGCCACAGCTGGAACGCGGTGCGGTAGACCTCCGACGCCTCCTCGTCGGGGAACTCCGGCGTCGCCGACCAGTCGGTGAGGATCTGGCCGACCCGCTCGGCGTCGCGCCGGGTCAGGCTGCGCTCGGGCAGGAAGGGCCACTGGAAGCCCAGGGCGTAGCGGCTGCGCCGGCGCTGCACGCCGTCGCCCAGGAACGCCGCGCGCAGACGCTGCGGGTGCGGCATGGACACCGGCACGATCCCGCGGACCGCGTCCGGCTCCAGCACCGCCATGCTCCACGCCACGAACCCACCCCAGCCGTGACCGACGACGACCGCGTCCGCCGACCCGAGGGACCGGATGACCCCCGCGACGTCACCGGACAGCGTGAACGGGTCGTACCCGTGCGGTGGGTGGTCGGAGCCGCCGTAGCCGCGCAGGTCCATCGCGACCGCGCGGTAGCCCGCGTCGGCGAGGGCGACCAGCTGGCGGCGCCAGGTCCACCAGAACATCGGGAACCCGTGCAGCAGCAGCACCATCGGACCCCTACCGCGCTCCACCACGTGGAAGCGGGCGCCGTTGGCGGCGACGTCCCGATGGGTCCACGGACCCGGGGCCCGGACGACCCCCTCCGGGTCGAGCCGGACCGCGTCAGGCACCGGTGAGGGTGCTCCCCGACAGTGCCGCCTTGGTCTTTTCGAACTCGGCCTTGGCCAGCACGGGGCCCTTGATGCTGCGGGCCTTCCGCGCGCCGATCAGCCCGAGCACCCCGGCGATGAGCAGCATCACGACGGTCACGATGAGGAATCCGGCCCAGACGGGCAGGCCGACGGCCACCAGGACGTACGCCAGCGTGACCCACATGAAGATGAACCCCAGGAAGGCCATCACGGCGGCGCCGATGAACATCCCGGCGGTGAAACCAGCGGCCTGGCCGCTCTGCTTCATCTCCACCTGGGCCAGCTCGAGCTGGGCCTTGGCGAGCCGGGTGGCGTCCTCCTTCGCGGCGGAGACCAGCGCGAGGATCGAGGGCTGGGTGTCCGCGGACGGGCTGGACATGCGGGCCTCCGGGCGGGGGGACGGGTAGGTACCGGGTCCGAGGCTAGTCGGTCACCGATTCCTCGTCCCGCAGTGCGGCGTAGTGCCGGTTGCGGGTCAGCAGGAACAGCGAGGCGAGCAGTGCCGCGACGACGCTGGCCACCAGCACGGAGAGCTTGGCCGCGTTCAGCGTCGTCGGGTCGTCCTCGAACGCCAGCTCGGTGATGAGGAGCGACACGGTGAACCCGATGCCGGCGAGCATCCCGACCGCGGCCACGTCGCGCCATGCCAGGGACGGGCTGAGGCTGGCCCGGGTGAAGCGGGCCGTCAGCCAGGCGGCGGCCAGCGCGCCCACCGGTTTGCCCACCACCAGGCCGAGGATGACGCCGATGGAGACCGGGCTGGACAGGGTGTCGATCAGGCCGGTCCCGCGCAGGTCCACGCCGGCGGAGAAGAACGCGAAGGCAGGGACGGCGAAGCCGGCGGACAGCGGCCGGATCAGGTGCTCCATGCGCTCACCCGGGGCCTCCTTCTCCCCGGGGTCGGGCTTGACCCGGGTGAGCAGGCCGAGGGCGACGCCGGCGATGGTGGCGTGGATCCCGCTCTCGTGCACCAGGATCCAGGTGCCCAGGACGAGGGGGACGTAGATCCACGGGGACCGCACCCGCTTGTGCTGCAACCACCAGAACAGCGCCAGGCACGCGATCGAGCCGAGGAACGCCCACCAGTGGAAGTCCTCGGAGTAGAACACGGCGATCACGATGATGGCGCCGAGGTCGTCGACCACCGCGAGGGTGAGCAGGAACGCCCGCAGCGCCGCGGGGAGGCTGCGGCCCACGACCGCCAGCACCGCCAGCGCGAACGCGATGTCGGTGGCCATCGGGATGCCCCACCCGACCGGCTGCCCGCCCTCGGCGGTCAGGTTCACCCCGGCGTACAGGATCGCCGGGAGTGCCATGCCGCCGAGCGCGGCGGCCACGGGCACCATCGCCTGGGCGGGCTTCGACAGCGTGCCCAGCACGAGCTCGTGCTTGAGCTCCACCCCGGCGACGTAGAAGAAGATGGCCAGCAGCCCGTCGGCCGCCCATTTGTACAGCGGCAGGTCCAGGCCCAGCGCCGCCGGGCCGACCTTGTAGTTGATGATCTGCTGGTAGGTGTCGCCCCAGGGGGAGTTCGCCCAGACCAGCGCGACCAGGGCCGACACCAGGAGCAGGACGCCGCCGACGGTCTCGTCCCGCAGCGCACGTGTCAGCCACTGGCGCTCGGGCAGGTCGAGCCGGCCGAAGAGGACCGTCCGGGATGGCGGCGCGGGGGTACGGGACACCGGTCAGACCCTTTCGTCGGACAGCCAGGGACGGGTGCCGACCCGACTTCCCGGCGCGCCGCGCCCACCCTATCCGGAGCCGTCATCCGGCGCCGTCCCGGTCGCCACCGGGTGCCGGGTGCCCCGTTCGCCGCGCCGTCCCGGAGCCGAGGCCGCCCCCACCCCCTCGACGGAATGAGTCCCCACGTTGCTTGCGGCCCGATTTCGGGCCGTCAAGCGACGCCCGGACTCATTCCGTCGCGGAGGGGAGGTGCGCGTCAGTCGTCGGAGGCGGGGCCCTTCAGGCCGTCGGCGATCATGTTCATCACGGTCGGGTCGGCCAGCGTGGTGGCGTCGCCGAGGGTGCGGTTCTCGGCCACGTCGCGCAGCAGGCGGCGCATGATCTTGCCGGACCGGGTCTTCGGCAGTTCGGCCACGACCATGATCTGCCGGGGCTTGGCGATCGGGCCGATCTCGTGCGCCACGTGGTCGCGCAGTTCCTTGACCACGTCCGCCCCGCCGTCACCCGCCTCGGTGCGCAGGATCACGAACGCGACGATGCCCTGGCCGGTCATCTCGTCCGTGGCACCGACGACCGCGGCCTCGGCGACCTTCGGGTGCGAGACCAGCGCCGACTCGACCTCGGTGGTCGAGATGCGGTGACCCGACACGTTCATGACGTCGTCGACCCGGCCGAGCAGCCAGATCGCGCCGTCCTCGTCCAGCTTGGCGCCGTCACCGGCGAAGTAGTACTGCGGCCAGCGGGACCAGTACGTGTCCACGTACCGCTGCGGGTCGCCCCAGATGCCCCGCAGCATCGACGGCCAGGGCTCGGACAGCACCAGGTAGCCCCCGCCTCCGGGACCGACCGGGTCGCCGTGGTCGTCGACCACGACCGCACCGATCCCGGGCAGCGGCCGCATCGCCGAGCCGGGCTTGCACTCGGTCACGCCCGGCAGCGGCGAGATCATGATCGCCCCCGTCTCGGTCTGCCACCAGGTGTCGACGATGGGCGCGCGGTCGCCGCCGATGACGCGGCGGTACCACATCCACGCCTCGGGGTTGATCGGCTCGCCGACCGAGCCGAGCAGGCGCAGCGAGGTCAGGTCGAACTGCGCGGGGACGTCCTCGCCCCACTTCATGAACGTACGGATGGCCGTCGGCGCGGTGTAGAGGATCGTGACGCCGTACTTCTCCACCAGCTCCCACCAGCGCCCCTTGTGCGGGGTGTCCGGCGTGCCCTCGTAGACCACCTGCGTCACCCGGTTGGAGAGCGGGCCGTAGACGATGTAGGAGTGTCCGGTGACCCAGCCGATGTCGGCGGTGCACCAGAACACGTCGGTGTCGGGCTTGAGGTCGAACACGTTCCAGTGCGTGTAGGACGCCTGGGTGAGGTAGCCGCCGGTGGTGTGCAGGATGCCCTTCGGCTTCCCGGTGGTTCCCGACGTGTAGAGGATGAACAGCGGGTGCTCGCTGTCGAAGGCCTCGGGGGTGTGCTGGTCGGACTGGCGGCCGACGACGTCGTGCCACCACACGTCGCGGCCCTCGGTCCACGCGACCTCGGTGCCGGTGCGACGGACCACCAGGACGTGCTCGACGGTGTGCTCGGCGGAGTGCTCCAGCGCCTCGTCGACCGCGGGCTTGAGCGGCAGCTGCGACCCGCGGCGGTTCTGCCCGTCGGTGGTGATGACGAGCTTGGCGGAGGCGTCCTCGATGCGGGACCGCAGCGCCTCGGCCGAGAACCCTCCGAAGACGACCGAGTGGGGGGCGCCGACGCGCGCGCAGGCCAGCATCGCGACGATGGCCTCGGGGATCATCGGCATGTAGATGGCGACCCGGTCGCCGGCCGCGATGCCGAGCTCGGTCAGCGCGTTCGCGGCCTGTGACACCTCGCGCTGCAGGTCCGCGTAGGTGAGGTCCCGGGTGTCGCCCGGCTCGCCCTCGAAGTGGATCGCGACCTGGTCGCCGTGGCCGGCCTCGACGTGCCGGTCGACGCAGTTGTACGCGACGTTGAGCCGGCCGCCCACGAACCACTTGGCGAACGGGGCGTCGCTCCAGTCGAGCACCTGCTCCCAGGGGGTCTCCCAGCTCAGGCGCTCGGCCTGCCGGGCCCAGAAGGCCAGCCGGTCCTCGGCCGCCTCGTCGTACATGGCGGCCTTGGCGTTGGCCTGGGCGGCGAACTCCGGGGCCGGCGGGAACGTCCGGTCCTCGTGCAGCAGGTTCTCCAGGGCCTCGTGGCTCACGTCGTGTCCTTGCCGGGTCGGGGTCTGCATCACGGTCACGGGTACCTCACCAGGCGACGGGGTCGGGTTCAAGCGGTTGGGCGAGATGGGGGGGGTGCCGGCCGGGGGCCGGGGCGTACGGGCGGCGCCCCGGCCCCCGGGGCGGTCAGTGGGCGCCGGCTCCGGTCAGGGAGCGGACGTCCATCTCGGCGTACTTCGTGATGGCCGTGGGCTCCTTGGTGGTGACGGAGCCGAGCCAGGCCAGCGCGAAGCCGAGCGGGATGGAGATCAGGCCGGGGTTGCTCAGCGGGAACAGCGCCGGCGTGTCCTTGAGGAACAGCGACGTCGGGGTGCCCATGCCGACCGGGGAGATGGCCACCAGGACCAGCGACGACACCAGGCCGCCGTAGATGCCCCAGACGGCGCCGCGAGTGGTGAACCGCTTCCAGAAGATGCTGAACAGCACCACCGGCAGGTTGGCCGACGCCGCCACCGCGAACGCCAGGCCGACCAGGAAGGCGATGTTCTGCCCCTGGGCGAGGATGCCCAGCACGATGGCGAGGCCGCCGATGACCAGCGTGGTGATGCGGGCGACCTTGACCTCCTGGTCGCCGGTGATGTTGCCCTTCTTCACCACGTTGCCCCAGAAGTCGTGCGCGAACGAGGAGCTCGCGGCCAGGGTCAGGCCGGCGACGACGGCGAGGATCGTGGCGAACGCGACCGCGGCGATGATCGCCATCATGATCGTGCCGCCGGTGGAGCCGATCCCTCCGCCGAGGACCTGGGCCAGCTGCGGCGCGGCCGCGTTGCCGGCCTTGTCCGCCTCGGTGATGGCCTGGTGGCCGACCAGGGCCGCGGCGCCGTACCCGAGGAACATCGTCATCAGGTAGAAGCCGCCGATGATGCCGATCGCCCAGTTGACGCTGGTGCGCGCGGCGCGCGCGGTGGGCACGGTGTAGAAGCGGGTGAGGATGTGCGGCAGGCCCGCGGTGCCGAGCACCAGCGCCATGCCGAGGGAGAACAGGTCGACCGGGTTGGTGTACTTCTGGCCCGGGGCGAGGAAGTCGGGGTTGCCGGAGGCGTCGCGCGCGGACTCCATCATCGAGGAGATGTTGAAGCCGAACTTGATGCCGACCCAGACCGAGATGACCAGGGTGCCGCCCATGAGCAGCACCGCCTTGATGATCTGCACCCAGGTGGTCGCCTTCATGCCGCCGACGACGACGTACGTGATCATCAGCAGGCCGACGACCACGATCGCCAGCGACTTCTGCGCCGGCTCGGTCAGGCCCATCAGCAGCGACACGAGCGCGCCGGCGCCGGCCATCTGCGCGAGCAGGTAGAACAACGAGATCGTCAGCGTGGACAGCGAGGCCGCGGTGCGCACCGGGCGCTGGCGAAGCCGGAACGCCAGCACGTCGGCCATCGTGAACTTGCCCGAGTTGCGCAGCGGCTCGGCCACGAAGAGCAGGACCACCAGGTACGCGACCAGGAAGCCGACGGAGTAGAGGAAGCCGTCGTAGCCGTACAGCGCGATCAGACCGGTGATGCCGAGGAACGAGGCGGCGGACATGTAGTCGCCGGAGATCGCGATGCCGTTCTGGACGCCGCTGATGGAGCGGCCGGCGGCGTAGAAGTCCTCCGCGCTCTTGGTACGGCGGCCCATGTACACCGTGATGCCGAGGGTGGCGGCCACGAACGTGAGGAACAGGCCGATGGACAGCGCCTTCTGGCTGCCGTCGACGACGGCGGCGGCGAGTGTGGTGGTCATGCGTCAGCCCTCCGTCACGGTGGTCGCGGCCCGGGCGGCCTGCAGGGTCTCGACCTCGGCCTTGAGCTCGTAGCGCTCGGGGTCGATGCGGGCGTCGGCGTAGCGGGTGTAGAGCCAGGCGATGCCGAACGTCGTCACGAACTGGCTGAGCGCCAGCAGGGTGCCGACGTTGACCGCTCCGATGACCGGCGTGGCCATCAGGTCGCGGTGCCAGCCGGCGAGGTACATCAGCAGGAAGTAGTAGGCCAGGAAGAACGCGCCCATCGGGAAGATGAAGCGGCGGTAGCGGCTGCGCAGGTCGCGGAACTTCGGCGACCGCTCGACGACGAGGTAGGGGTCCTCGTCCGGCCCGACCCCTGAGGGGGGCACGGGGCGTTCGGTTGTGCTCACGGGGCTCACCTCGCGGTTGGTTGCGGCACCCCGGCGACCTGCCGGCGTGGCTTGTGACCTGGGTCACGCGTGGGGGGAGTCTGGGAGTGCGCGCAACCCCCGCGTAACCACCTCGGCCGGGGGGCGCGGTGGGCGGCGGTCGGCGGTCGTCGGGCGGGTCAGCGGTCGCCGGCCGCCCGCGCCGAACGGTCGGTCCGGTGCGACGAGCGGCAGCTCGGCCGGCGGTCGCCGCGCTCCCGGGGGAGCGTGCTGGCACAATCGCGACCGGACGGAAGGGGACGCGATGAGCGAGCACGGCGGCAAGAACCACCTGGTGGCCGGGGTCGGCGCGGTCGTGGTGATCACTCTGCTGTTCGGCTGGCTGTTCGCGAAGCTCGCCGACGAGCAGATCTGGCAGGCCCTGATCCTGCTGCTGCCCCTGTTCGGCTGGGGCGTCTTCGTCGTCCTGCGCTACGGCGCGGCGGAGGACTGACCTCGCCCACCGCGACGCGCCTCGCCGCGTCGCGCCCTACCGCGTCGCGCGCCGCGCATCACCCGCGGCCCGCTCGACGCGGGCGTGCAGGTGCCCCACCCAGGCCTCGTGCTCGGGCTTCATGAGCACGCTGCGCAGGATCCGCCCCTCGGCCACGTCCGTGCGCACCCGCGGGTGCCGCGCCGCCAGCGCGGCCGCGCCGACCCCCATGGTGGCGAGGTAGACCGGGTCGTCCGGGTCGGTCATGGTCTCCGTCATCACCGCCAGGCTCGCGGCGTCCACCTGCGACAGGGTCTCCGCCCGGGGCAGGTACGTGACGATGTCGAGCTGCGGCTCCTGGTACGGCACTAGCACGTCGCTGCCGGCCAGCAGGTCGTGCCACGCGCGCGCCGCCCGCAGCCCGGGCCGCAGCACGGCGCCGAGTCCGTCCGCGTCGAGCGGGAACAGCCGCAGCGTCAGCCACAGTGCCGCGGCTGCGGCTCCCGCCCGCGAGCACTCCAGCGAGATCTCGCCGAGGTGCAGCTCGTCGGAGGTGAAGTACGTGTACGGCGAGTCGTGCTGGTAGAGCCGGCCGACCGCCGGGTCCGCGAACAGGACCGCGCCGCAGCCGTAGGGCTGCAGGCCGTGCTTGTGCGGGTCGACCACCACGGAGTCCGCGGTCGCGGTCGCACGAAACGCGACCCGGACGTCGTCGGACAGCGGCGCGTCGGGGTCGTCGGCCAGCAGTCGGAAGAACCCGCCGTACGCGGCATCGACGTGCACCCGCACGCCGTGGTGCCGGGCGGTCTCAGTGATCGCGGGGAGCGGGTCGACCGCGCCGATCCCGGTGGTGCCCAGGGTCGCCACCACGGTGCCCACCTCGCCGCCGGCCAGCAGCGCGTCGAGCGCGTCGAGGTCCATCCGCCCCGACGGGTCCACCGGGACCGGGTGCCCGGCGACGCCGAGGACGCCGCACATGCGCGCGTGGGTGTAGTGGGCGTCGGCGGAGAACGCGATCCCGCGTCCGGGGTGCAGCTCCCGCGCGACGTACAGCGCCTCCAGGTTCGCGATCGTGCCTGACGACGTCAGGTGCCCGAGGTGCGAGGGGAGCCCGAACATCGCGGCCAGCCCGGCCACGACCTCCTTCTCCATCGCGGCGGTCGCCGGTCCGCCGTCGAGGGCGTGGTTGTTGGGGTTCACCAGCATGGTGGCGGTGTAGGCCGCGACCGCGACCGGGTGCGGCGGCTTGAGCATCTGGCCGGCGTAGCGGGGGTGGTGGAACGGGTAGTTGTCGCGCAGTCGCTCGCCGAGCTCGGCGAGCGCGGCGCGGGCCGCGTCGTCGTCGACCGCCAGCGTGGGGCTCGGGTCGTAGCCGCCGGCCTCCCGCTGCCAGGCGAGGACGGGTCCGGTCGCGGTCGCCACGAGTTCCTGAAGGTCCACTCTCGCAGCGTGTCACAGGCCGTGGTCCGGCCGGGAGCGAAGGTGGTCCTCCTGGCTACCGGCGCAGCTCGAGGTCCTCCGGCGCGTGCAGGCGCACCATCGTGGCGGCCGTGCCGCGCGGCACGCTGCGGGGAGTGGCCAGCGACACGGCGACGGCGACGGCGAAGGCGATCGGCACTGTCCAGGCCGCGGGCTGGGCCAGCAGCGCGCCGGCGACACCGCCGAACGGTCCCGCCGCGAGAGTGACCGTGACCGCGGTCAGGGCGAGCCCGCCGCCGACCACCAGGCAGGCCAGCGCGCCCGCCACGCTGAGGCGGCGCCACCAGATGCCGAGCAGGAGCAGCGGGCAGAACGTCGACGCTGACACCGCGAAGGCCATCGCCACGGTCTCGGCCAGGTTCAGGCGTCCGGCCACCAGCGCCAGGCCGAACGGGACGACGACCGACACCACGGTGCCGATCCGGAACCGTCGCACCCCGTCCCCCAACCAGGTCCGGACGCGGCCGGACCTGGCCCGCAGCACGTCCTGCGACAGGACGCCGGCCACGGAGACGGCCAGCCCGCTGGCCGTGGACAGGAAGGCCGCGAACGCGCCCGCCGCGACCAGGGCGGACAGCGCCTCACCCAGCGGGCCGCCGAACACCCGGGAGGGGAGCAGCAGCACGACGGCGTCCGCGCGCCCGGAGGCGACCAGGTCCGGTGCGTAGACCCGGCCGAGTGCGCCGAACACCGGAGGCCACACGTAGAACACCGACAGCAGCACCAGGACGACGAGGGTGGTGCGCCGGGCGGCCCGCCCGTCGGGGTTGGTGTAGAAGCGCACCAGGACGTGGGGGAGCCCCATGGTCCCCAGGCAGGTGGCCAGCACCAGCGAGTAGGTGGCGTACACCGGCAGCTCCCGGCCGCCGAAGCCGGACAGCGGCACGCCCCAGCCGTCGCCGGTGAAGACGGGCGAGCCGTCGCGGTACCAGAACCCGATGAGCAGGAGGGCCGGCAGCGCGATGGCCACCAGCTTCAACCAGTACTGGAACGCCTGCACGAAGGTGATCGACCGCATCCCGCCGGCGATGACGGTCACCCCGACGACGACAGCGACGACGACTCCGCCGACCCAGGTCGGGGCTCCGGTGAGGATGGACAGCGTCAGCCCGGCGCCCTGGAACTGCGGCAGCAGGTACAGCCAGCCGATCAGCACGACCAGCAGCGCGGACACCCTGCGGACGGCGGGCGACCCCAGCCGCACCTCGGCGAAGTCGGGCAGCGTGTACGAACCGGACCGGCGCAGCGGTGCGGCCACCAGGACCAGCAGGATCAGGTAGCCGACCGTGTAGCCCACGGGGAACCACAGCATGTCCACGCCGTACGCCAGCACCAGACCGGCGATCCCGAGGAACGACGCGGCCGAGAGGTACTCGCCCCCGATGGCGGAGGCGTTCCAGACCGGGGTCACCGTCCGGGAAGCGACCAGGAAGTCCGACGTCGTGCGGCGGATCCGAACCCCGAACGTGCCGATGATCACCGTGGCGACGGTGACCGCCAGTACAGCCAGGACGGACCAGTTGCTCATGCCGGCCCTCAGGTGCGGTCGACCAGGTCGGTGAAGCGCCGCTCGTTGCGCTCCGCGGCGCGCACGTACCACCAGGCCACCAGGCAGATGACCGGGAAGACGACCAGCCCGAGCAGCAGCCAGCCCGCGGGGATCCCGGCGAGGGTGGCGTTGCGCAGCGCGGGCACGGCCAGGAAGAGCACCGGGATGCCCCCGAGCAGCGCGCCGACGGACGCGGCGACCAGCAGGGCCAGCCGCAGCTGGGAGCGCTTGAGCGACAGCAGCAGCACCGTGCCGAGGGGGGTCTGCTCGGACAGGTCGCGCCGACCGGCTGACGCGGACCCGCGGGACCGTCGCCGGGCGGCCGCGGTGCGCGGGTGGGTGACGGCCTGGCGCCGCGGTGCCTCGGCCACGACTACCGCCGCGGCCGGGCGTGGCGGACCAGGCGGTCGCGGACCTCCTTGGTGTGCCGCCGCGACACCTCCAGCAGGTCGTCGCCGACGCGCACGGACATCCGGCCGCCGTCGATGCGGACCTCGTCGATCGAGGCCAGGTTGACGAGCCACCGGCGGTGGATGCGAGCGAAACCGGCTGCGCCCCAGCGTTCCTCGAGCACCGATAGCGGGACCCTGACCAGGTGCCGACCGGAGCCGGTGACCAGGCGCGCATAGTCCCCGTGCGCCTCCACGTAGCGCACCTCGGACCGCCGGACGAAGCGCGTCACCCCGCCCAGCTCCACCGGGATGGTCTCGTCCTCGGCGCGCTCCGGTGGGGGAGCCAGCGGGACCGCGGTCGCCGTCGGGCCGACGGCCGGGCCGTGCGCCCCGCCGGTGGGAGCCTCGGCGGGCAGGACCTCGGGCGTGGGTGCCTCGGGCGGAGGAGCCGACGCGCGCGCGTCCAGGACGCGGCCCACGGCCTGCGCCAGCCGTTCGTCCCGCACCGGCTTCAGCAGGTAGTCCACCGCCCGCAGGTCGAACGCCTCGACCGCGTGCGCGTCGTACGCGGTCACGAACACCACCGCGGGCGGGTCGGCGAACCGGCGGAGCACTCCCGCGAGCTCCATGCCGTCCAGGCCGGGCATCCGGATGTCGAGGAAGACCACGTCGACCGGGTCGTCCTGCAGCACCCGAAGCGCCTCCGCCGCGTCCCCGGCGGTGGCCACGGCACCGACCCGCTCGTCCCGGTCCAGCAGGAAGGCCAGCTCGTTGCGCGCCGGGACCTCGTCGTCGACGACGAGCGCCCGCAGCGAGCCCCGTTCGACGCTCACGTGTGCACCCCCGCGTGGAACTTGGGAATCCGCAGCGACACCCGGGTCCCCGCACCCGGCGCCGTCTCCACCACGATGCCGTACTCGTCCCCGAAGACGCTGCGCATCCGCTCGTCCACGTTGACCACGCCCACCGAGTCGCCGCCGCCCTGCCCGGACAGCACCTGGCGCATCGCGTCCGGCTCCGCGCCGACGCCGTCGTCCTCCACGTACACCAGCGTCTCGTTCCCGGCGTCCTCGGCCACGATCGACACGTGGCCGACCCCCGGCCTGCCCTCCAGGCCGTGCTGGATGGCGTTCTCCACCAGCGGCTGCAGGCACAGGAACGGCACCGTGACCGGCAGCACCTCCGGCGCGACCCGCACGGTGACCTGCAGCCGGTCCCCGAACCGGGCCCGCTCCAGCGAGAGGTAGCGGTCGATCGAGCGCAGCTCCTCCGCGAGCGTGGTGAACTCGCCGTGCCGCCGGAACGAGTACCGGGTGAAGTCGGCGAACTCCAGGATCAGCTCCCGGGCGTGCTCGGGGTCGGTCCGCACGTAGCTGGCGATCGCGGTGAGCGCGTTGTAGATGAAGTGCGGCGAGATCTGGGCCCGCAGCGCCCGCACCTCGGCCTCCGCGAGTCGGGTCCGGGAGGCGTCCAGCTCGGCCAGCTCCAGCTGGGTCGAGACCCAGCGGGCCACCTCGACCGTCGCCCGGACCAGCGTCGCGGACGACTCCGTCGCGAACGCGGCCAGCACCCCGAGGACGCGGTCCTCGACCACGAGCGGCGCGACCACGGCGGTGCGCAGCGGACAGGCCGGGTCGCCGCAGGTCACCCGGTCCCGGCCCACCACCTCGGCGCGGCCGGAGTCCAGGACCCCGGCCGCCAGCGCGGGGACATCGACCGCGTGCTCGCCGCCCGAGCCGTCCCACGCCAGCACCCCTGCGGTGTCCGCCACGGCGACCGCGGGTGTGCCGAGCAGGGCCCGCAGGTGCCGGGCGGCCCGCTGCGCAGCGTCCGCGGTCAACCCCTCGCGCAGCGCCGGGGCGGCCTGCGACGCCGTCGCGAGCGTCGACAGAGTCGCGCGGTCCGCCTCCGTCCCGAGGTCGCGTCGCCCGCGCAGCACCCGCCAGACCACCAGCGCCGGCACGAGCACCAGCAGCGCCGCGGCCAGCGTCAGCAGGACGGGGGTGCTCATGGCGGGGACCGTACCCACGCCAGGCGGCTGCGGTGCGGATCCCGCCACACCTCGTACCCTCGTGACCCGTGCGGGTCCGGACGCTGCTCCCCTTCCTGCTGACGGTCGCGGCCGTCGGCGGGCTGGTGCTCGGACTGGTCCTGCCCTCGTCCGTCGTGCCGACCGCGCTGGGCGGGACCGCCGTGTACGACGGCGCGGTCACCTCCGACGGCGCGGGTCCGGTGCAGCGGGAGGACTTCGCGACGACCGGCGCCGGCAACGGCGTGGCCGCGGAGAACCAGCCGCAGCCGGTGATGGAGGTCTCGGCCCTCGCGGAGGGCGAGCAGGCCCCCCAGTTCGTCGTGGTGTCGTTCGACGGCGCCTGCCGCGACGAGCTGTTCCGGCACTACCTGGACCTCGGCGAGGAGACCGGCGCGCGGTTCACCTTCTTCCTGTCCGGGCTGTGCCTGCTGCCCGAGGGTCAGGCCGACCTGTACGACCCGCCGCGCAAGGAGCGGGGAACCTCGGCCATCGGGTTCGCCGACGCGGACCTGGTGCCGCAGCGGATCGTGAACCTGACGGCCGCGTACGACCACGGGCACGAGATCGGCACCCACTACCTGGGCCACTTCTGCGACGCGGAGGGCGTCGGGGTGTGGACCACCGCGGACTGGACCAGCGAGATCGAGCAGTGGGACATGGTTGTCAACGACTGGGCGCAGATCAACGGGACGCCCGACCCGCCGAACCCGTTGCCCTTCAACGCCTCCGTCGTGCGAGGGGGCAGGACCCCCTGCCTTGCCGGTGACCGGGACCAGATGTACAAGGCGTTCATCGCGGCCGGCTACACCTACGACGCATCGAACCCCGGCAAGCTGCAGTGGCCGCGCAAGGTCGCGAAGGACCGGCTGTGGGACTTCCCGCTGCAGGCGGTGAAGATCGTGGGGTACGGGCGCACCGCGATCTCGATGGACTACAACTTCCTGTACGTGCAGAACGGCGGGAAGGTGGACGCCCCGCAGGCGGGCTGCGACAAGATCCGGAAGTCCACGTACGACAGTTACATGGCCGCGCTGGACGCCGTCTACCAGGGCAACCGGGCACCGTTCTTCATCGGCAACCACTTCAACCAGTGGGCCTGCGGGGCCTACCGGGACGCGCTCACCGACTTCGTTCGGGACGCGCATGCGAAGTACCCCGACGTGCGCTTCGTCACCAACCGCGACCTCGAGTCGTGGCTGGATGCGCAGGACCCCGCGGTGCTGACCGCGCTGCAGGGTCGCCCGATCCAGTCGTACTGAGGCCAGGACGTCGGAGCGCGCCGACCGCGTCCGCGCCGCGTGGCCTGGGCGGACGCGGCCCT
The DNA here is from genome assembly GCA_041393815.1 of Candidatus Nanopelagicales bacterium. Lineage (NCBI taxonomy): Bacteria > Bacillati > Actinomycetota > Actinomycetes > Candidatus Nanopelagicales > Candidatus Nanopelagicales bacterium. Next base: position 34,006 of record JAWKJK010000008.1, on the reverse strand, counting down.
CACGAGGGCGGTCGCCTTCCGTTACCTCCGGCAGGTTCCCCTGGCGATACAGGGATGCCGTGCGACCCAGCGCACAGCGCCGGTGGACGGGTTGCCCAGGCGGACGCTGGCCCGGTCCGCGGCGACGGCCCTCGCGGCGAGACGCTTGGCGGCGGCCGGGGGCAGGCCTCGGTAGGTGTCCTGCAGCTGTTCCAGAGTGGCCGCGGCCTCCTTCGCGGCGGACGCCACGATCTGGGGAAGCAGCGAGGGGCCGCCCAGCAGAGTGGCCTGCCGGTCGAGCCACAGGGCGGCACGGCACTGGTCGGTCCAGCACACGAACCGCCAGGCCACGTCGGAGACCGCGCGGCCGACGACGCTTGCGTCGGGCAGGCACCCGTCCCCGACGTCACCGCCGGCGACCAAGCTGAACGACTTGTCCAGCGTCGCCCACTCCTCGAGGAGGGTGGTGGTCCGGGCCAGGACGGCAGCGCCTTCTGCGGTGACGATCTTGGGTCCCTTCAGGGCGCGCAGGGCGGAGACAGGCACTCCGACCAGGGCCTGGTAGGCCTTGACGATCCGCTGCCGGGTCTCGACTGCCACGCAGTCACGTCGGTCGGCCAGTGCGAGCCATGCCTGCATGAGGGCCTGGCCCTTGGCCACACGAGCCTCCGAGTTCTCGCCGCTGGCGGCGAGCGCCGCATCGATCCTCGCGCCGAGCTCGCCCCGCTCCTTGTCGAACTCCGCCTGTGTCGCGCCGTCCATGGCGAACACGAGCCGGGGCTGCTGCGTCCAGGTGCTCGTCGCGGTCCACACGGGGTACAGGAACTCGGTGGCGTCCTGCCCCAGCGTCGCGGTGGTCCCCACGCACGAGGGGTCCGCGGTGGCGACCGTGGAGAGCAGCTCCTCGGTCACGAGCGACCCGTCCAGCGCCACCGGACTGACGCCACCCATGTCGGAGTCCTCGCCCGAGCCGCTCAAGGCTGCCGACATCTCGACCCGGGGCGGCTCGCCGGGGGCGTACGGGTCGGCGACCAGGCGACCGTGCAGGTACGACGCCTGTCCCGTGATCGTCCCCGCGGTCAGCTGCCACGACAGGTACATGTGATCCGCGAACCGGTACTGGCCGCTCCCGCTCCAGGTGCCGCCGAACGTGACGTCCTGCCCCTCGCCCCTGCCTCCGGCCGAGACCGTCATCTCCATCCGGCCGTCGACTACTTCGTCGCCGTACTGGTTGCCCCACGTGCCGGTGAACGAGGCGACGTAGCGCCCCGGGTAGAGGTAGTCCGTCGTCCCCACGTGACACGAAGTCGCGGCGGCGAGCGCGGGCTCCGCGGTGACACCGGCCGTCGAGGCGAGGAGTGGTCCCACCAGGACCGCGATCGTGAGGCGAGCCACTCGCCTGGTCCAGGAAGCCATGTCACCCTCCGCTGTCGATTCCGTCGCCCCCTACGCTGTCCGCCCAGACCGGTACGCCGCATCGGGGGAACTACCCAATTCGCAGGGCGGTGACGTTCGGGCGGCTCGGTGACGTGGCATCGGAACCCCCGTCCACGGCCGGTACGGTTTCGGCCGTGCCACGGTCCGACGTCCTCGCCCAGCTCGCCGCGCTGCCCGGCGTGGCGGAGTCGGCGGAGGAGGCGCGGCGAGAGGTCGACGCGCTGCTGTGGGATCGCACCCTGCGGGAGCGTTCGCACCGGCTGGTGAACGAGTCTGCCCTGCGCGGCGCTCGCGCCACGGCGGCGCTCGACGGCGCCGACATCTCGCTGGAGGCGCTGCGCTCGGGTGCCCCGCTGGACCGCTCCCCGATGGGCCGGCTGGCCGCGGCCGCGCTGCGCGTCACGGCCGAGGTGCCCGCCCAGGTCGGGGTCTGGGGCCTGTCGCCGATGCAGGTCCTGGCCCGCCTGCACCTCGTGGCCGCGATGGAGTTCGCCCCGGAGGGGTCGCTGGGTCGTCCGCGGGTCGAGGAGACCGCCGACGACCCGCTGCGGCTCGGTACGCCGCCCCCCGCGGCGGAGGTCGCCGCTCGGCTGGACTCGCTGGCCACGCTCCTCACGCGCCCGACCGAGGCGCCGGCGCTCGTGGTCGCCGCGGTGGCGCACGGGGAGCTGCTGGCGCTGCGCCCGTTCAGCTGGGGGTCCGGTCTGGTGGCCCGCGCGACGGTGCGGCTGGTCCTGGCGGACCGAGGGGTGGATCCGTCGCTGCTGGTCGCTCCGGAGGTGGGCGCGTACGCGCTGGGTCGGCCGTCCTACGTGCAGGCCCTGCGCGGCTACGCCTCCGGCACCGGGGACGGCGTCGCCCAGTGGCTGATCAGGCACAACGCGATGGTCGAGGTCGCCGCGCGGGAGTCGCGCGAGGTGCTCGCCTCGCTGCACTGACGCATCGGGAGACGTCCCCGGACGACGAACGGCGCCCCGGGGAGGGGCGCCGTTCGCCGACTCGACGGAAGCCTGGCGTGCACCTGGGTCTCGTCGGGTCCGGACCCGAGGGTCCGTCCCGGACGCCCCTGCTCGTGGGCTGGTCGCCGCGTCGGCTTCGTCGTCTCGACTCCTCCTTCCTACGCCCGCTGCGCGCGGAAGACAAGGCCTGCGGACCCCTTGACGTCGGGTGTGTCCCGAGTTGCGACCGACTGACGTACGCCGGCGGGCGGCGTGAGCGGTCAGCCGCCGCGTGCGGCCCGACGGGCCGCGTACCAGGCCACGCCCAGAGCCGCGGCTCCGACGGCTCCGGCCGCCCCGACGGCGGCTGCCCGGCGCCCCTCGGGGCGAGCCAGTCGGGACCGCATCGCGATCGGCTTCTCGAAGTCCAGCACCGGCCAGTCCCGTTGCGCCGCAACGGCTCGAAGCTCCGAGTCGGGGTTCACCACGACCGGGTGCCCGACCAGCTCCAGCATCGGCAGGTCGGTGATGGAGTCGGAGTAGGCGTACGACGTGGCCAGGTCGTAGCCCGGGTCCACTGCCAGCTGGCGGATCGCCTCCGCCTTGCCCTCGCCGTACGCGTAGAACAGCAGGTCCCCGGTGTAGTGACCGTCGACGATCTCGACCTGCGTGCCGATCGCGATGTCGGCTCCGAGGCGCTCGCCGATCGGCTCCACGACCTCGGTCCCGGACGACGACACGATGACGACGTCCCGGCCAGCGGCATGGTGCTCGTCGATGAGCGCGACCGCCTCGGCGTAGATGACCGGGTCGACGATCTCGTCGAGCGTCTCGCCCACGATCTGCCGGACCTTCTCCACGTCCCAGCCCTTGACCAGTGCGGACATGTACGCCCGCATCTGCTCCATCTGGTCGTGGTCCGCGCCGGATGCGAGGAACACGAACTGCGCGTACGCGCTGCGGACGACGTCGCTGCGACCGATGAGCCCGCCCTTGTAGAACGGGCGCGCGAACATCAGCGAGCTGGACTTGGCCAGGATCGTCTTGTCGAGGTCGAAGAACGCCGCCGCGCGACCGGACCCCGTGGGCTCCTCCACGGCTCGACTCTAGGACGTCCGGGCGCTCCCTCGTCCACAGTCGTGCGTCGGAGGCTTCCGCGGGCGCCCCGCGGGGCCGCAGTCTCGTGCCGCGGCGGCAGAGGGTCGCCGACCTGGTGCGGACGGGGGCGCGATCGATGGGGCGTACGGCACGGCGGGACGGGGGACGCACCGAGGGTGGCCGCGGGCCGGACGGTGCGGGCCGCCTGGACGGTGCTGCTCGCAGGGCGCCCGGTCCGGCGACCGAGGCCCGCGGCGCGGTCCGCCCGCTCGTGGCCACCGACGACGCCGACCTCCTCGACGACCTGCTCCGGCTCGCGGCGGCCGCGGGAGTGGAGGTCGAGGTGGCCGCACACGTGGAGGCGGCGCGGGCCTCGTGGGCCAGTGCCCCCCTGGTGCTGCTGGGCGCGGACCTGGCGGAGCGGCTGGCGAGCGGTGCACCCCCGCGGCGGCGCGACGTCGCGGTGGTGGCGCGCGCGGACACCGCCGAGCTGTGGCGGGACGCCGTCGCGATCGGGGCGGACCACGTCGCCCTGCTCCCCGAGGGCGAGCGGTGGGTGGTGGACCGGCTGGCGGACCTGCAGGAGGGGCCCTCCCGCGACGGGGTCGTGCTGGCCGTGGTGGGCGGTCGCGGTGGTGCCGGTGCGTCGACGCTGTGCGTCGGGCTGGCACTGGCCGCCGTCCGTCGGGGGGTCCGCACCCTGCTGGTCGACGCCGACCCGTCGGGCGGCGGACTGGACCTCCTGCTCGGCGGCGAGGACGTGCCGGGGATGCGGTGGCCGGACCTGGCCGCCACCCGGGGCCGGGTCGCGGGTACCGCGCTGGAGCACGCGCTGCCCTCCGCGCACGAGCTCGCGGTGCTGTCCTGGGACCGGGGCGACGTGATGGCGGTGCCGCGCGAGGCCATGGCGTCCGTGGTCGACGCGGGTGCCCGCGGTTTCGACCTGACCCTGGTCGACCTGCCACGAGGGGTGGACGAGGCGGCCCGGGAGGCCGCGACCCGGGCGACCTGCGCGCTGCTGGTCGTGCCCGCGGAGGTGCGGGCGACCGCTGCCGCGGCCCGGGTGCTGCGGTCGCTGCGCGCGACGACGGCCGACGTACGCCTGGTCGTCCGGGAGCCGCCCGGCTGCACCCTGGACGCTGACGTGGTGGCCGATGCCCTGTCGCTTCCGCTCCTCGGGCTGGTCGCGGAGGAGGGCGGGCTGTCCGCCGCGGTCGACCGGGGCGATCCGCCCGGGCTGCGCGGCCGGGGTGCCTTCTCCCGCTCGGTGGAGGTGCTGCTGGACTCCCTCGACCTGACCGCGGGGCTGGCGGCGTGAGTGGACTCGCCGGTGCCGCCCTCGTCGACCGGGTGCGGTCCCGCCTGGTCGCCGACGACGCCGACCCGACCCCCTCGCGGGTGGCCGCGGTGCTGCGGGACGAGGGCGTCGTCCTGGGCGACGACACCGTGCTGGACCTGGTGGCGACGCTGCGCGACGAGCTGGCCGGGGCCGGCCCGCTGGAGCCGCTGCTGCGCGACCCGGAGGTGACCGACGTGCTGGTCAACGGGCCGGGGGAGACCTGGGTCGACCGGGGCCACGGCCTGGACCGGGTCGCGGTGCGGTTCCGCGACGAGGCGGCCGTGCGGCGACTGGCCCAGCGGCTGGCCGCGTACGCCGGCCGGCGCCTGGACGACGCGTCCCCCTACGTCGACGCCCGGCTGGCGGACGGCACCCGGCTGCACGCGGTGCTGCCGCCGGTCGCGGCCCGCGGCACGCTGATCTCGCTGCGGGTGCCGCGACGGCGCGCGTTCACGCTGGACGGGCTGGTGGCCGCCGGGTCGCTGGACGCCGAGGGCGCGCGCTGGCTGGCCGCGATGGTGGCGGCGCGGGTGGCGTTCCTGGTGTCCGGGGGCACCGGCACGGGGAAGACGACCGTGCTGTCCACGTTGCTGGGCCTGGTGGATCCCGGCGAGCGGCTGCTGCTCGTCGAGGACTCCGGCGAGCTGCTCCCCCACCACCCGCACGTGGTCCGGCTCGAGGCCCGCCCACCGAACCTGGAGGGCAGCGGCGCCGTCTCGCTGCGTGACCTGGTCCGCCAGGCCCTGCGGATGCGGCCGGACCGCGTGGTCGTCGGTGAGGTCCGGGGGGCCGAGGTCGTGGACCTGTTGGCGGCGCTCAACACCGGGCACGAGGGTGGTTGCGGCACCGTGCACGCCAACTCCGCAGGGGACGTGCCCGCCCGGCTCGAGGCACTGGCGCTGTCGGCGGGCCTGCCACGCACCGCGCTGCACGCGCTGGCCGGGGCGGGGCTGGACGCGGTGATCCACCTGGCGCGGGGCCGCGACGGCGCGCGGCGCGTCGACGCGCTGCACGTGCTGCGCCGGGACGAGCGCGGGTACGTCCACACCGTCCCCGCGCTCACCTTCGGCCCCGAAGGCCCGGTCGCGGGGGAGGGGCTGGCCGGGCTTGCGGAGCGGCTCGGGCACCACGCCCCGGGACATCCGCCGGGCCGGCCGCCGTCGATCCGGTCGGGGGCATCGCCCGGAGGGGCGCGGGGAGGACGGCCATGAGGCTGCTCGTAGCCGCGGTGCTGCTGGCGACGGCCGTGCTGGTGCTGCGCCCGGGGCCGCCGCGGGGCCGTGCGCTCCGGGTCGCCCGGCCCGCCGGGGGGCGGGCGTCGGCGGCGTGGGGGCCGAGCGCGCCGGGTGCGGCCGCGGCGGGGCAGGAGGGTGCCGCGACCGGGCTGGGTGGTCGTACCGACGGCGCGACGGGCGCGTACTCCGCCCTCGCTCGGCGGTCGGCCGTGCTCGGCCGGTACGCGGCCGGTCGGGCGGTGCTGTGGGTCGGGTCGCGGTCGTGGGGCTGGCTGCGTCGTCGCGCGGTCGGACTGGCCGTCACGGCGGGGGGCCGCCGCCGGGCCGCGGCCGCCCGGATCCGGATCCTCGACACGGCGTCGGCACTGGCGGCCGAGCTGCGGGCGGGGCAGCCCGCCCGGTCCGCGCTGCAGCGCGCCGCGGCCGTGCACGACCCACCGGTGTGCCCGGAGGCCGCGGCCGCCGCCCGCCTCGGCGGTGACGTACCGCTGGCACTGCGCGCCGATTCCCGGCGGCGCGGATCGCCGTTGCTGCGCGGCCTGGCGGCCTGCTGGGAGGTGGGTGAGTCGTCCGGCGCCGGGCTCGCGGCGTCGGTGGAGCGGCTAGTGGCCTCCGCCCGCGCGGCGGAGGAGGTGCGGTCCCAGCTGGAGGCGCAGCTGGCCGGCCCGCGCGCGACGGCCCGGATGCTGGCGACGCTGCCGCTGATCGGGGTGGGCATGGGCATGCTGCTGGGCGCGGACCCCGTGGGCTGGCTGGTGGGGACGGCCGCGGGCCGGGGCTGCCTGGCCGCCGGCCTCGGCCTCACCGCGTTGGGGATGGCCTGGACCGGCCGGATCGCCGCCGGGGTGGAGCGGAGGCTGTGAAGCGCCACGGTGCCGCGCGCGCCGCACCGGCCAGCGGGGCTCGTCGGGCCCGGGCCATGGACTCGTGCGAGCGGCAGGACGCCTGATGGCCGGCGACGCGTCCGCGATGTGGGCGGCGGTGGCTACCGCAGGCGCGGCGGCGGCGTGGGTGCGCGACGACGGGGTCGCCGTACGACGCCGGCTGCGACGGGTCTGCGCGCTGCGACGGCCGGGTGACCTCGGTCGCGGCCGTCGACGCCTCGCCCTGCGCGGTTCGACTCGTTCGACTCGTGTGGCGTCCGCCGGCAGGTCCCGGCCCACGCCGTCGCGACTCGCGGCGGCCGTCGCGGCGGTGGCGACCGCGGTGGTGGTGGGCGGCTGGTTCGGACTCGTGCTCGGGGCGGTCGTCGGGGCGGCGACGGTCCGGCTCCTGGCCCGGCTCACCCCGAAGGCGATGCGTGAGCGCGCCCGGCTGCTGAGGTCCCAGGCCCCGGAGGTGGCGGACCTGCTGGCCGCGTGCCTGGCATCCGGCGCGCCGGTCCCGGTCGCGGTGGACGCGGTGGCGGGCGCCATGGGGGAGCCCGTGTCCGAGCCGCTGCGCGTGCTCGTCGCGTCCCTCGACCTGGGCGCCGACCCGGTCGAGACGTGGCGGGCGCTGGCGGCGCAACCGGGCCTGGAGACGCTGGGTCGGGCGGTGGCCCGCTCGGTGGACTCCGGGGCGCCCCTGGCCGACGTGCTGCCGGGCATCGCCGACGATCTGCGACGCGAGACCCGGACGGCCGTGGAGGCCGCGGCCCGGGCGGCCGGCGTACGTGCGGTCGCACCGCTGGGGGCGTGCTTCCTGCCGGCCTTCCTGCTCCTCGGGGTCGTCCCCGTGGTGGCGTCGCTGGCCGGCGACCTGATCGGTTGACGGTTCCCGCGGCCCGGCGCCGGGGCTTGGCGCGGTCGGTCGGGGGATCCGATGTCGATCTTCCGCGGAAGATCGACTTCACGATCGGGTGAGGCGACGCCCACGTGCCGCTGGGGACACGTGTCTCCTCGGCGGCGTGCCGGGGCAGCCCCGTGACGTGCCTGAGCGGCCGTGAGAAGTGGATCTTCCGCGGAAGATCCACATGTGATGAAGGCGTGTGCGCACGCCGGTTGCAGCCTGGCGTGGTCCTGGTCCTCGCCGGAACGCGTGGACGAGGGCCTGCATCCGCTGCCGAGGATCGGCGCAGGAGCACGGCCGAGCCGAGCCCGGGCCCGGGGTGTGCCAGCGCACGCGAGTCGGCCGGCGCGGCGATCAGCGCTGGAGCACCCAGGAAGTCGATCTTCCGCGGAAGATCGACTTTGTGACCCGAAGAGGTGACGCCTCCCAGAGGCTGGGGATGCGTCCCACCCGGACGGCCGGCTGGGCAGCGATGAGGAAGTGGATCTTCCGCGGAAGATCCACTCCGTCCGGGGGTCCCGGCTGCGGCGCCCTGCGGTGTTGCCGGGGGCGGCGACGCGGGCCGCACGAGGAAGCCGCGCCTCCCTGGGCCGTCGACCGGGACCGTGCAGCCCGTCCAGCGATGGACATCCGCTGTCCCCGGTCCGTTGTCCCCAGGTCTCCGCGATGCGTGCGCGCCGTCCACAGACGTACTGCCTCCCCTGCCGCAGGTCCGGGCGCGCGGCGCAGGGTTCCTCCGCGGTCCAGGAGGACCGCCCGTTCCGGCCGGATGCCGGTGGGGGAGGTCCCATGCGTCACCTGCTCACCCGCGCCGCGCGCGTCACTCGCGAGGATCGCGGTCTCTCGACCGCCGAGTACGCCGTCGGCACCGTGGCGGTCGCCGGGCTCGGCGGCATTCTCATCAAGTTGCTGTCCAGCGAGCCCGTCCGGGAACTGATCTGGCAGGTCATCCAGACCGCGTTCGGCTTCCTCGTCGGCTGACATGCGCGCCACCGGTGCATCGAGCCCGCGGCTCCGCGCGGGGGCGGAGCGGGCGTGCGGGTGGACCGGTCGCACCCGCGGGCGCGGCCTCGACCGGGGGAGCGTCACGGTCGAGGCCGCGTTCGCGGTGCCCGCGCTGGTCGCGGTGACGCTGCTGCTGGTGTGGGTCGTCGGGATCGGTACGGCCCACCTGCGGGTCGGCGACGCCGCGCGGTCGGCCGCTCGGCTCGCCGCGCGCGGGGAGCCCGACGCCCGGGTCCTCGATGCCGCGCAGCGGTCCGCGCCCGGCGCGCAGTTGTCGGTCAGCCGGGACGACGAGACCGTGCTCGTCACAGTGTGGCACCGGGTGCGGGCCCCGCTTCCCCTCGTCGCCGGGCTCGGGGTGGACGTGGAGGCACAGGCGAGCGCTCAGCGCGAGGACGCGCTCACCGGCGAGTGGACGACGGCGCCATGGCCACCGTGACCAGGCCCGCGAGGCGTGTCCCCGCGCGGATCGAGCGGCGGCTCGGTCGGCGGCTCGGTCTGCGACACCCGGTGCGGCTCGGTCCGCGGCTCGTTCGTCGAGGTGCTGCGCGGTCGAGGTCGATGCCGGCGACTCCCGCGGAACGGGGCTCGGCCACGGTCGCCGCCCTGGCCCTCGTGCTGGTTCTTGTGGCCGCGGGTACCGCGGCCCTCGGCATCGCCCAGTTCGCCCTGGCGCGGCAGCGCGCGGCCACCGCCGCGGACCTGGCCGCCCTGGCCGGCGCGACGTGGCTACTGGATCTGCCCGGCCGGGCCTGCGAGCGGGCCGGGAGGGTGGCCCGGGACAACGGTGCCCGCCTGGACTCGTGCCAGGCCGGGGACCCGGCGGGACGACTGGTCCTCGTCGTGACCGTGAGCAGGGATCCGCCGCCGCTGATGGCGGCCCTGGCCCGGCTCGACGGGCGGGAGGCGCCGCGGGTACGAGCCGTCAGCCAGGCCGGTCCCGAGGCCTACCCGGACACCGGCCCGCGCGCCCGCCGGACCGGCCGGTCCGTGTCGGCGGTCGGGCGGAGTCGGCGGACGGCAGAGCCGGCGGTCGGGCAGAGCCGGCGGACGGCAGAGCCGGGGTCGGGCAGAGCCGGCGGTCGGGCAGAGCCGGCGGACGGCAGAGCCGGCGGTCGGGCAGAGCCGGCGGACGGGCAGAGCCGGCCGTCAGGCAGAACCGGCGGAGCCGTCGGCGTCCGCGGCGGACACCAGCTCGTCCAGCAGCCGTACGGCACCGTGCTTGTCCAGCGGGTCGTTGCCGTTGCCGCACTTCGGGGACTGCACGCACGACGGGCAGCCGTCGGTGCACTCGCAGGACGCGATCGCGTCCCGCGTCGCGGTGAGCCACGCGCGGGCCGCGTGGAACCCGCGCTCGGCGAACCCGGCGCCACCCGGGTGGCCGTCGTACACGAAGACCGTGCACCGCCCGGTGTCCGGATGGATCGCGGTGGACACGCCGCCGATGTCCCACCGGTCGCAGGTCGCGACCAGGGGGAGGAGCCCGATGGAGGCGTGCTCGGCCGCGTGCGCGGCGCCGGGCACGTCCACCCCGGCCAGCCCGGCCCGGGCGAGCTGGGCGTCGGACACCGTCCACCACACCGCCCGGGTGCGCAGGTGGCGCGGCGGAAGGTCCAGCGGCTCCTCGCCGAGCACCTCGCCGGTGAGGTGCCGTCGGCGCAGGAACGCGACCACCTGGGAGGTCACCTCGACCGTGCCGAAGTGCACCGTCGCCTCGCCCCAGTGCCGCTGCCGCGACTCGGACACGATCCGGATGTCGCTGACCTCCCGGGCCTGGGTCGTGTGGTCGACGACCCGTGGCTCGGCGACGGCCACCGCCTCGTCCAGGTCGAGCGACTCGACGACGTGCGTGACCCCCTGGTGGACGTACACCGCACCGGGGTGCACGGTCGACGGCGCCGCGCCCGCGTCGACGGTTCCGAGCATGCGCCCGGTACCCGTCTCGACCACGCGCACCGGCCCATCGCCGGTGCCCCGCAGGTCGGCCAGGTCCGAGGCCCGCTCCCGCCGGGTCCAGAACCATCCGGTCGGTCGCTGTCGCAGCAGGCCGCGCGCCACCAGCACGTCGACCAGCGACCGGGCCGTGGGCCCGAACCAGCCGTCGGCGGCCACGTCGTCGACGGTCAGCGGCAGCTCGGCGGCCGCCGCGGCGAGGTGGGGTGCGAGCACGTACGGGTTGTCCGGGTCCAGCACGGTCGCCTCGACCGGTGCGCCGAAGATCGCCTCCGGGTGGTGCACCAGGTAGGTGTCCAACGGGTCGTCCCGCGCGACCAGGACCGCCAGTGCACCCTCGCCGGCGCGGCCCGCCCGCCCCGCCTGCTGCCACAGCGACGCGCGCGTCCCCGGCCAGCCGGCCATCAGCACTGCGTCGAGGCCGGCGACGTCCACGCCGAGCTCCAGCGCCGTCGTCGTGGCCAGGCCCAGCAGCCGGCCCGAGCGCAGGTCGCGCTCCAGCGCGCGCCGCTCCTCCGGCAGGTAGCCGGCGCGGTACGCCGCGACCCGGCCCGGCAGCTCCGGGTCGACGTCGACCAGCCGGTCGCGGGCCTGCATCGCCACCGCCTCCGTGCCGCGCCGGGACCGGACGAACGCCAGCGTGCGCTCCCCGGCTGCGACCAGGTCGGCCAGCAGGTCGGCCGTCTCCGCCGTCGCCGACCGACGTACGGGCGCCCCGCGCTCGCCGGCCAGGTCGGTCAGCGGCGGCTCCCACAGCACCACGTCGGTCTCGCCCCGGGGAGAGCCGTCTTCTGTCACGGCGACCACCGGCGCCCCCACCAGCCGGGACGCCGCGACGCCGGGGTCCGCCACCGTCGCCGACGCCAGCACGAAGACCGGGTCCGCACCGTGGTGCCGGGCCACCCGTCGCAACCGCCGCAGGACGGCCGCGACGTGCGAGCCGAACACCCCCCGGTAGACGTGGCACTCGTCGACCACGACGTACGCCAGCGCGCGCAGGAACGACGACCAGGCCGTGTGCGCGGGCAGCATCGAGCGGTGGACCAGGTCCGGGTTGGACAGCACGTAGCCGGCGTGCGCGCGGACCCAGGAGCGCTCCTCCCGCGGGGTGTCCCCGTCATACGCCGCCACCCGCAGGTTCGGCACCGCCAGCGACTCCAGCGCCCGCCACTGGTCGTGCGCCAGCGCCTTGGTGGGCGACAGGTACAGCACCGTCGCCCCGCGCCCGCTCGGCGCCGCGGCGCCCTCGAGCACCGCCGTCAGGGCCGGCAGGCCGAACGCGAGCGACTTGCCCGACGCCGTCCCCGTGGCGACGACCACGTGCCGGCCCGCCCGCGCGTGCTCCGCGACGGCGACCTGGTGCGTCCACGGCGACGCGATCCCCCGGGCCTGCCACGCCTCCCGCAGCGTGTCCGGGGTCCAGTCCGGCCATGGGGCCGCAACCGCCTCCCGCGGGGGGACGACCTCCACGTGCGTCACGCGCTCGCGGCGGCGCGCCGAGCCTGCGACCACCCCGAACAGGTGGTCCAGCCGGTCGGCGCTCACCCCGCGATCCTCGCGCGCCGGTCCGACACCCGCGCAGCCCGGCCCGGGGCGTCGGTGTGTCCGGCGCAGCCGCTGGCGCGACCGATCCGTCCACCCCTGCGCCGGGCGTGGTCGCCGCCTGCGCCGCCCGGGCCGGGTGTGCCACAGTGAGCCCCGCGGAGCAGGCATGCCCGGCGTCGGTCGTACAACGCGAGCGGACGGCGCCCGACGGTGGCTCCGGGGCGTAACGTCGACGCGATGACGGGAGACGACCGGTGGACCTGACCGTGCAGACGCGCGCCGAGGGCGACCGCACCGTGGTCGAGGTCGGCGGCGAGGTCGACGTCTACACCGCCCCCGCCCTGGACGAGCGGCTCGGCGCGCTCATCGACGAGGGGCAGACCCGGCTGGTGCTGGACCTGACCGGCGTGGACTTCCTGGACTCGACCGGTCTCGGCGTCATCGTCAAGGCGCTCAAGCGGACCCGGGAGCGCGGCGGAGGACTGGCGCTGGTCGTCACTGAGGAACGGATCCGCAAGGTCTTCCGGATCACCGGGCTGGACGCGGTCGTCCCGCTGCACTCCAGCGTGGAGTCCGCGCTGTCCGAACCGCTGGCCGGCTGAGGGGCGGCACCGGTGCCCGAGGCGTCGCTGTGCATCCCCGCCCTGCCCGAGCAGGTGCGGACCGCGCGACTGGTGGCGGCCGCCGCCGCCCGCAGGGCCGGCCTCGACGACGAGATGCTCGACGAGGTGCGGCTCGCCGTGGGTGAGGCCGCGGCCCGCGCCGTGCTCCGCAACGTCCGCAGCGGCACCCACGCCGACGTCCGCGTCGTCCTCGCCGACGACCTGGACACGTTCACCGTCGAGGTCCACGACGCGGGCGGGGACCTCCCCGACGAGGACGAGGGGATGGCCCTGGCCCTGGTGGGGGCCCTGGCGGACCGCAGCGACGTGCGCCCGGGCACGCGGGGCGACATCCTGCGGCTGGTCTGGAACCTGCCCCCGCGCGACTGACTGCGACGGGCTCGGCGAGCGACTGCGCGCGACCGACTCTGCGCCGCACCGCGCCCCGGCCTGACCGGCCAGGGGCCGGGTCCGGTCGCCGCATCCCCGGTGCGTAGACTCCGCGCCGATCGCGGGGCCGTCGCCGTGCCCCGCCGCACACCTCCTCCCGCGGTCCGGCACCTGGTCGGAGCGCACTCGGGAGCAACCGTCGAGGGAGTCCCACATGACCGTGGTCACCGTGGACCTCGCGGGCGGCAACTTCGTGACCGTGCTGGTGGTGGCGCTCATCGCCGTCGCCGCGCTCGCGGTCGCGGGGCTGCTGGTCCGGGAGGTCCTGGCCGCCAGCGAGGGCACGCAGCGGATGAAGGACATCGCCGCTGCCGTCCAGGAGGGCGCGGCCGCCTATCTGAGCAGGCAGTTCCGCACCCTGGCGATCTTCGCCGTCGTCGTCTTCTTCCTGCTGTTCCTGCTGCCGGCGGAGACCACCGGCGAGCGCATCGGACGCAGCATCTTCTTCCTCGTCGGCGCCGTGTTCTCCGCGATCACCGGATACGTCGGGATGTGGCTCGCGGTCCGTGCGAACGTCCGCGTGGCCGCCGCCGCCAACGAGGACGGCGGCGAGCAGAAGGCCATGAAGATCGCCTTCCGCACCGGTGGCGTGGCCGGCATGTTCACCGTCGGCCTCGGCCTGCTCGGTGCCGCCATCGTCGTGATGGTCTACCGCGGCGAGGCCCCGAAGGTGCTCGAGGGCTTCGGCTTCGGCGCCGCGCTGCTCGCCATGTTCATGCGAGTCGGCGGCGGAATCTTCACCAAGGCCGCCGACGTCGGCGCCGACCTGGTCGGCAAGGTCGAGCAGGGCATCCCCGAGGACGACCCGCGCAACGCGGCGACCATCGCCGACAACGTGGGCGACAACGTGGGCGACTGCGCCGGTATGGCCGCCGACCTGTTCGAGTCGTACGCCGTCACGCTGGTCGCGGCGCTGATCCTGGGCAAGGCGGCGTTCGGCGACCTCGGCCTGGTGGTCCCGCTGGTCATCCCCGCCATCGGTGTCATCACGGCGGTCATCGGCATCTTCGCGGTGTCGCCGCGTGCCGGGGACCGCTCCGGCATGTCGGCCATCAACCGCGGCTTCTTCATCTCCGCGGGCATCTCCGCGGTCCTGGTGATCATCGCCGCGTTCCTGTGGCTGCCGGACCGGATCGTGAACATGACCGGCATCAGCCTGGACGGCCTCGGCCTCGACGCCGTGGTCCTGGAGAGCTTCAACCCCCGCTACCTCACCATCGGCGCGGTCCTCATCGGCATCGTGCTGGCCGCCGTGATCCAGCAGCTGACCGCGTACTTCACCGAGACCAACCGCCGCCCGGTCGACGACGTCGCCAAGTCCTCGCTGACCGGTCCGGCCACGGTGATCCTGTCCGGCATCTCGGTCGGCCTGGAGTCCGCGGTCTACTCCGCGCTGCTGATCGGCGCAGCCGTCTACGGGGCGTTCCTCCTCGGCGCCGGCTCGGTCACCCTGTCGCTGTTCGCGATCGCGCTGGCCGGCACCGGCCTGCTCACCACGGTCGGCGTCATCGTCGCGATGGACACCTTCGGCCCGGTCTCCGACAACGCGCAGGGAATCGCGGAGATGTCCGGCGACGTGGAGGGCGAGGGCGCGCAGGTGCTCACCCGTCTCGACGCCGTCGGCAACTCCACCAAGGCCATCACCAAGGGCATCGCGATCGCGACGGCGGTGCTTGCGGCGACCGCGCTGTTCGGGTCGTTCCGGGACGCGGTGGTCTCGGCCACGGCGGCGGCGGGCGATGCGGTCCGCAGCCTGAGCCTGCAGGACGCGCTGCAGTACGCCGGCGTCCTGGACGTGGCCAACCCCCGCAACCTGGTGGGCCTCATCATCGGCGCCTCCGTGGTGTTCCTGTTCTCCGGGCTGGCCATCAACGCGGTCTCCCGCGCGGCCGGCGCGGTGATCTTCGAGGTGCGTCGCCAGTTCCGCGAGCACCCCGGGATCATGGCGGGGACCGAGCGTCCGGAGTACGGCCGCGTGGTGGACATCGTCACCCGCGACTCGCTGCGCGAGCT
Organism: Candidatus Nanopelagicales bacterium; assembly: GCA_041393815.1. Lineage (NCBI taxonomy): Bacteria > Bacillati > Actinomycetota > Actinomycetes > Candidatus Nanopelagicales > Candidatus Nanopelagicales bacterium. The sequence goes on along the minus strand of JAWKJK010000008.1, from coordinate 18,642 downwards.
CATCACCCCCGGTCTGCTGGCCGTGCTGACGCCGATCGCGGTCGGCTTCTCGCTCGGCGTCGGCGCACTGGGCGCGTACCTGGCCGGCACGATCGGCACCGGCGTCCTGATGGCCGTCTACCTGGCGAACTCCGGCGGCGCCTGGGACAACGCCAAGAAGTACGTCGAGGACGGCAACTTCGGCGGCAAGGGCTCCGAGGCGCACGCGGCGACGGTCATCGGCGACACGGTCGGTGACCCGTTCAAGGACACCGCCGGCCCGGCGATCAACCCGCTGATCAAGGTGATGAACCTGGTCTCGCTGCTGATCGCCCCCGCGGTGGTGTCCCTGACGCTGGACGGCAACACCGCACTGCGCTGGGCGATCGCCCTGGTCGCGGTGGCCATCGTGGTGGTGTCGATCGTGATCTCCAAGCGCCGGCCGGTGGCCGTGGGCGAGGAGGACATCGCCAAGGCGTAGGTCTCTTCGTTGTGGTGCCGGTTGCGCGAGCTAGAGCTCGCGCAACCGGCACCACAACTGCGTTCGGGGGGTGCGTCGCGAGAGGATTCGGCACGTGACCGCCACCCCCGACCCGGAGGCCCTCGGCCCGGTCCGGGACGCGCTGGCCGCCGCCGGCTACACCGTGGACGGCGCGCTGGAGGCGCTGGGGCCGACCGCGTACGCGGCGCTGGGCCGCGGCGAGACCGTCCCCGCCTCGGTCGTGCTGTCCAACCCCTCCACCGTGACGGACCCCGGCACCCGGACCGGAACCGGCGGCGGAACCGGGGACGCCGGTGCCGGGGGCACCGCCTGCGGGACGCTGCTGCGGCTGTTCGTCCTCGGCGAGCAGGTCCCGCGCCGGCAGGTCGAGCGGGCTCTGCCGGTGGACGCGGCCCGCGAGCTCGGCCTGGTCGAGGTCGACGGTGCCGCCCCGGACGACGGGGTGCGCGCGGCCCTGGACGTGCGCCCGTACGGCGAGGCCGACGTCGACTGGTGGGTGGTCTCGGACCTCGGCCCGGACCGGCTGCCCCCGGGGCAGTCGCTACCGCCCGACCACGTCCTCGGCGTCGGTGGGGCGTCGGTCACGCTGGCCCAGATCACCCCGCGGCTCCCCGTGGCCACCGCGCTCGACCTCGGCACCGGCTGCGGCGTCCAGGCGCTGCACCTCACCCGGCACGCGCAGCACGTCGTCGGCACCGACACCAACGCCCGCGCGCTGGATCTGGCCGCGCTCACCGCGGGGCTGTCCGGGGTCACCTGGGAGTCGCGCCGCGGGTCGCTGTTCGACCCGGTGGACGGCGCGCGGTTCGACCTGGTCGTGTCCAACCCGCCGTTCGTGGTGTCGCCGGGGCCGCGCTACGAGTACCGCGACGCCGGCCTGCCCGGCGACGAGCTCGGCCGGACCCTGCTGGCCCGCGCGCCCCGGCACCTGGCCGACGACGGCTGGTGCGTCGTCCTCGCCAACTGGCTGCACGTGGAGGGCCAGGACTGGCGCGATCGGGTGGCCTCCTGGGTCGACGGCTCCGGCTGCGACGCCTGGGTCGTGCATCGCGATCTGCAGGACCCCGCCGAGTACGCCGAGCTGTGGCTGCGCGACGCGGGCGACCACGCCCGGCCGCAGGCGGACGCGCTGTACGCGGACTGGCTGGCCGCGCTGCGGGCCATGCGCGCGGAGGCCGTCGGCTTCGGCTGGGTGGTCCTGCACGCCGCGGGCCGGGACGTCCCCTGGGTGGAGGTGGAGGACCTCGCCGAGGCCCCGCGACTGCCCCGCGGCGGCGAGGTGGTGGACCAGGTCGCCGCGTACGACGACCTCGCCGCGCTCGACGCGGGCACCCTGCTGACGGCGGCTCCCGCCTGGGCGGCGGGGACCCGCGTGCTGGAGGAGACCGTCGTCCTGGACGACGGGGTCACGGGGCTGCCCCCGCGGGTCGCCCGGGTCGACGGCTGGCGGCCGCCGGAGCGTCTGGATCCCCGCGCGCTGGCCGTGCTGCGACCGGCGGACGGCACCCGGACCCTGGACGCGCTGGTGGACGCGGAGGCCGCCGCGAGCGGCAGCGACCGGCTGGACCTGCTGGCCGTCACGCTCCCGGCCGCCCGGGCCCTGCTCCGCAGCGGCGCCCTCCGACCCCCGTCCCGTTCCGCGGGACAGTGACCAGGAGCACCTCCGCGCAGGTCCCCCCGTAGGGGGGAGGAGCCGCACGTGCCGGGGATCACGCCACGCCGGGCCGGCACCGTGTTGACACCGCGGCCCCGGATACCGTCACACTCCGCCCGATCGGCAGTCGGCTCCGGGCACGCCCCGGGACCGCTCCGGCGGCGGTGCAGGCGACGGCGCCGGCACTCGTACAGCAGCAGTGCATCGGTCGTGCAGAGCGGGACGGAGAGAAGGTCAGCGTGCCCCCCAAGGCGAGGTCCGGCCGTCGGCTGGTGATCGTCGAGTCACCGGCGAAGGCGAAGACGATCCAGGGCTACCTCGGCCCGGAGTTCGACGTCGAGGCGTCGGTCGGCCATGTCCGCGACCTGGCGACGAAGGCCTCCGAGCTGCCGGAGTCGGTCCGCAAGCAGCCGTGGGCCAAGCTCGCGGTCGACGTGGACGAGGAGTACCGCCCCTACTACGTCGTGCACGCCTCGAAGAAGGCGAAGGTGTCCGAGCTGCGCAAGAAGCTCGCCGACGCCGACGAGCTGCTGCTGGCCACGGACGAGGACCGCGAGGGCGAGGCCATCGCCTGGCACCTGATGGAGGTGCTCAAGCCCAAGGTCCCGGTGCGTCGGATGGTGTTCCACGAGATCACCCGCGGCGCGATCCGGGACGCGCTGGAGCACACCCGCGACCTGGACATGCGCCTGGTCGACGCGCAGGAGACCCGCCGGATCGTGGACCGGCTGTACGGGTACCCGGTGTCCGAGGTGCTGTGGAAGAAGATCGGCCGTGAGGCCCGGTCCGCCGGCCGGGTGCAGTCCGTGGCCGTCCGGCTGGTCGTGGACCGGGAGCGCGAGCGGATCGCGTTCCGCAGCGCGGAGTACTGGGACATCGAGGGCCTGTTCGACCCGGGTGCGTTCGCTGCCGGGCTGAGCTCGGTGGACGGCGTCCGCGTCGCCGAGGGCCGCGACTTCGACGACACCGGCGCGCTGAAGCGGGCCGACGTGGTGGCGCTGGACGAGGCGACCGCGCGCGGCTTGGTGGACGCGCTGTCGGGCGCCACGTTCACCGTGCGCTCGGTCCAGGAGAGGCCGAGCAACCGCCGGCCGTCGGCGCCGTTCATGACGTCGACGCTGCAGCAGGAGGCCGGCCGCAAGCTGCGCTGGGGCGCCCAGCGCACCATGCGCGTCGCGCAGGGCCTCTACGAGCGCGGCTACATCACGTACATGCGCACCGACTCGACCACGCTGTCGGAGACCGCCATCAACGCGGCCCGCGCCCAGGCGGCGCAGCTCTACGGCGCCGACCACGTCGCGCCCGGACCGCGGCGCTACGACAAGAAGGTCAAGAACGCGCAGGAGGCGCACGAGGCGATCCGCCCGGCCGGCGACGTGTTCCGTACGCCCGCAGAGGTGTCCGGCGAGCTGGTCGGCGACGAGTTCGTGCTGTACGACCTGATCTGGAAGCGCACGGTCGCCTCGCAGATGGCGGACGCGCGGGTGTCCACGACCACGGTCCGCCTCGGCGCCGCCGCGACCGACGGGCGGGACGCGGAGTTCTCCGCCTCCGGCACGGTCGTGGTGTTCCCCGGCTTCCTCGCCGCGTACGAGGAGGGCACCGACGCCGACCGCGACGGCTCGCGCAACGGCGACGACGAGCGCCGGCTGCCGCCGCTGTCCGAGGGCCAGCAGGTCCAGGCGCGCACGCTGGAGGCCGACGGCCACCGCACCAGCCCGCCCGCGCGGTTCACCGAGGCCACTCTGACCAAGCGGCTGGAGGAGCTCGGCATCGGCCGGCCGTCCACGTACGCCACGATCATGGGCACGATCGTCGACCGCGGCTACGTCACCAAGCGCGGGTCCGCGCTGGTGCCGTCGTTCCTCGCGTTCGCGGTGGTGCGGCTGCTGGAGCAGCACTTCACCTCGCTGGTCGACTACCAGTTCACCGCGCGGATGGAGGAGGTCCTCGACCTCATCGCCAACGGCGACTCCGGCCGGCTCGGGCCGCTGGACACGTTCTGGCGCGGCGGCGAGACCGCCGGCGAGCCGTTCCGCGGCGTGAAGGACCTCACCGAGGACCTCGGCGCCATCGACTCCCGGCAGATCGCGACGTTCCCGATCCCGGAGACCGACGCGGTCGTGCGCGTCGGCCGCTACGGCGCCTACGTCGAGCGCGGCGAGCAGCGGGCCAACATCCCGCCCGACCTGGCCCCCGACGAGCTCGACGCGGCCAAGGCGGAGGAGCTGCTGTCCCAGCCCTCCGGCGACCACCCGCTGGGCACCGACCCGGAGACCGGGCGCGAGATCGTGGCGAAGGCCGGCCGGTACGGCCCGTACGTCACCGAGGTCCTGCCCGAGGGGTCGCCGAAGTCGGCGAAGCCGCGGACCGCGTCGCTGTTCAAGGACATGACGCTGGACACCGTCACGCTCGACGACGCGCTGCGGCTGCTGTCCCAGCCGCGCGTGGTGGGTGCCGACCCGGCCGACGGCGTGGTCATCACCGCGCAGAACGGCCGCTACGGCCCGTACATCACCAAGGAGAAGGACTCCCGCTCGCTGGCGTCGGAGGAGCAGATCTTCACGATCACCCTCGACGAGGCGCTGGCGCTGCTCGCGCAGCCCAAGCAGCGCCGCGGCCAGACCGCGGCGGCGCCGCTGCGCGAGATCGGCACCGACCCGTCGTCGGGCAAGCCGATCGTGCTCAAGGACGGCCGGTTCGGTCCGTACGTCACCGACGGCGAGGTCAACGCGTCGCTGCGTCGCGCGGACGACCCGGAGACCATCTCGCTGGAGCGCGCTGCGGACCTGCTGGCCGAGAAGCGGGCCAAGGGTCCGGCGCCGAAGAAGCGGACCGCCGCCCGCAAGGCCCCCGCGAAGAAGGCCGCGGCCAAGAAGACCGCTGCCAAGAAGCCGGCCGCCGCGAAGTAGCCAGCTACCGCGAAGCAACCCCACACCGCGGCGGAGCCGAGCGTGTCCGGCTCCCGCGGGCGCCGCGGGGTGGCACCGACCGCGGGTCCGGGGGTCGGAGTCGACGCGTACGCTGCCGCGCATGCCCGCCGCCGCCCTGCCGATCGACGAGCCGCGGCCGCACGCCGGCCTGTTCGTCGCGTTCGAGGGGGGCGAGGGGGCCGGCAAGTCGACCCAGGCGACGCTGCTGGCGACGCGCCTGCTGGCGGCCGGGCACGACGTGGTCCGTACCCGCGAGCCCGGCGGGACGCCGGCGGCCGAGGGGATCCGCGAGGTGCTGCTGGACCGCGCGCACGAGGGCCTGGACGACCGGGCCGAGGCGCTGCTGTTCGCCGCCGCCCGCGGGGACCACGTGGCCCGCGTCGTACGCCCGGCCCTGGACCGCGGGGCGGTGGTGGTCACCGACCGCTACCTGGACTCCTCCGTCGCCTACCAGGGGGTCGGACGCGGTCTGGGCATCGAGACCGTCGAGGGCCTGTCGCTGTGGGCGACCCGGGGCCTGCGGCCCGACCTCACCGTGGTCCTCGACGTCGACCCGACCGTGGGCCTGGGCCGGCTGGGCACCCCGGACCGGTTGGAGTCCGAGCCGGCGCAGTTCCACCGGGCGGTGCGCGAGGGGTTCGTCGCCCTGGCGGCGCGCGACCCCGGGCGCTACCTGGTGCTGGACGGCACCCGTCCCGCGCCGGAGCTCGCCGCCGAGGTGGCCGCGCGGGTGGACACCCTGCTCGGCGCCCGGGCGTCGTCGGTCGGGTCGGCGGTCGGGTCGTCGGTCGAGTCGTCCGTCGTGGGCGTCGCGGAGCAGGGCTCCGAGGGATCCGCGTGAGCGTCTGGGAGGCCCTGGTCGGGCAGGAGGACGCGGTCGCCGACCTGCGCCGGGCGGTGGCCGACGCGCGCGGCGGGCCGGACCTGTTCGAGTCGCCGGAGTCGGTGTCCACCCGAGCGATGACCCACGCCTGGCTGGTCACCGGGCCTCCCGGGTCGGGCCGCTCGGTGGCGGCCGTGACGTTCGCCGCCGCGCTGGTCTGCCCGCACGACGGGTGCGGGGAGTGCGACTCCTGCCGCCAGGCCCGCGCCGGCTCCCACCCCGACGTCGAGGTGGTGCGCCCGGACCGGCTCTCGTACGGCGTGGAGGAGGCCCGCCGGCTGGTGCGCCGGGCCGCCAACGCGCCCACGCAGAGCCACTGGCACGTCCTGGTGATCGAGGACGCCGACCGGCTCACCGACGAGGCGGTCAGCGCCCTGCTGAAGGCGATCGAGGAGCCGACCCCGCACACGGTGTGGCTGCTGTGCGCGCCCAGCGTCGAGGACGTCCTGCCGACGATCCGCTCGCGGACCCGGCTGCTGCAGCTGCGCACCCCGCCGATCCCGGAGGTGGCCGAGGCGCTGGTGACGCGGTTCGGGGTGGACCCGGCGATGGCGTCGTTCGCGGCCCGTGCCGCGCAGGGGCACATCGGCCGGGCGCGGGCGCTGGCCACCGACGAGCAGGCCCGGCTGCGGCGGCAGGAGGTGCTGCGGGTGCCGTTCCGGCTGCGCGACCTGCCCTCCTGCTTCGCGGCCGCCGCGGACCTGCTGGACGCGGCCACCGAGGATGCCCACGCCATCACCGACCCGATCGACGCGCGCGAGCAGTCGGACCTCATGCGGGCGTACGGCGAGGGGTCGGAGGGTGTCACCCAGGCCCGCGTGTCCCGGCTCGCGTCGGCCGCGCTGAAGGACCTGCAGGACCGGCAGAAGTCGCGGCGCACCCGCACCGTTCGCGACCAGATCGACCGGGCGCTGGTGGACCTGCTCGCGCTCTACCGCGACGTCCTCGCCGTCCAGGTCGAGGCCGGCGTGCCGCTGGTCAACGAGGAGCTGCGGGTGCAGCTCGCGCAGCTCGCCGCCGCCACCAGTCCGGACGGGACGCTGCTGCGGATGGAGGCGGTCAGCCGGGCCCGGCTGGCGATGCAGGCCAACGTCGCGCCGCTGCTGGCCCTGGAGGCGCTCACCGTCGAGCTGCGCGACCCCGAGGTCCGCCGGGACGCGGGCTGAACCGCGCCGCCCCTGCATCCGTGAGCCGAACGGCTCCTACCCGGCTCGATCCGGTCGCGGTAGCGACCGTTCGGCTCACTTCTGTGATCAGCGCGATGTGGATCTTCCGCGGAAGATCCACATCGTCGGTCAGGGCTGCTGGTCGAAGGCCTGGGCGCTGCGGGTCAGCCCGTGCGCGTACGCCGTCAGTCCGTCGACCGCGGGACCGAGCACCTCGTCGGCGCTTCGACCCGGGTCGGGCGCGGCGAGCAGGGTCGCCGACGCGGCCAGCAACCGCTCGTACGTCGTGACACCGGAGACCAGTCGCACCCGGACCTCCTCCCCGGCGGCCGCCGCGGCCACCGCGGGCTGGGAGCCCGGCATGTCCTGCTCGATCCGGTGCAGCACGGCCAGCCGTTCCACCAGCGCGTTCATCGCGGGGGCCGCGTCGCTGTCCGCGCGCAGCAGCTCCTCGGCCGCGCCGGGGTGCAGGCGCGCCACCGCGGGGACGACCTGGGCCAGCTGCACCCGCAGGGCCGAGAGCCGAGCCGACTCCGCGGCACCCCGGGCCGTCGGCGGCAGCGGCGCGGGCGGGGGGAGCGGCAGGGTCAGCGGCGCGGGCGGCTTGACCTCACGCAGCCGGCGGCGCGCGGCGAACGCGGTCACCCCGCCGATGACCGCACCGCCGAGCCACATCCAGGACGGGCCGTACACGCCGGTCTGCGACGTGACCGCCTCGGTGACCACGTCGATCGCGCCCACGGTGCCCGCGACGCCGGCGACGGCCGTGCCCGCGGTGGCCTGGGTGCGCAGCGAGGACACGGTCCGCTCGTAGCGCTTCACGGCCTTGCGGTGCTGCTCCACGGCCTTGCGGTGCTGGCGCTCCAGCGACCGCACGCCCGGGCCGCCGCCGCCGGGGTAGCGGGCCGTCGCGGAGCGGAAGGCGTCGACGAGGTCCAGCCCGCGCGCCAGCCCCGTCTCCACGAGCCGGGCCAGCTCCTCGGGGTCCCGGCGCTTCTTGCCCACGGGGACCACGGTACGTGGACCCGCAAGGGGCGGCGACCGGCCTACCCTGCCCGGATGGCCCCCGACACCGAGCCTCCCCGACACGTGACGCTGCTGCGGACGGACGACTCGTCCGGTCCGCTGGAGTTCGACGCCTGGGTGGTCGGTCCGGAGGACGGGGTCCCGGTGCTGCTGCTGCACGGCTGGCCCGAGACCGCGCTGTCCTGGTCCGGCGTGCTGCCGCGGCTCGCGGCGGCCGGGTGCCGCTGCGTGGCGGTGGACCAGCGCGGGTACTCGCCGCGGGCACGGCCGGCGGACGTCGCGGCGTACACCCTCGACAACCTGGTCGCCGACGCGCGAGCCTTCCTGGCCGCGCTCGGCTGGTCGTCCGCGCACGTGGTCGGCCACGACTGGGGCGCGGCGGTGTCCTGGGCGCTGGCGGCCCGGCACCCGTCGTCCGTGCGGTCGCTGACCGCGCTGTCCGTGCCGCACCCGGCGGCGTACGCGCAGGCGTGGCAGGACGATCCCCACCAGCGCGAGCGGTCGGCCTACATCGGGCTGCTGCAGACCGAGCAGGGCCTCGCGGAGGGGGTGCTGCTGGGCGACGACGCGCACCGGCTGCGCCGGATGTACGGGCGAGCGGTGCCGCCGGAGGTGGTGGACGCGTACGTGCAGCGGCTGTCCGAGCCGGGCGCGATGACGGCCGTGCTCGCGTGGTACCGGGCGCTGGACCGCGACACCTGGGCGTCGCTGCCGCCGGTGTCGGTGCCGACGACGTACGTGTGGGGGACGACCGACCAGGGGATCGCGCCCGCGGCGGCGTACGGGTGCCTGCCGTGGATGACCGGCCCGCACAAGTTCGTCGAGCTGGACGGGTCCGGGCACTGGCTGCCGGAGGAGGTCCCCGCCGAGGTGGCCGACGCGGTGCTCGAGCGGGTGCGCTCGGTGGAGCCTCTCGGCTGAGACGTCAGACCAGCCAGCCGAAGGCCACGAGCAGCAGGGACCCGACGGCCTCGACCGCCCCGAGCACCGCGGGTTTCGGCGCCCGGTCGGGCGTGATCGCCCAGGCCCGGATCGCCAGGAACGCGAACGGCACCGTGAGCCACGGCGACAGCCACCAGGCGACCGGGACCACCGCGACGGCGTACACCCGCGACGCCCACATCCACCGCGGGTCGCGGCGCTCCCGGATCAGCGACTTCACGTGCAGCACCGAGCCGGTGAAGGCGAGCACGCAGGCCGCGGTGAGCACCCAGACGTCCGCGGGGATGTCGGCCGCCGGGGGAGGGGAGATCCCGGTGTAGGTCTCCTGGCCCAGCAGCCAGAAGACCGGGAGCGCGGAGGCGGACTGGAAGACCTGGACCAGGTCGTTGCCGAGGTTGCGCTCGTCGTTGCGGCGGGCGAAGGCGGCGTTGACCGCGAACGAGGCGGCCCAGGCGAGGCCCGCCCAGACCAGCCAGGGTCGTACGAGGAGAAGCAGCACCGCGAGAGGGGTCACGACGGCGGCCCACAGCCGCAGCGGGGCCAGGTAGCGGGGGCGGCGGCGCTGCGGGGCCCGGGTCCACTGCAGCACGAAGTAGGACAGCGGGTACGCGGCCACCCAGGCCACCGCGAACGGGACCATGACCCAGGCCGGGTCGGCCGTGGACAGGCCGAGCAGCAGCGGGACGATGAGGAACGCCCACGCCCCGTGCTGCGGCGGCAGCCACCGCCCGACGCCGCTCGCCCCGCTCACGCCCGCCATCCTCCCGCCGCGCCGGCGGGCCCGGCCCACCCGCCCCGGCGCACCCGCCCCGCGGCAGGCCCGAGCCCGGTGGAACGTACGACCACCGTCCACAGCGTTGCGGCTGGCCGAACGTTCCACCGGCGGGGGCGGGATAGCGTGGCCACGGGTACGCGCCGATCCCGCCCGCGGGAGGTGCGCGGAACGATCGGGCACCCGCCGGGCGTCGTACCCCTGGCCCGCGCTCCCGCCGCGGGCCCGCCGACGCACGAGCACCGCACCGAGGGGACCGACCGCGTGCCACCCGCCCAGCACCGCCGCCGCCCGCGCCATCCCGTCCGGCTGGCCGCGGCGGCCGTCGCCGCCTCGGCCCTCGTCCTTGCCGGCTGCTCCACCGTCACGCCCACCGCGAGTCCCGGCGGCGACGTGAGCTGGCCCGGCACGTCGGCCAGCGGCTCGCCGTCCCCGACCGGGTCCACCGACCCCTCCGGCGGGCCGACCGACCCCGAGCTCGAGCCCTACTACTCGCAGCGGCTGGCCTGGCAGTCCTGCGGGGGCAGCTTCCAGTGCGCGGACCTGACCGTGCCGCTGTCGTACGACGACCCCTCCGGCGAGACCATCCAGATCGCGGTCCTGCGCAGCCCGGCGACGGGGAGCGACCCGATCGGCTCGCTGGTGCTCAACCCCGGCGGCCCCGGCGGCTCGGGCATCGACTACGCACGGGCCGCCCGGTTCGTGGTGAGCGAGCCGGTGCTGCAGGCGTACGACGTCGTCGGGTTCGACCCCCGCGGCGTCGGCGAGAGCGCGCCGATCCAGTGCCTGACCGGCCCGGAGACCGACCGGCTGTTCGCCGCGGACGGGACGCCCGACGACGCCGCGGAGGTCAAGCAGACGGCGGCGGTCTCCGAACTGCTCGGGCAGCGGTGCGAGGAGCGGTCCGGCGACCTGCTGCCGTACGTCGGCACCCGCGACGCCGCGCGGGACATGGACATCCTGCGCGCGGCCCTCGGCGACGAGCAGCTGAACTACCTCGGCAAGTCGTACGGCACCTATCTCGGCGCGGTCTACGCCGAGGAGTTCCCGCAGCGGGTCGGGCGGATGGTGCTCGACGGCGTACTGGCCCCGGACCTGAATGCCGAGCAGATCACGCTGGGGCAGGCGAAGGCGTTCGAGGTGGCGCTGGAGCACTTCGTCGAGGACTGCGGCCGGCACTCCGACTGCCCGCTCACGGGCGACGTCGAGCAGGGCGTGCAGCAGGTGCGCAACTGGTTCGCCGCGCTCGAGCAGGAGCCGATCCCCGCGCAGCCGGGGCGGCCGCTGAACGAGGCGCTGGCGACGTACGCGGTGCTGTCGTACCTGTACTTCCCGTCGTACGACTGGCCGCTGCTGCGGGACGGGCTGTCCGCCGGCATCCGCGGAGACGGCACGGTGCTGATGGACATGCTGGACCAGCGGATCGACCGGGCCCCCGACGGCAGCTACACCACCAACGGCACGGACGCGTTCTACGCGGTGTCGTGCCTGGACCGCCCGGTGTCCGGCGGCGTGGCGCGGGCCGAGCAGCTGTCGCAGGAGTGGGCGACGGAGGCTCCGACCTTCGGGCCGTACCTCGCCTGGGGCAACCTGCCGTGCGACGGCTGGCCGGCGCCGCCGACCGAGGAGCCGCACGTGATCACCGCCGACGGCTCCGGCCCGATCCTGGTGGTGTCCACCAAGTACGACCCGGCGACCCCGTACGAGTGGGGCGTCTCGCTGGCCGAGCAGTTGTCCAACGCGGCGCTGGTGTCGTGGGACGGAGACGGGCACACCGCGTACATGGAGGGGTCCGCCTGCGTCGACTCGGCGGTCGACGGCTACCTGCTGACCGGGGCCGTCCCGGAGCAGGACCCGCTCTGTCAGTAGGAATCCCGGGCTTCCGGGAATGCCTCCCTCTGGTGTCTGGTTAGCACTCATGGTATAAGAGTGCTAACCCTCGCGGGAGGGTCCGCGAGGGCCGACATCACGTGGGAGGAACAGATCCATGAAGACCGTGACGCGGTGGGACCCGTTCACCGTCCTGGCCCGCATGGATGACGACTTCGACGACCTGGTGCGCCGCACCTGGGGCCCCGCGCGGGTCGCGCGGGCCGGGTTCGTGCCCGCCGTCGACGTCACCGTCGAGGGACCGGACGTGGTCATCACCTTCGAGCTGCCCGGCGTGGACGTCGACAAGGACATCGACGTGCAGGTGCACCAGGGCCGGCTGACCGTCAGCGGCCAGCGCCGCGAGGCGTCCGAGGTCAACGACCAGGCCGGCAAGGTGCTCGTCCGCGAGATGCGGTACGGCTCCTTCCGGCGCGAGTTCGCCCTGCCCGAGGGCATCGGCGCCGACGACGTCGAGGCGACGTACGACACCGGGCTGCTGACGGTGCGGGTGCGCGGCGTGCGCAAGCCGGCCGAGCAGCCGCGCAAGATCACCGTCCGCACCGTCGACGTGGTCGAGGGTGCGACCGAGCCCGAGGTGGGCGAGGTGGCGGACCCGGCCTGACCCGGAGTCCGCCGGCCCGAGCCTTGCCGTCCGCGGCGCCAGCCGCGAACTGCCCGCCCCTGTGACCGACACCGTCGCTACCGGCGCGAGAAGACGCCCGGTAGCGACGGTGTCGGTCGTCCCGGGCCGGTGGTCCCCGCGGGGCCGCTGCCGCTGGCAGATGTGAGTCGAACGGTTGCTACCCGGCCCTTGCCGGGCCCGGTAGCAACCGTTCGGCTCACTTCTGTGATCACGTCGGTCGCGAGGCGGACGAAGTGGATCTTCCGCGGAAGATCCACTTCGTCTGATCGCTACGGCCCCCTACGCCAGCCTGGCCACGCGCGGTGATGTCGATGCGGGGTGTCCTCGGCGGGGGGGTCATCGACCCGGATGTCGTCTAGGTGCGGTGCCGACTCCAGAGGCGCCTGCGCCTCCACGGCGGGCTGGACCCGCACAGCTCGCACCACACGATCGGCCCGTCGCTCCATCCGGTGACCCAGCGGTGGTCACCTCGGCTGCACGACAGCGGCGCATCGGTGAAGGGCACTGTCATGGTCACCTCCTCCGTCGCACCTCCCGTACCCGGGAATGCGGCCCTGACCCCTGTAGGGCGCCAGGTCCACGTGGGCGGGATCCGCGCCGGAGGGCCGGTGTCGGAGGGGGAAGAGGGAGATGTGGATCTTCCGCGGAAGATCCACATCTCCGGTTCGGGCGGCTCCGCGGGCTGGGGTATCCTTTCCGGGCTCGCGGCCGGCGGTCACGAGCACGCCGCCTTAGCTCAGTCGGCCAGAGCGACGCACTCGTAATGCGTAGGTCGTCGGTTCGATTCCGACAGGCGGCTCCCCCTCGAAAGGCCCTCTGACCTGCGGGAACGCAGGAAGGGGGCCTTTTTCATGCCCTGCGTTTGCCACAGGTCTGCCACAACCACGCCCGCGACGGTGCGCGCGTGATGCGCGCCGTCGACCGGACAGTGCGCACCAAGGCCATCCGCGGACCGGTCCTGGCCATGACCGACACCACGCGCACCGGCGCGCGACCCGACGTTGATCTGTCCGACGAGCTGTGGACGTGGCACCACGTGGCCGCGTTCTTCCACCGCGCCCGCACCGCCACCTTCGCGCTGATGGCCCAGGAGTGGTTCCCAGCCCCGCTGGACCTCGGCGCCGCCCACGGCGACCGGGTCTACCTGGCCGCCGAGGTCCGCGACGCGGTGGCCTCCCGGCCCCGGCGGACCCACGCCCCCCGCCGCCGTCCGGCCCCGCGCCGGCCGCCCTCCCACAACGCCGCGGAGCCCACCGAGCTGGAACTGGCGCTGACCGTGGCCCTGAACCAGGCGGTGGCCCAGTGACCGCCCGGCGGGCCCAGGCCCAGGAGCCCCCGCCAGCGCTGAACGCGCTGATGACCCAGGCGGTGGCCGACGGCAAGCCCAGGTACATGGGCTCAGCCAGGGTCTATCCGCCCACGGCCAAGCGGGCGACCTGGCGGGTCGTCTACCGAGCTCCGGGACGTCGCGAGCTGTCCGGCGGGCGCACCGCGGCCAGCCTGTGGGCGGCAGTCACCCTTGCCGAGGCCGAGGCGCGACGGGAGAGCCTGCCGCACGAGGAGCACACCGTGGCCGAGATGGTGGCGGAGTGCGTGCGCCGCCACCAGTCCACCGGCAAGTGGGGCGAGCGGACTGTCGGCGATCGCCGCCGAGACCTGGGCTTCTTGTTGCGGGTCGACGGTGTCGCGGGCCTGGCCTGTCGTGACCTCGCCGTCGAGCACCTGCGCGCTGCGGTCGCCCGCGCCGGCACTGCCCAGCGCGGGAAGTTCATCACCGCTCGGCTGGCGGAACTCCTGCGCTGGGGTCGGCGCAACGACTACCTGTCCTCCGACCAGGTAGGCCTGATCGACCGCGTCGAGTGGGTACCGCCCGTCGGCTACGAGGCACCCGGCAAGGTCCGAGGCAGCACTCGTCGCGCGGGTACTGACGCCGATGCCGTCCCCCGCGAGGACGTGTTGGGGCACAACCAGGTCAACACCCTGGCCACCGCGCTCGCGCCCCGCTACCGGCACGGGGCGCTGCTGGTCCACCTGGCCGCGGCCACCGGGCTGCGGGGCGGGGAGATCCTGTGCCTAACCGCCGCCGCGGACGTCGCGGACAGCGGGAACGGCAGCCTGGTGGACCTCGACGCGTGGCTGGTTCGAGTGCGGTGGCAGCTCGGCGAGCAAGGCGGCCACCACCTCCTGCTCCCCAAGGGTGACAAGGTGCGCGACGTCGTCATCCCGGTCCAGGCGCGGCTGGCCACCGGCTTCGACTTGCGCACCGCGCTCGACGACCGAGTTGCCGCCGCCAGACAGGAGCAGGCAGCCGGAGCCAACCCGCGCGCACTTCTGTTCCCGGCGGCAAGGGGAGGGTGGCTGTGGAAGGGTCAGTTGGAGGATCGCTGGCGTGCCGCGATGACCGACCTGGACTGGCCCAGCACCACGGTCACCGACGCCAACGGGTGCACCCGCACCTACTGGAAGTACACCCTGCACAGCCTGCGCGACCGGTACGCCGTCACCGCCGTCGACGAGTGGCACTTCACGCGCTCCATGCTGTACGCCCAGGGCGGCTGGGAGGACATGGCCACCGTGGAGCGCTACTACTACGGCGTCACCGACGACACCCACTCCCAGGTCGTCGAACTCCTTGGTGGGAACTCCAGCAGCGAACAGCTCTTGCTGCGCTACGCGGAGTCCCACGCCAAAGGCGCCAGCGTCACCGCGTGAACGCTTCGGAGCGCCCGGCTGCGCCGGTCGCACAGCGCATCCCGTGCACCTGGCAAGAAGGACGCGGGGGCCGTCCGGTCTGCGAGGTTCTGCTTCCATGCCCGGAATCGGTCGTGCCGACGGCAGACCGCCGAACGTCCCCACCACTGCACCGCGGGCGTTGGTCTTGCGCGCAGGGGGGGGAGTTCGTCACCGCGGCCGCCAGTGGTGTGGTGGCGGTCACCTGCCGCATCTTCGGCGTGTGATCTTGATCGATCTCCGGGCGAAGCTGAAGCGCCCCGAGTCTCGACCTCGGCATGATGGCCCCAGAACGCGCTCGGGGGTCACATGTCGGGTTCCGCCAAGGTCACCGTCACCGTCAAACGACGCGGTCGGACGGTGGATGGACCGCTGCCCAACCGCCCCGTCCGTATGATGCCCGGCGGTGTTGCCGGCATCGTCTATGGCGGCGACGTGTACCCCCTTCACGCCGGCGACACCATCGACCTCGACGACACCTCGATCCCCAAGGGGCGATGCCCCGGCTTCGTTTCCCCCGGCACCAAGATCCCCTACGCCGCCAGTAAGACGCCGACGAGCTCCTCGGCAAGGCGCCGAGTCTCCACGCCGATCCTGGCAGACGACGCCTGGACCATCGAGCACAACAAGTTCGGGAACTACGTCGTCTTCGACGCCGATCGCGCCACAGCCACCGCCGTCGTGGCGGCAGTGCAGCAGTCTGGCCTCGACGTCGTGCGCTGGGACGAGAGCGTGCGCGCGGCGTTCAACGGGCGCCACTACGACTGGTTCATCCGCCTCAAACTCGACGCCCCTCGCGAGGAGGCGGTGCGTCGCGTGCGGGCGGCACTCACGCCGGTCAAGGCTTCGGCCCCGGCGGAGCAGGCCGCGGATGCCGAGGAACTGCGGCTCGCCCGTCTCGAGGCTCAGGTCGCCGAACTCGCACGCAAGGCCGTCGCCCTGCAGCTCGCCACCACTGCTGGGTACGTCGAGGAGCTGAAGGCCCAGCTGCAAGCGGTGGAGCTTCGCGCGAAATCCGCGGAGGCACGAGCCCGCAAGCTCACCGCCTCTGAACGCAGGGTGGTTACCGAGAACGCCCGCCTCACGCAGGAGCTCGACACCGCGCGAGCACTGGCGGATGCCCCCGCCACGCAGATCGACCTCGACGAGTACAGCCAGCTCGTCGACCTCTACAGCAAGGAGCGGGATCAGGCACGCGAGGACGCAGACGAGCGGGCCGCGGCTGCGGCGGAGGCTAACGAGCGCGCGATGCGACTCGAGGTCGATCTGGCGAACGCCCTCGCGCAGCTCGAAAACGCCAACGAAGCACGTGAGGCCGCCCAGGCGAGCGCCGCCCGCGGCAGCGCTGCGCGAGGCAAGAGCCTGACCGCGCGCAAGGTCATGTCGCTGATGTGGCCGTCGCTCGTACTCCACTCTGACACCGAAGACATCATCCTTCGCTGCTTCCCGGACCCGCGCCCGCTCCTGCTGGCGCTCAGCCGACTCGACACCGGCGTCTTGAAGATCAAGAACGTCGAAGGCCACAAGCATCTGCGCGAGGTGGTGGATCACATCGCCACAGGTGACAAGGACGCCGCCGACATGGGGCGCATCTACTACCGGGAGGTCGAGCTCGACGGCGAACGTCGACGCTGGGTGTTCGTCCACCGCAAGAAGGACGATAAGGAGCAGAAGCACGAGCTGGCTCGGCTCGCACGCCTCGACCCCGAGCGCGACCTCGACTACATGTGAGCTGCCCACGCAGGCAGGGCCGAGTCGGCGAAGGGTGTTGCCATCCCGACGGGTCCCACGTGGTGGTGTGCGAGGGGGGGGCTCGGCAGACCGAACGTGGGACCGTCCCCACCGGGCGCGCAGGTGCCCGAGGCGTGGAAGGTGATGTGCTGCAGCGTGGGGCACCGCGCCGACAGCCACGAGCTACCTGCGGCTGCGGCTTGAGGGATGCCGCACTAGGCCGAGACACGGGCGTGGAGTCCCTCGGTCCGGCCTCCAGCCCCGGAGCCCAAGCGGTCGGACCATCCCGGGCCGGTGGGGCCACAGAGGAGTGATGAAGGCCGGCGGGCTCACCACCGCTCGGCAGCGGCGCGGCGGCACCCGCCCGGCCGCCAGGGTCAGTGGTGGCCACTGGGCGGCGTGGATGTTCGCAGCGCACGCAAGGCCCTGCGTCGTCCTGACACCCGTGGCGTGCGACCCCAGCGGCCCGGTGCTCGTGGCGGGTACTGCGCGTCCTGACGCCCCTAGGACATTCGGCCATGGCTCCGCAACCACGAAGTCGGCCTACGTCGCCAGGAGACACCATGCCCGGTCCCCGCCCGATCCCCATCCGCCGCGACCGCGCGGAAGCGCTGCAGCGCCGACTGGATGCCGGCCAGTTTCGCTCTAGGACCCGCAGGCTGCAGGTCGAAGACCTGCTTCAGGCAGTCCACGAGCTGGACGCCGCGTTCGACTGCTTGCCCCGCAACCAGCGCAGGGGGATCGCGGCGGAGATCGCCGTCGAGGCCGCCGCACCCCCGGTGCGGCGGAGCCATCTTCACCCTCGAGCTGCTCGAGCCCCTGGACGAGGACCCCTCGTGCGACTGACCATCTTCCGCCAGGCACATGGCAGCGCACTTCTGTCCGGCACCGTCAGGAGCCCAGTGGCTGCGGGAGCCCCCGCCAGTACCCTTTTCGAGGGTCCGAGACCGTCGGTCTCGCACCAGGACCAAGGACCGATCCCGGCGTCAGCTTCGGTACTGCGTCCAGGCCGTGCCGTCCCAGTAACGGGTCGAGCCCGGCCCTCTGTCGGGGTCGGGGTACCAGCCGGCGGGAGCCGCCGGGGCCGACAGCTGCGACCCCGCGGGCAGCGGCCACAGACCCGCGGACTGCGAATACGGCGAGGGGTACGTCCCCGGACCCGGTAGCACCACCCCAGCTGCGACGCCCAACGCGGCCTGGTCGACCGGCACCCAGCCGGTCTCCAGCAGTCGGTTGAAGTGGTTGTCGTTGTAGAAGAACGCCCACACCAGGAACGGCAGCAGCGGGATGAACAGCGACACCACCACCAGTCCCATCCCGATCAGCACACCGATCCCGTCGCCGCGGAACATCGGCGGGAACGGTCCCCAGAAGAACGTCGTCCACGAAAAGCCCTTGTAGGCCACCTTCTCCACCGGCACGTCCACCCGGCGCATCCGAATCGGCGTCGCCACCGCAGCATCCCCCTTGGACCCATGGCCCCCCGCATCGGGGGCACGTCACACCGTGCGCCCCGGGTCCGACAGAACCTCGCGGCTGACTCCTGCTCAGGCGTCCCGTCGGTGTGCCCACGGCCGATGCCTGACGCGAGGTGCTCGCGCCGTGCCTGCGCAGCGGCTTACACGGATTCAGTGGCGACGGCTCCGCCGTCCACGTCGCTGCTTCGACGCGCCTCCAGGTAGGACGTGAGCAGGTCGCGGGCCTCAGCCCAGTGGGTGACAAGTGGGACGGCGGGTATCAGTGGGTAGGCGCGGGTGAGCTTCTTGCCGGTCAGGCTCGTGAGGACGCCGACGAGGTGGTCGGCGTCCT